>JAPKMQ010000100.1 GCA_026645875.1 Longilinea sp.
CTGGTCGATGGCCGTGGCCGAGCGCATGGCCGCCACCAAGGGCGCCATCCTCTCGCTGCTCACCGACGCCTACCAGCGCCGCGACCGCGTCGGCCTGATCGTCTTCCAGAAGGACCGCGCCACGCTGGTGCTGCCGCCCACTAATTCGGTCATGCTGGCCCAGCGCGCGCTGGCCGACATCCCGGTCGGCGGCAAAACCCCGCTTTCTGCCGGGCTGCAGATGTCTTACGACGTGCTGCGCCGCGAAATGCTGCTGCACCCGGATGTGATGCCGCTGCTGATCGTGCTCACCGACGGCGCGGGCAACGTCGCCATCAGTCACCTGCAACCCCCGCAGGATGAAGCCTACCAGATCGCCGATCAGATCGCGGGCGAAAAGGTGCATTGCGTGGTCATCAACATGGAACACGCCGCCTTTGATCAGGGCCTGGCCGCGGCTCTGGCCGAGCATTTGAAAAGCCCCTGCTACAGCATCTCCGACCTGAAGGCCGAAAACCTGTACCTGACCGTGCGCAAGGAAATGTCGCAGATCAACGCGCCCAATCCGATGGACGGGCTGCGCAAGTAATCCGATCCCGGCCGCCGGACTGGCCTGCCCTACGGACTTGCCAGCCCATAGGGGCGGTGTTATCATGAATTAACCATTTTTGGAGGACACCTGCATGGCGACCCAAGCAGAGCGGCGCGCCCGACTGCGCTCCACCCTCATTCTGATCATTCTCGCCACCCTGCCGTTCTATTGCATCGGGTTAATCCTGCTGCAAGTCCGCCAGGTCACCGGCGGCGCCACCCGCACGCCCTCGCCGACGGTGGAAATGACCGCGACGGACACGGTAACACCGCTGCCCGCGCTGGCGACCACCCAACCGGCCGTCACCACCGCCACCCAAACCTACACGCCAACCATCACCTGGACGCCCAGTCCAACCTATACATTATTTGTCACCCCCACCCGCACGGCCACCATCACCCCTTCGCCGCAACCCACATCCACCGACACGCAACAACCCACCATCACCGAGACCAGCGCGCCCCCGGACCCTGGCCTGGAAACTGCATTGCCTTAACCTGTAAATTCATTCCCGCAAAAGGAATTGCTTTCACCCATGACTGACATTTCCGCGTTCCTGAAAGAATTAATCGCGCTTCCAGGCTTATCCGGGCACGAAGGCCCCGTCCGCGAGGTGATCGCCCGCGCCTGGCAGCCGCTGGTGGACGAACTTTCCACCAGCCGCCTGGGCAGCCTGCACGGCTTGCGCCGCGGCGTCGGTTCCGATCCGCGCCCGCGCATCCTGCTTTCAGCCCACATGGACGCCATCGGCCTGATGGTGACGCAGGTGAAGGACGGCTTTTTGCGCTTCACCCAGATCGGCGGCGTCGATCCGCGCATCCTGCCGGGGCAGCAGGTCACCGTCCACGGCCGGCAGGACCTGCCCGGCGTGGTGGTGCAGCCCCCCGAGCGCCTGCTGCCGCCCGGCAACGGCGACAAAACTGTCGAGATGGAGCACCTCTTCATTGACACCGGCCTGCTGCCCGCGGACGTGGCCCGGCTGGTGCGCACCGGCGACCTGGTTTCCTTCGCCCAACCGCCCGTCGAGCTGGCCGGCGAGACGCTGGCCGGCCACAGCCTGGACAACCGCGCTTCTGTAGCTGCCGTCACTGCCTGCCTGGATGAATTGGTCAAAACCCGCCACGATTGGGACGTATGGGCCGTGGCGACCTCGCAGGAGGAAGTCACCCTGGGCGGCGCCTTCACCTCGCCCTTCGACATCCGCCCTGACCTGGCCGTTGCCATTGACGTCACCTTTGCCAAGGGACCCGGCGCCAATGACTTCCGCACCTACCCGCTGGGCAAAGGCCCCACCCTGGGCTGGGGGCCCAACGTGCACCCCGCCCTGTACACCGCCTTTAAAGAACTGGCCGACCAGTTGGACATCCCCAACAGCATGGAAACCATGCCGCTTATGTCCGGCACCGACGCGATGGGCCTGCAGGTGGTCGCCGAGGGCATCCCCACCATGGTCATCGGCGTCCCGCTGCGCTATATGCACACCCCGGTCGAACTGGTTGCCATGAAAGATATCACCCGCGTCGGGCACCTGCTGGCCGAATTCATTGCCCGGCTGGAGCCCGATTTTGTTGAAAAAATGCGTTGGGATGATTAACCCATGAGTGCAATGACCCAAACTCCCCAGGCGCCCGTTCTGGACGCCGACTCGATCAACCTGTTGGAACGCCTGAGCAACGCGGTGGCTGTTTCCGGCGACGAAGGCGAAGTCCGTGCCATCGTGCTGGAGCAGGTCAAGCCGCTGGCCGATGAAGTGAAGGTGGATGCGCTCGGCAGCGTGCTGGCGACCCGCAAGGCCAAAGTTGACGGCGCGCCGCGCGTGATGCTGGCCGCCCACATGGACGAGATCGGTTTCATGCTGGTCGACGACGATGAAGGCGGCCTGTTCCGCTTTGCCACCGTCGGTGGCATCGACGTGCGCCAGTTGGTCGGCAAACCCGTGTGGGTGGGCAAACAGCACGCCCCCGGCATCATCGGCGCGCGCCCCATCCACCTCACCACGCGCGAAGAACGCGCCCGCAGCATCCCGCTGGACCAGTTGCGCATCGACCTGGGTCCTGGCGGCAAAGCCAAAGTCGGCGACCGCGCCACCTTTGCCACCAGCTTCCGCCAGATCGGCCCCAGCCTGGTGGGCAAAGCCCTCGACGATCGCCTGGGCGTGGCCACGCTGATCGAACTGCTCAAGCACGCCCCCGAAAACGTCGAGCTGTGCCTGGCTTTCACCGTGCAGGAGGAAGTCGGCCTGCGCGGCGCGCGCGTGGCAGGCTACGCCTTCAACCCGGATGTGGCCATCGCCGTCGATTCGACCCCGGCGGCCGACCTGCCCGTGTGGGACGGCAGCGAGAACGGCAAATTCAACTGCCGTCTCGACGCCGGTCCGGCTGTATACGTCGCCGACGGTGCCACGCTCTCTGACCCGCGCCTGGTCCGCCACCTGGCGCAGACCGGCGATGAACTCGGCATCCCCTACCAGTTTCGCCAACCAGGCGGCGGCGGCACCGATGCCGGCGCCATTCATAAGACCCGCGCTGGCGTGCCGAGCATCTCTGTCTCGGTCCCCGGGCGCTACGCCCACAGCGCGGTGCTGGTCAGCCGCATGAACGACTGGCAAAACACCTTCAGCCTGCTGTATCACAGCCTCACCCGCCTGAACCGCGACCTGCTTGCGCAGCCGCGATAATTCTCACCACCGAACGTCCTTTCCAGGAGTCTTTTGATGAAAGCTCTGATCCAAAAGTTAGTCGAATCCATCGGCCCGTCGGGCTATGAAAGCAGCGTCCGCGACCTGGTCAAATCGGAAATTGGCGCCTCGGCCAGCCAATTTGAGGTCGACGCGCTGGGCAACCTGATCGTCCGCGTGGGCAAGAAGAGCGCGGGCGGCCTGCGCGTGATGCTCGCCGCGCACATGGACGAGATCGGCGTCATCGCCACCCACATCGACGAGAACGGCTTCATCCGCTTCACCACCGTGGGCGGCGTCAGCCCGCGCACCTGCTACGGCGGGCGCGTCATCTTCGTCAATGGCACGCGCGGCGTCATCGGCGGCGACCGCCCCGAAAGCCCTTCCGCCATGCACACCATCGAGCAGCTCTTCATCGATGTCGGCGCGACCAGCCGCGAGAACTGTCCGGTCAAAGTCGGCGACTTTGCCGCCTTCGACCGCCCCTTCCTCGATCTCGGCGACCGACTGGTGGCCAAGTCGATGGATGACCGCATCGCCGTCGCCGTGCTGGTGGAAACCATTCATCAACTCAAGGGCAAGCAGACCCCGCACGAACTGGTCTTCGTCTTCAGCACGCAGGAGGAAGTCGGGCTGCGCGGCGCGACCACGGCGGCCTTCGGCGTGGACCCTGACCTGGGCCTTTCGGTGGATGTGACCGGCGTCGGCGACACCCCCAAAGGCGCCACAATGGAAGTCAGCCTGGGCAAAGGCCCGGCGGTGAAGGTGCGCGACGGGCGTATGCTGGCCGATCCGCGCATCGTGCGCTGGATGGCCGACAGCGCCGAAAAAGCCGGCCTGCCCTACCAGATGGAAGTGCTCGAAGCCGGTTCCACCGATGCGGCCGCCATTCAACTGGCGCGCGCGGGCGTACCGGCCGGCTGCATGTCCATCCCCTGCCGCTATATCCACTCGCCCTCCGAAATGGTCGATTACAACGATGTGCAAAACGGAGTCCGGCTGCTGGTCGAATTGCTCAGCCACCCCATTGATCTGAAATGAATTTAGAACGATCGGAAACCTGCGCGGGCCGGCGTCTGCCGCAGGTTTCCGCCCTCAAGGCGGTGACAATCGGATTGCTTCTGGCAGTTCTGCTCAGCGGCTGCCAGGTGATCCAATCCTGGCTGCCCGCCGCGTCCACCCAGCCTGCCGTGCAGACTCCCATTACCACCCCGCAACCCACCAGCGTGGCGGCCACCGCCACGCCCGAGGCGCTCCCCGAAACGCAGACGCTCACCATCTGGCTGCCGCCGCAATTTGATCCCAACAACGGCACGCCGGCCGGCGATCTGTTGCGCGACCAACTGAAGGCTTTTGCCGACCAAAATGGTCTGACCCTCAACGTGCGCATCAAAGCGCAGAGCGGACCGGCCGGGCTGCTTGAATCGCTGGAAATCACCAGCCTGGCCGCCCCATCGGCCATGCCCTCGGTGATCGCCTTGCCGCGCGACCTGATGGAAACCGCCGCGCTCAAGGGGCTGATCTACCCGCTCTCCGGGTTGAACACCAGCCTTGAGCAGAGCGACTGGTACGCGTATGCCAGCGAATTGGCCAGCGTGCAGGGCACGCCTTTCTGCATCCCGTTCGCGGGTGACGCCCTGGTGATGCTCTACCGCCCCACCCGGTTGCCGGTTCCGGCGGACGACTGGCAAACCATTCTCAACACCAACCAGCCACTCATTTTCCCGGCTGGCGATCCGCAGGCGCTGCTGACGCTGGAGCTTTACCGCGCCGCGGGCGGCCAGCTCCGCGGCGCGGACGGTCGTCCGAACATCGACGTTTCAGCGCTCACCGCGGTACTGGAGCTGTATCAGCGCGGCGCTCAACTCAGCACATTTCCATTCTGGTTGGGCGAATTCAGCGCCGATTCCCAGGCCTGGCAGGCCTACCGCGAGCAGCGTGCCAGTTGGGTCGTCACCTGGGCTTCGCATTACCTGAGCGATTTCCCTGCTGATACGAATATCGCCAGGCTGCCTGCCTTTGGCAATCCGGTCAGCGCCGCGGCTGGATGGGCCTGGTGCATCACCGACCCGCAGCCCGAACGCCGCGCGCTGGGCCTGCAATTGTCTGAACACCTCGCGCAAAGCGGCTTCCTGGCAGACTGGAGCCAGGCAGCGGGCTACCTGCCCACGCGCCCCAGCGCGCTGGCCGCCTGGGATAACCCCAGCCTGAGCGCGCCGCTCCAGCAAATCCTCCTGAACGCGCACCTGCGCCCGGTCAACGAAATCTCCGATACCCTCGGGCCGGTCCTGCGTGAAGCCGTCCTGCAGGTCATGCAACAACACACAGACCCGGCTGAAGCCGCGCAACAGGCCGCCAACCAATTGACCCTTCCCTCAAGCCCATGAAGACAAATCCCTCGTTTTATTCCCGGCTTCGCCGCAAACTGGCGGGCGTCGAACCGCTCTGGACGCTGCTCCTGGCGGTCACAATCCTGTTCCTCGTGCTGATGGTGGCCTCCAGCCAGCCGCCGCAACAATTCAGCGGCGACGCTGTCGCCCAGGCCGACCTGACCGCCACGCCGCAGCCGGCCCAGACGACGGTTTTCAGCAACACGCCCATTCCGCAGGAATATCTGGCCAACGCCACCCAGACCAATGGTATTGTGCTGGGTTCCGTGATCCTGATCCTGATCGTTGTGATCGGCACGCTCGGCGTGATGCTGCGCGAGAATCAACGCAAGCGTTAAATTCAGGCCATGCAGCCCGTCCCACGCTGAATTACACTGTCAGCATAAATAACGGCACCAGCATTTCGGCCGGTGAAAGACCGCCGTGCCGCCCCATCAGCGGATTGTCGCGGTCAGGGAACCACCAGTAGGCGTTGCCCTGCGGCATCACCACGCAGTCGCCCAGACGGTCATAGGTGCGCGCGTAGATGTTGCCGCTACCCAGCAGCCCGGCCTGCAGCACCTGTTCGCCTGGCAGAATGGCAAACTGGCCCGCCCAAACCTGCTCAAGGTAGTCGCGCACAGCCTGCTCCCGGCCCGGCCGCAAGAACAGGTACGGCATGCGCGCTTCCCCCGTCGGCTGGATGGCCAGGTGACGCGTCAGTTCGGGGTGATTGCGCAATTCATAGTTGCTCATGCGCGGGGTGTATACCTGCCCGTGATCGGCAACCATCGCGAACAGCGTGTCGCCGCGCTTCTTTTTGGACTGCTTTTGCAGAAAGCGCTCCAGGAGGTGGGTGAAGGCTGAAAATTCCAGCAGCACGCGCTCATCTTCCGGCCCGTAACGGTGCGACAGCTCATCGAGATCGCCAAAATAAACGTAGGTGTAAGAGCGCTCGCCAGGCAGACTATCCTGCACCGAGGCCAGCGTCACCCATAAATCTGTCAGCGTGCGGTAGCCCAGCGTTTCCACGTCTGGCAGCAGCATGGTCGAAAGCCCCGACCGGGCGATGGCGTTGTGTTGAAACGAGAACACCTTGACGCCCTGGCGGGTCAGGTGGGTACCCAGCGTGGGCACGGGCAAAAAGGTCTCGGGCTGAAACCCGGCGCGCTTCAGGCCGCCGGTGTCGCCGCTGAACGCGGAGGGCGAGTGGAAAATCATATTCCCCACCATACCAAATTCCTTCAGCCAAAGGTCAAAGCCAATAATGCCATGTTCTGCCGGCGTGCAACCGGTCCACAGCGTGGTCAGCGCGGCCGCCGTGGTGCTGGGCGACACGCTGGTGATCGGCGCCAGCGCGCCCGCCTGGATCCAGCTTGCCCATGGGTCGCTGTTATAGAACCGCTTAAACAGGCTCAGGCCCAACCCGTCCACCACCAGCAGAATGACATGCTGGTAGCGCTCACTGGCAGCCAACCGCAACCACTCTGCAGGCAGCGCCGGGCGGCCCAGCGGATCCACACCCAGCCAGCGGCAAATGCTGGCGGGCAGGTTGGCCAGCGTGGTACCCGAATAATCCGGCAGCAGGCAGCTGTTTCCTGTCTCCAGTCCGGGCAAACGCTGCGCTTCCAGGCGCGGCAGCAGCTCAGCAACGCGGTTGGGCATGCGGGAACCTCTCAAGTAAGCGATTTGAATTAATCTTACTACAATCCCTGTCTGAACCTGATATAATTGATATACAATCTCTTCGGAGGACAGTCCCGGATGGCGACCCGCCGTGAAGTGTTGACTTGGAACGATGTAGACAAGTTAGTCGATCATTTGATCCCGCAATTTGAGGTCGAATTCGACGCAATGTTGATGATCACCCGCGGCGGCTTGATCCCGGGCGGCATCCTGGCCGAAACGCTCAAAATGGACAGCATCCTGACCGCCTCGGTGGATTTTCCCGCCGAGGTGGAGTTTGATAAAGAGCGCGAAAAATCGCGCCTGATCATGGCCTGGCCCAAGTTCCTGCAATTCCCCGACGAGCGCCTGCTGGCCGGCAAGCGCATTTTGGTTGTGGATGATGTGTGGGGCTCCGGGCGCACCATGTCAGCCGTCAAGAACCGCATCAGCGGCGCGGCCGGGCTGGTATCCACCTGCGTGCTGCACTTCAACCCCTACCGCAACCTGTTTGGCTCGCTGCGCCCCGACTACTTCGCCGCCATCACCGACGCCTACATCGTCTATCCGTGGGAAATCTTCCGCGGCCCCGAAGCGGTGCTGTTGAAGGATTTTTAGCTGTCGGGAGCGTGAACCATGTTGGGAGCGGCCGCGGGGGATATCATTGGCTCGATTTATGAAAGAGCCGCGCAACCTTTTAACGAAGATTTTCCGCTGATCGCTTGGAACTCACGCTTTACCGACGACACGGTCCTGACGGTTGCCGTCGCCGATGCCATCCTGACCGATGGTGATTATCAAAGCGCGTTGATCCGGTACGCGCGCCGGTATCCCGACGCGGGCTACGGCGGGGGATTCCGAAAGTGGATGCGGTCGGAGGATCCGCGGCCTTACAACAGCTTCGGGAACGGCTCCGCCATGCGCGTCAGCCCCATCGGGTGGGCCTTCGATACGGTGGAGGACGTGCTCGCCGAAGCAGAAAAAAGCGCCGCCGTCACGCACAACCACCCGGAAGGCATCAAAGGCGCGCAGGCCGTCGCGCTGGCCATTTTCTACGCGCGCACCGGCATCGAGAAAAGCGCGATCCTGCGGGAGATCCAGGAGCGCTTTGGCTACCGCCTGGACGAGCCGCTTGCGAGCATCCGGCCGGGTTTTCAATTTGACGTCACCTGCCAGGGGACCGTCCCGCCCGCGCTGATCGCCTTCAACGAGTCAGACAGCCTCGAAAGCGCCATCCGCAAGGCGGTTTCGCTGGGCGGCGATGCCGACACGCTGGGCGCCATTTGCGGCTCGGTTGCCGAAGCATATTACCACCGCTTTCCGGGCGAAATCCTGGCGCTAATCAAAGAGAAACTTCCAGATGAATTTCTGGAAGTCTTCAGTGTTTTCTATCAACGCTTTGTGCAAAGCTAAGAACTGAATTTCAATCTGACTGGCCCGGTTGGCGAATGTGCGGCCTATCCGACTAGCGCCTTTAGATATTTTTCGGTCATCAAGTCCAGACCAAAGTATTCTTCGGCGCGTTTACGCGCGGCGGCCCGGTAATCCTCCTGATGGCGCAGCACCTCCTGCGCGGCATCGGCCAGCGGCTCCACCACCGGCGGCTCCAGCTTCCAGTAGTTGCTGCCATAAGGCGCCACCTGGCCGGCGCCGCCAGCCAGCAGCTCGGGCAGCGCCCCGGTGGCAAAGCTCACCACCGGCAGCCCGCAGGCCAGCGCCTCAATGACTGAATTGGGGCAGGCCGCGTTCAGGTCAGCCGAAAACAGCAGGTGCGCCGAGCGGTCCACCCGTGGAATCTGGTCGCGCGGAACCACGCCGGCCCAGTTGACCCGCACGCCGGTCGGCATGTGCATCGACGCGCGCAACCCCGACGGCACCTCGCCCACCACCATCAGCTCCACCGGCTGAGTCACGCGCCGCGCCAGTTGCGCGGCCAGCGCCAGCGCGTTTTCCAGGCCGGGCTCGTTGCCGCCGCCCAGGTGGGCTTCCACAAGCAGCAGCCGGATAAAGTCCTTCGGCCGCTCCCCTTCGCCCTCGGGTGTAAAAACGTTCAGGTCCACGCCGTTGTAGATGACCTCATGGCTGGCGCGGGTGCTGCCGTGCACCGTCTGCCACCAGGTGCGCGCAAACTGGCTCTGATAAACAACATGGTCGGCAATCCGCCCGCGGATCAGCGCCAGCAGCCGGTTATTCCATTCGGATTTGAGAAAATGCCGCACGCCGGTGAAGCGCTTGCGGTGAATCCAGTTCATACCGTTCAGTCGCTGCACGATGCGCACGCCGTTGCGTTTGGCCGTCAGCAAATCGCCAATGCGGCTGGTTCCGCCGATCATCAGGATTGCATCGAGCGCTGGGTCGTGCGGATCATCCACCTGCATTACGCCGCGCGCGGCCAACCCGGCACCCAGGCGCGCGCGGAACGAAACCGGCCCGCCCACGCCGTGCAGGTTCGGCAGAACGCAAATGCACGCAGCTTTTGTCATGCTGCCCGCTCCTGCCGGCGGGCCAACAGGACAGACGTCAAGAAAATGGCCAGCAGCACGGCTGCCACGCTGCTCAGGTAGACCGGGATAATCTCCAGCGAAATCCGCCGTGCCAGCACGCCCGCCAGTGAAGATATCACCGCACCGCCCAGGCCAGCCGCAGATATCTGCATGCCGATGGTATTGGCGGCATGTTTCGCGCCGACTCGGTCGCTGGTGAGCGACACCAGCGCCGGGAAAACCGGAGCGATGGCAAACCCAACCACTGCGACGCCGATCAGGCTGACCGTGTCGCTGGGGTTCCACCACAGCAACAGCGAGCCGGCCAACGCCAGCAGCAGGCTGCCCGCCACCAGTTTACGTCCGCCGATGCGGTTGGCGTACAACCCGGCCAGCACGCGCCCGACGGTGAAGGTGAACCAGTAGCTGCCGGTCCAGAAGCCGGCTGCCTGGGCAGCGATACCGCGAGATTCGGTCAGCAGCGAATAAGCCCAGTTACCCAGGATGACTTCCATGCCGGTGTAGAGGAAGAAAAGCAGGATGCTCAACCAGGCGCGCGGCTCGCGCAGCGTTTGCCGCATGGGTGTGCGGTAATCGGTGAGTTTACGCTCGCCCTCCACCGCGGCGGTTCCGCCGTTGCGCCACCTGGAGGCTGTCAACGCGAAACATACTGCCAGCAGCACTTGCGCCGTGCCCACCACCCAGTAGCCCGTCCGCCACATGCCGGTGTTTTTCAAACCGACGGTCATGATGATGGGGCCAAGGGTGATGCCCACGCCAAAGCTGGCGTGCAGCCACTGCAT
>JAPKMQ010000101.1 GCA_026645875.1 Longilinea sp.
GTTATATCCACTTTTTTGATCAGCGCGTGCGGGTAAGGACTGCGCTTGATGCGTGCATACAGCAGCCGTTGGCCGAACTGGATATCGTCCGCGTACTGCGCCGCGCCGGTGACTTTTTCACGTGCGTCGATACGTGTTTTGCTTTCACCGACGGGGCTTTGTTTTTGCGGGAGTCTGCTTTTTTCCATAGGTTGCCTCTTGATCCAGAGCGCGTGACGGGGCACGCCCTACGAAAACAGGATGATCCGCTCAGGTAGTTCATACCTGCAGGCGTGCCGCTTCCTTGACCGCTTCGATGATGCGCACGTAGCCGGTGCAGCGGCACAGGTTGCCGACCAACGCTTCTTTGATCTCTTCGTCGTTCGGGTTGGGGTTGCGGTTGAGTAGCGCGCGGGCTGAGATCAGCACGCCCGGGGTGCAAAAGCCGCACTGCACGCCGCCGTGGCGAATGATCGCATCCTGCAGCGGATCGCCCGCCAGGCCTTCGACCGTGATCACCTCGGCGCCGTCGCATTCAGCCGCCAGCACCATGCAACTGTTCACGGCTTCGCCGTTGAGCAGCACCGTGCACGCGCCGCATTCGCCCGCCGAGCAGCCGTTTTTGGTGCCGGTCAGGGCCAGGGTCTCGCGCAGCAGCAGCATGAGCGTCTGGTTGGACTTTACACTGACGCGTTCATGTACGCCGTTGACCGTGATTTGGATTTCGTGGAAGGACATGCGATCCTCCAATGTGTTTGTGGATGGGTGAAATGGCCGGATGAGCGGCAGTGTGGGGTTAGGGGTGAAGTTGATTCCAGACCGCGGTGAGCGCTTTTTCGGTCAGGTTTTTGACCATGGACTTGCGGTAGCGCGCGCTGCCGCGGATATCGTCAATTGGCTTGCATGCTGCACCCGCCAGCCGGGCAGCCTCGGCGATCGAATCAGAGGTGACAGGACGGTTTGCCAGGTATTCCTCGGCCTGCGCGGCGACCAACGGCACCGGCGCAACCGATGCCAGCACGATGCGGAAGCGGCAACCAGAGGGCAGACCGGGGTCGGGGGCAGCCAACACGGTTACGGCGACGATTGACAGGTCGCTCAGGCGGTTACGCCCAAGTTTGAGGTACGTGCCAGCGCAGCCTAACGGCGGAAGCGGGAAGTGGATCGAGGTGACGATGTCCCCGGGTTGCAGCTTCGTTTTGCCAGGGCCCAGGAAGAAGGCCGAGAGCGGCTCCTGGCGCGGGCCGCCGGTTCCATGCACGTTCAGCACCCCATCCAGCGCCAGGCATGCGCCGATGGTGTCGCCAGCCGGGCTGGCATTGCACACGTTGCCTACCACCGTCGCGCGCGTGCGCAGTTGGTGGCTGGCTACCGAGCGGCAGGCCTCGGCCAGCAGCGGATAGACGCGCCGCACTTCGGGCGAAGCGATCACGCGGTTCATGCAAACCGCCGCGCCGATGGTCAGCCCGTGCTGTGGATCGAAACGCAGTTCGTCCGTCCCTTCCAGGTGCTTCACGTCCACCAGGTAGCGCGGCACCAGTGCACCGTCACGCATGCGCACGAACAGGTCCGTCCCTCCCAGGAACGGACGGGCTTCGCCGGCGTGTTGTGCCAGGAATGCGCTGGCTTCCTGCAGCGATTCCGGACGGAAGTAGTCGAACTCAGGCAAAGTGGGATGCGTATCTGTAACCATCTGGATCTCCTCGCAGCAAAGTTCGCAATTCGTCCAAAAGGCAAAGACCAGCCTGGCAGGCCCCCTGCGGCTATTCAAATGTGAAAAAGGGATAAGAGTATTATGACACAAAAATCACGAACGAGTCATCGGGTGGACGATAGATCGCATGTTTTTAGTCGATTTTAAAGAAAAAGACAGCCGGCAGCGCCGGCTGTCTGGGTTGAAAGGCTAAGATTAGCCCTTGTCAAAGTAAATCGGATTGGAGAGCAGCGCGGGCAGCATGGGCACGCCGGGGATGAAGGTGCGCAGGATTTCGACACGGGCGAAACCGGGTGCGGCCATGGGGTAAATCAGGCTTGCGCTGCCGTCGGCGGGCGCCTGCAGCAGCACATCGCTTGAAGCGCCAGTGACCACGCGCAGCACGTCGCCCTTGAGCAAGCCATCGGCATGGATGCGCAATTCACGCACCTCGGCCCAATGCACGCTCTCGCCCAGGATGGCATCACCGGCGGTCAATTCCACCGTTGGGCCGTTGGGCGCGAAGGTGATGTAGCCGTTACCGGCGCGCAGCGCAGCCAGCAGATCGCTGGCGCCGCGCGAGCCCGCGTAAAGGCCCATGGTCGGCCCGCCCAGGAAAATGAAGGGCGTGTCGCGGTGGTAATCGCTGCCGCCGCAGATGGGGATTTTACGCCCGGCGCTGAGCAATTGCTGCCACAGGCCGACGGCTTTGAGGTTGTACTCGCGCATTGGGCCGTTCCACACCTCCAGGCAGTCGAAGGGCAGGCGCGTCATGTCGAAGTGGAAGCCACAGTTATCGTCCAGCGGGTGGTTGATGGTGATGGTCGCGCCGCGCTGGCGGGCAGACTCGAATTTGGCCAGTGTCTCTTCGAAGGTGTTGGTGAAAAAGCTGCCGTCATAGGGCTGGTCGATGCCCAGGAAGTTGGCGTGCCCCTGGTAGTGCGTCCACTCGACGCCGGGGATCATGGTGACGCCTTCGACGCGCGGCATGGCCGCGGCGGGCGCGAACTGGTTGTGGTCGGTGACGGCAACAAAATCCAGACCGTTGCGTTTGGCCTTCCAGGCCAGTTCTTCCAGCGTGTGCACGCCGTCGGAGGCCAGCGTGTGGGCGTGCAGGTCGCCCTTGAACAGGCGGCGGTCTTTGTGATCGAGCGTGATCTTGTATTCAACATCCACGCCCTCCGGCTCGACCTTGTACGCGCCGACCAGGATCTGCCAGGTGCCAGGCACGATCGGGCCGGGGAGGTAGCCGGGGGTGGCGTCGGTTTCGCTGACGGTTAAGGCCAGCTTATCCGAGCCGGAGGCGCCCACCTGGCGGCCGTCCGGCGCGATCAGGCCCAGGTCGATGATGTTCAATTCGTCACAGGCGGCGTAGCGGCCATTGGGCAGCTCGTGGTCCATTTCCGGCCGGCGAGGATAGTGGTAATTCAGTGACAGCCGCTCGATGGCTTCGGGCACCTCGAAGGGCACGGTGAAGTAGCTGCCCTGTTGGGTGGGATCGATGTGGATGGTTTTTAGGATGATATCCTGCATGATTCACCTTTAAGAATTAGCGCCTGATTGAACTGAATCTGAAAAATAACCACAGAGACATTATGCCCGTTAGGGTACTGAGGTCACAGAGTATATTTATGAAGGGAGCTGAGAGAAGAACGATAGGCATTCATCTCTAACAAGAGTTCTTCTCTGTGTTCTCTGTGCCTCTGTGGTTTCTTAATCCGCTTCCAGCACCAGCGATAAAAAGCGCTGGATGTGCTTGTCCCAGAAGGGCCAGGTGTGCCCGCCGTCTTCCTCGTAGTAATCCAACGGCACACCCAGTTGCTCGCAGGCGGCCTTGAACATGCGGTTCAGGGGGTAGAGGTCGTCCTGGCGGCCGCATGCGACGAACAGCTTCGGCAGGGCGGCCGGGTTCTGCGCGGCGCGCTGCAGCCAGACCATCGGATCATGCAGGCTGCCACCGACCTTGCTCAGGTCGCCAAACAGGTGCACGAATTCGGGCTGGCGCTCATCGTCGGGGTGGGTGGCCATGATCGCCATCGAGAGCACGCCGGAGAGGCTGGCGGCGGCGAAGTAACGCTCGGGGTGCAGCAGCGCGGCTTTGAACGCGCCGTAGCCGCCCATCGAAAGTCCGGCGATGAGCGTGTTTTCGCGCTTCGGTACGATGCCGAACACGTCCTGCAGGTACTGCGGCAGTTCCTCGGTGATGTAGGTGAAGTAGGCCTGCCCGTTGGGCTGGTCGACGTAGAAGCTGCGCCCGACCGAAGGCATCACCACCACCAGGCCGAGCCGGCGGGCGATCAGTTCGATGGTCGAGTAGCGCGACCAGGCGCTGGCGTCGTCGCTCAGGCCGTGCAGCAGGTACAGCACCTTGCGGTCGCGCACCGGCACGCCGCCCATCTCGCCCGGCTCGGGCACGATGATGTTGAGCGGCAGGTTGACCTTGACATTGATCGGCAAATGGTCCATGCGGATGAGAGCCATGATTACTCCTTGGGCAACCAGTCAGTAGCAGCTTGCGGGTCTGGCGTGCCAATTTCGGGCGGTTTTTGATTTTCAGGGAAGTTGACCGTGAATGAGAAGGCGAACGAGATCAGCGTCAGCGCCAGCGGGAAGACCGTCAGTAGGAAGCGCGCGGCCATATCGGGCTGCGTGCCGGGCTGGTCGCCGCTGATGAAGCCGAACAGGGTACCCACCAACAGGAAGGCCGCGCTGGTGAACAGCCCGTTCAGACGGTTCATAAAGCCCAGCGCGTTCGAGATGATGCCCTCGCGGCGCACATTGTGCTTGCGGGTGTCCTCGTCCATCACTTTCGCGCCGATCAGGTCCATGGTGGTGATCACGCCGGCAAAGCCAAAGCCGACCAGTGCGCTGCCGATAGCGGCGGTGACCAGCGAGTTGGAAAAGTAAAGCGCGCCAAAGGCCACCGCCAGCGAGGCCAGTGCGGCGCGCCACACCGGGATCAGCCCCCACTTGCGCACAAAGCGCGCCCACACCGCCACGCAGGCGATGGCGATGATCAGCACCGATGCGAACAGGATGGTGGACTGGCTGTCGGGAATTTGCAGCGTGTATTTGGTAAAGAAGGGCAGCGAGGCCAGCACCAGCGACATGGCCGCGCTGTAGAAGGCGTTGGTCAGGCCGGCCAGCCAGAATTTGCGGTTGAGGAACAGGTCCTTCAGGCTGCTCCACAGGCCGGGCTTGACTTCGTGCTCTTCAACGGCCACCTCCTTGGCGGTGAGCGCCATGTAGAGGATGACCACGCCGCCCAGGATGCCGTAGATGATGGCGGTGAGCTTGAAGCCAATGGCGCCGGTGACCAGCGGGGTGAGCGCGATACTGATGATCATCGCCACCAACTGGAAGGCCTGGCGCAGCGCATTGGTGGATGCGCGGCTGGAATCGGTGCGGAACAGCTCGGGGAAAAGCGCACCGTAGTTGGCGTTGATGACCGAATCGAGCGTGCCAGTGAAGATGAAGAACAGCATGGCGTAGGCGAGCAGGCTGGAGCCTGACAGGAAGGCAGGCGTGGAAAAGAAGAAGATTAATCCCAGCGCCAGCAGCGGCGTGCCGATCACCAGCCATGGGCGGCGGCGGCCCCAGCGCGTGCGCGTGCGGTCGGAGAGGAAACCGTAGACCGGGTTGTCGATCGCATCGATGAAGGTGTAAATGAAGAGAATGGAGGCCCACTGCGCAGTGGTTAGGCCCAATTGGATGACGTAATAAGCCGCGCCGTAGGTCTTGAGCATGTTGATCGGGATGGAGGTGCCAAACATGCCGATGGCGTAATTGAACGACTTCATCTTTTCGGATGTCATGGGGATGCTCCTCGGGGTGAATCAGACTATTCAATATGATTATAGTGTCGATTGGAAATATGAATCTCCAGAATGTCATACCCGGCTATAATTAAGAATAATTCAACGCATGAATATTTTCTCCTGTTGGGGCAACCCAAGAATCGCCCCTGCGGTTGAAGATGAATCTATTCGGCACGTTTACGCTCCCAAGGATTTTCCATGCCGCTTAAAATTCACCTGATCTTCAAAACGCACCTGGACGTCGGTTTCACCAATTACGCCGCCGCCGTTACGCAGCAGTATTTCACCCATTACATCCCGGCCGCGCTGGCGCTGGCGCGGCGCATGCGCGAACAGGAAGCCCCGGACCGCTTCATCTGGACGACCGGCTCGTGGCTGATCTACGAATATCTGGAGCAGGCCGACGAAGCCGGCCGGCGCGCGATGGAAGAAGCCATCCAGCGCGGCGAGATTGCCTGGCATGCGCTGCCCTTCACCACGCACACGGAATTGATGGATGCCGACCTGTTCCGCACCGGGCTGCTGCTCTCGCAGCGGCTGGACCGGCGCTTCGGGGTGCAGACCCGGGCCGCCAAGTTCACCGACGTGCCCGGGCACACGCGCGGGATCGTGCCGCTGCTGGCCGAGGCAGGCGTGCAGTTCCTGCACATTGGCGTCAACCCTGGCTCGGCGGTGCCCAAAGTGCCGCCGCTCTTCCGCTGGCAGGATTCTTCCGGCGCGGAGGTGGTGGTGATGTACGAGAGCGGCTACGGAAGCGCGTTTGCGCTGCCGGGCGGGCGCGCCGCGCTGGCCTTTGGCCACTCGATCGACAACCTGGGGCCGCAGGACGAGGCCGAAGTCGCCGGAATCTTTGCGCACTTGCGCGCCGAGTTCCCCGGCGCGCAGGTGACCGCCTCGACTCTGAATGACTTCGCGCGCGAACTGGAACCCCTTCACGCGTCGTTGCCGGTGGTGAAGCAGGAGATCGGCGACACGTGGATTCATGGCGCAGGCAGCGATCCGCTCAAGGTGGCGCAGTTTCGCGAGCTGCTGCGCATGCGCAAGGCCTGGCTGATCGATTCGCCCAACCTGCGCACTGACGAAGCCTTTGACCGCTTCGAGCGGCAGCTGCTGATGATCCCTGAGCATACCTGGGGCATGGATGAGAAAACCTTCCTGGCCGACCACGAAGCCTATGCGGCGGAGGACTTCCGGGCAGCGCGCGGGAAGGAGAATTTCCGCACGTTTGAAGCCTCGTGGGCCGAGCAGCGCGCCTACATTGACGCCGCGGTGGCTGGGCTGGGCGATACGCAGCGCGGCTTCGAGGCGCGCAAACGGCTGGAAGCGCTGCGCCCTGAGCGGCCGGACCTATCGGATTGGCAGCCGGTGGAAACCCAGTTGCTGGAGATGGCGCACTTCACGGTGCGCTTTGATTCGCAGACTGGCGCGTTGAGCGGCCTGACGCAAAAACGCGGCGGCCGCGCGCACGCGGACGGCAATCACCTGCTGGCCTGGCTGCGCTACCAGACCTTCTCGGCGGAGGATTACGAGCGTTTCTTCCACCAGTACATCCGCCCGGAAGAGCAGGGCAACGGCTGGAGCCGCGAGGACTTCACCAAACCGGGGCTGGAAGCTGCAAAACCGGTCTCCAGGCTGTGGCAGCCGCAGGCGGTGCGCCTGTACCGGCGCGGCAGCCAGGTGATGGCGCACCTGCAAGGCCCGGCGCAGGCCGTCCGGGACTACGGCTGCCCGCGCGAGTTCTTCCTGACCTATACCTTCGCGGAGCGCACGCCGGAGATCAGCGTCGAGTTGCAGTGGTTCGACAAGCCCGCCTGCCGCCTGCCAGAGGCGCTGTGGTTGTCGTTTGCGCCGCGCGTTTCGCCGGCGGCCGCCTGGCGCATGGACAAGCTTGGGCAGCCGGTTTCGCCGCTGGAGGTGGTGGAAAACGGCAGCCGCCACCTGCACGCGGTTGGACGCGGCGTGACCTGTGCGGACGGCGACGCGCTGCTGCGCATCGAAACGCTGGACGCGCCGCTGGTCGCGCCGGGCACCCCATCGCTGCTGGATTTCAATAACAATCAACCCGACCTGACCCAGGGTGTGCACTTCAACCTGTATAACAACCTGTGGGGCACCAACTTCCCGATGTGGTTCGAGGACGACTGCCGCTTGCGCTTCAAAGTGGTCATGTCCTGAACCCCCGGGCCGCGGGCCTGCAAAAAGGAGAATCCCATGTCTGACGAATTGAATGCGAGTATCGAATCTGTCGAACCGGTTGAACCTGTTGAGGAAGTGACCGGCACGGCCGAGCGGGTGGCGGCGCGGGATGTCAGCGTCCATGACAGCCTGGTTGGGATGGTGCAGGCCGCGGGCAGCGCCACCGTCAGCGATGCCGCCTGCGGCGCCGTGGTGGCCGGGCAGGGCATGCAGATCGACAACGGCTTCTGCCAGGCCGTGGTCGCCGGCGCGGGCATCGAAATGCGCAACAGTGGGGGCGGGGTGATGGTGGCTGGCAACGACATTGAGATGGTAGACAGCACGTCTGGCATCCTTTACAGCCAGCAGGCCACAATTGAGAATAGCACCATCGGCGTGCTGCTTGCCCCGCGGGCCGCGCTGGGGGAAAACGTGAAAGTGATCGCGACCACCCGGCAGGCGATTACGTTCGGGGCCGCCTTTGGGCTGGCGGCCGGGCTGCTGGGGTGGTTGCTGCGCAGAAGGCGGTAACGGGATTCAGGGTTCAAAATGGGGCTTGGCAGGGATGGACAAACGCAGCCGCGCACTTTACACCGATGGCATCCTGCAAGAGGCTGTTCGCCGCTTTTGCGGTCGACCTGATTTGACGGTTGACCTGGACGGATTCGAAAATTTCATCTATGAAATCCAGGTTGATGGCGTGCCGCGAATCCTGCGGATTGCGCACAGCCTGCACCGCACGCCGGAACAGATCGCCGGGGAACTCGACTGGCTGAACCACCTGGCGGATCACGGCGTGAGCGTGCCGCGTCCGCTGCCTTCGGCAGATGGGAAACTGATCGAAGTCCTCACTGCCGCGGATGGCTCTTTATTCTCGGCGGCCAGCTTTGAAAAAGCGCCGGGCAGGCCGCCGCGCCGCGAGGACTGGCAGAACGGCCTTCCCAGGACTCTGGGCCGGTTGCTGGGGAAGATGAACGCGCTGGCGAAGACCTACCAGGTGCCCGACGGGCGCATCAAACGGCCGGAGATTTTTGACGACCTGGACGGGTTTGCCGCGCGCTACCTTCCGCCCGGCGAAGAAACCGTCATCGCCAAGTACGATGAACTGCTGGCCTACCTGCACACGCTGCCAACCACGCTGGACGTGTACGGCCTGATCCACCAGGATGCCCACGGCGGCAACTTCTTTATGCAGGACGGGCAGATCACGCTGTTCGACTTCGACGACTGCCTGTACGGCTGGTACGCCTACGACATCGCCATGGCGCTGTTCTACGTGCTGCCACTGCACTGCACCGAGGCCGACCGTGAGTTTGGCCGCCAGTTCATGCACGAATTTCTGTCCGGCTACCGGCTCGAAAACGATATCGAATTGGAATGGCTGGCGCAGATCCCGCACTTCCTCAAGCTGCGCGAAATCGACCTGTATATCGCCATCCACCGCAGCATGGATGTGAACAACCTGGAAGACCCGTGGTGCGCGGAGTTCATGCGCGGTCGCAAGCAGAAGATCGAGAATGATGTGCCGTATTTCGCGTCGGTGGAGGCGTTTTTTCCGCTGATCCAGTAAACTGAAATCGATGCTTGCTTCCTGAAGGAAATGGAATAGCGCTTGGAATGTGTAGGATTGCTTTTCGCAGTCATCATTGGCGTCCTGATCTATATTGCCTTACGCAATCAACCTGAGACGCGCGCCCCTCAGCCGCCTGAACAGCCCTCTGGATCACCCTTGAACGGGTTGTTCGCGCTGTTCCTGTTTGATCGCTGGCTGGACGGCGGCTCGAGAGGGTTGTTTGGTGATCCTGGCGAGACGCAAGACGCATTCGATGAAGATGGTCAGGATGACTGGGAGGATCGTGAGGATGAGGACGATTACTGGGATAACCAGGCCGGCTTTTAAGCAAAGCGGCCCGCGTTTTGACCTGCATTGCAAATGAGTTTCTTAGTTATGCGTGCTAGAATCCACGCATGCATATAAAAATGACCCTGCGCGGGATGTGCCTGTTCATCCTGCCGCTGCTTTTGCTCAGCGCGTGCGCCGCCGCGCCGCAGGCTGTGCCGACTGTCACGCCTTCACTGCAACCCAGCGCCACCGCCACACGCACAAACACGCCCGAACCGACGGCCACGCTCACCGCCACCGCGACGGTCACGCGCACGCCGACGATCACGCTGACGCCAACCATCACGGATACGCCCACCATCACGCCCTCGCCGACCTTTGACCTGCCAGACGTGGAAGTGACCATGCAGGCGCACTGCCGTTACGGCCCGTCGAAGGCCTACCTGCACGCGGCCGACCTGTACCCCGGCGACAAGGGCGTGGTGTGGGGGCGCTTCGCCTATTCGGCATGGCTGTGGATCAAGTTTGACAAACTGGGTTACGCCTGCTGGGCGGCGCCTTCGGTGCTTTCCATCACCGGAGATATCACCACCATTCGCTACACTACGCCCGACCTGATGAAGGTCGGCAGCAACCAGTACGGCCCGCCGCACAACGTGGCGGCCACGCGCAGCGGCAACCAGGTGACCATCACCTGGGACCGCATGGTGATGACCGAGGATAAAGACCGCGG
>JAPKMQ010000102.1 GCA_026645875.1 Longilinea sp.
AATTGGGGATACATTCAACCAGGGGAGAAGGCATGCAAACCTCACGATCTTGGGATAGACCCATTATAATCTGAACTGCAGGAACGTATTGCATGGAGGTGCCCATGTGCGGACGATTTACGCTCTTCCTGGCGGCGGATGACCTTCGCGAGGAATTAGAGTTGAACAGCCTGCCCCCGGATTGGACGCCGCGTTACAATGTGGCGCCCACCCAGCCTGTCTTAGCTGTCACTGATGCCACCACCCGAAATGCGGAGTGGATGCGCTGGGGATTGGTGCCCTCGTGGGCCAAAGACCTGTCCATTGGCAGCCGCATGATCAATGCGCGGGCGGAGACGCTGGCTGAGAAACCTTCGTTCCGGGCGGCGTTTGCCCGGCGGCGCTGCCTGATCCCGGCCAATGGCTTTTATGAATGGCAAAAGCTGGCCAGTGGTAAGGGACCATCGCAGCCGTATTTCATCACCCTGAAAGATGGAAAGCCCTTCTGCTTCGCCGGGCTGTGGGAGTTGTGGCGCTCACCCGAGGGGGAAGATGTGCGCAGTTGCACCATCATCACCACCTCGCCCAACGAGCGTGTCGCGAAGATTCACGACCGAATGCCGGTGATCCTGACCGGTGAGCAGATGTGGAACTGGCTCACGTGGAACGATGCAGCCCGGTTGAACAGCTTGCTGGTGCCTTACCCGGCTGATGAAATGCAGGCTGTGCGCGTGGGAAGCATGGTGAGCAACCCAAACGTGGATGTTCCCGGCCTGATTTCACCAATCAAGGATGAGTTTGATAAAAATCCTTGACGTCTGTGGCGCATCTGGTAAAATATTCCTCGCTGCCCCCATGGTCTAGCGGTTAGGACACAGCCCTTTCAAGGCTATAACCGGGGTTCGAGTCCCCGTGGGGGCACACACAAGAACTGCGAAAGCAGTTCTTTTTTGTTAATAGCCTTTGACACCATCGAGGTGCAGGGGCTATAACCGGGGTGCGACCTGCGCCCAAAGGGCGTAGCTCTGTGCTGGGGACAAGTGCAATTATTGAGTTGTGTTTGTAAAAACACCAATCAAAATGCCTCATTCCAAGAGCGTTTCGAAAAACCTGCCAACCAACCCTGCATTCCAAAGGCCAAACGATGGCACGCTGCTATAGCCGAAAGAAAACTGCCCAGACAATTGCATCCAGGATGACCGTCTGAATACAGAAGAAAATGCTTCCGACCAGGGCTAACCGGTAGGCTCCTGTGGATTGCGGCGGTCTAACCTTATGTAAAGCCAGCAACACGCCGATCGAGGCTGCGCCGACCACGATCAAAACAACCCGCACCAGCCAGAGTAATCCCTGGCTGGATTGATCCACTGCCAGGAAGGTTAGCGGCAGCCAAAGCGCAGATGGAATCAGGATAGCCAGATAAAGGATCTGAAACACTGTGTACCCGAAACGACTGATCGCCTTTGCCTTTTCTGGTTCCAGGCGGTAAAGTATGAAGAAGGTGAAAAGAAAATAACCCGCGGCGGCCAGAAACATATTGACCGTGTAAAGAGGGCGAATAATCTCTGGCACTCCTCCCCACAGGATCTGACTGACATCAGAGCGGGCTTGTACACCCCATAAATAGCTGCCGAGTACGGCCAGGCCACCAATCAGGAGAATGACAATGAGCCGCCGTTTGTTCGCGTCCATACTTGTTTTCTTACGCCGTTTTGGCGCGTTTGCCAAACCAGAAGCGGTTCCAATCCCCACGGCTGGTTTGTAAGGCAATGAGCGTGTACAACGCGCCGGCCCAAAAGCCCAGCACCATCATCAGGACCACCCAGATCACTGAAGGCAGGATTGTCTTTTCGCGGAACACGATCCAACATGAGAAGAGAGCAAAACCGACGTACAGATCCACTAATGAAACAATTCCCCATGGCATGGAGAGCAGTTTTGCCCCTTCGGCGGAAAAATTTCCGCTGGTGAATGCGTAGACCAGGATACCTGTCATGGCCAACAAACCAGCCAGCGAGATGATCTTGGCAATTTTCATATTCATTTCACCTTGACCTTTCCAGTTATTGACGCAACCAGATGAGATTAACGATCCCATACGGATCATATCACCAGGGGAATGAAAAGTGATTGGCCGCAGGTTGATCACTTTTGTCGTTCAACTTACGGCCAACCCCATCTATACAGTTGCACAGAACCCAGGCTCGCGCTAAACGGGGGCCAGGGTGCCGGTCCAGATCAGCCAGCACAGCGCGCTCTTGGCTAAAAGGCTAAGAATGATATAGACGCGTTCCCCGAACAGGTAATCCTTCCAGGGACCAACTTTCTTGTACTGCAAGACCATGTTGATGGCGAAGATGTTGAAAAAGACAAACAGTGTCGGAACGATGGCGTAAACAAACGTGGGCGGCTTGGCATCGCCAGAATTGATTGCACCCATGAAGTAGAGCATGATCACGATCCAGGGCACGATCCCAGCAATGCAGCCGTAAATGAAGGCTGTCCAGTCCGTTTTCTGGGTGTGCTGGTTGTGCAGTTCCATCATGATGCCGAACAGGTTCATCGTGGCGTTGAGGGTGAAGATTAGGATGATCGCACCCAGGTCCCAAAGGCCGATCAGCATACCGATCAAAACGATCATCAGCGACGAACTGAGGGCATATTCATAAAAACGCACCGGGTTCATGCCCTTCTTTAAGTTTTGCACATAGCGGCCATAGCCAATCGTCGCCAGGTAAAAATGCGCCATCGCTGAAATGAGCAGGAAGAACGAAACGGCCACCCCAAACGGCACTTCGTAGAAAAGCTCTGTGCTGGGTTTGAGCGAGCGGGTGGCAGCATCAAAATTCAAGAAGTTCGTAAAGATGGGATAGGTAGTGTCATTGCTGACCAGTATCATGAAGATGCCCTGGATCAGGTGTAGGAAACCCATCACCAGGTTGAAGCGCCGCAGGCCGGCGAACTTGCGTTCGCTGGCGCCTTGGATATTGACTGCTTCAACAGTTTTTGTTGTCATATTTGCTCCTTTTAATATCAAACAAGGAATCTAAATTACCGCATTAATTCAGCCGTTTACCAGCAACATAACTGATGAAACTGACTGAAACACTCAAGAACATGCCCCACAGCATATCAACGATGCTGAGCAGCACCGGCCAATCCTTCAGTGTGGCAAGGTTGGTCAGGTCATAGGTGGCGTAGGTGATCAGGCCAAATATGGCCGCTTTGAAAAGAGTTGCTTTAAGCGAATTGGCATTCAAGCCGGGAAGAACTACGAAGAGCAACAGCCCGGCAATGAAGAGCAGATAAAAGAGAATTGCCACGAACCAATTGGGGCGGGGAGCCATCAGAAAGCCGAGTTGCTGCTGATAAAACGATCGCGCCACGAGCCCCAGCCAAACCATATCGATTGCGAAAAAGGCTGCCAGTGAAACCAGGTAAAGCCGGAAATATTTCATAAGCTACATCCTCTATCGAAGATCTAAAAATATTATACAAAATGCCGGTCATATTTCTTATGTTTTTATCAAATATTGTATAGTGTATTTGTATAATTTATCGGGTTATATGTTCAGTGTTGGAGTGAATGATGAAAATGGTCAGGCGAATTCTATCGGGCTTGCTCATCCTGGTGATCGGTCTTTTCATCTTCTTGGCAGGTTCGATTGCCATTGATTTTTTGGCAGGTAAAGAGCGCATCCTCGCGGTTACCAACACCACCATCCCCGGGCGAAATGGCGAGCCGGAGGTGCGTGCCTATGTTGCGACGCCGCCTGGTGAGGGGCCTTTTCCAGTTGTGATCATGATCCATGAGTTTTATGGACTTAACCAAAGCATCGTTGACAAAGCTGAAGGCCTGGCCCAGGAAGGGTACCTGGTTGTTGCCCCGGATACTTTCCGTGGCTCAACCACGGCATGGATCCCGAGAGCAATTTACCAGGTTATCACAAACAATCCTGATCAGGTTAATCGAGACCTTGATTCGGTTTACGCCTGGATTGCGGCACAGCCCAACGCGGCGCAAAATCGGATTGGGATTGCTGGATTTTGTTACGGCGGCCGCGCATCATTGAGCTACAGTCTGCACAACAATCAACTGGCAGCTACGGTAATCTTCTACGGCTCGCCAGTCACAGACCCGCAGGTGCTGCGATCTCTACCCGGTCCGGTGCTGGGCATTTTCGGCGGAGCCGATAACTCGATACCCGTGGAGGATGTGCTCGCTTTTGAGGCTGCGTTAAACCAGGCTGGTATCCCAAATGAAATCACCATTTATGATGGGCAGCCGCATGCTTTTGTGACGGATATTGAGTCCATTCGCGCAGGCGGCGTTCAGGGCCAGGCCTGGACGCAAATGCTTAAATTCTTGGAGAAGAATCTTAAGCAGGGTGCTGTTTCTCGAAATAGCAACCCGCTGCCAGTTTATCAAGACTCCTTTGATTGGCAGTACTACCTGATCGTGGCCTATGAGCATGCCTTCGGTACCGCCAGCCATCATCCACAACACCCTTGAGATTGATTTACTCAACTGGTCATGGTTTTCGCTCTTCCAAAAACGAGTCTAGCCTGTGCATCAATAGTGAACTCTCCTCTTGCCTTTGGAAGTATTCTTCCAAGCCTGGCTACCGGTGAGTCCTTGCCTAGATGCTTTGCAGCAGCGCAAAAGCGATCGCCAGTATCAGAATGACAATTCCAATGAAGACAGCCAGCCAGGTTGAAAACTTTTGCCGCATGCCTGCCTCCTTTAGACCAAAGAGAATTGCTCAGAATGGTAATCCCCGAAGGGAATACCCAGGTTGGAGAGTGCTTGCTCAACGGCGTTCATCATCGGTTGCGGACCGCAAATGAAAATCTCTACCGTATTTGGCTTTTCTGACTTGGGCAAGTGGCGCTCCAGGATCGCCTGGTTAATGTATCCCTTCTCTCCATCCCAACCGGCGGGTGGTTTCTCCAGAACGTGTACCACTTTGAGTGTGAGTGATTCTTGCAAGCGTTCCAATTCCTCACGGAAAGTGATGCTCTCCCAATCCCGATTGGCATAAATCAGGGTCAAGGGGTGTTTTTCACCCCTGTGCGCCAGGGTGCGCAGTGTGCTCATCATCGGCGTGATGCCCACTCCGCCGGCAATCATGACGAATTGTTTTGCATGGGGGTGCCGGTCGACGCTGAAATGTCCGAAGGGTCCATCCACATACACCACCTGGCCGGGCTGCAAGGTTTTGATCGTCCTGGTGAAATCGCCCAGCTCTTTAATGGTAAAGGTCAGCATTTCTGGCTGTTCTGCGCTGGATGAAAACGAAAAAGGATGTTCACTTTCCGAGAAAGGCGAGTTTCCAATGGTGATCCAGGCAAACTGTCCGGGCATGAAGTGAAAACCGGAATGGCCTACCGGCTTGACGGTCAAACTCCAGGTATTGCCGCGTTCGGGCAGGACGCTTTCAACCTGATAGGGACGTTTCAAAAGCAAAATTGGTTTCAATATCCGGATGTAAGCCAGCAATCCAACCCAGAATATGCCATAGGTGATCCAAAGCGTTTGCTTCAGAGGCGTATTGAGATAATGACGCGCCAAAACCACGTGTGTAACCGCCAGCGCCACAATCACCGTTGCCAGTACGCCGTGCCAGATGCGCCAACGGGTGTATTCAATTTTCATCTTCCTGCGCCACAGCGACATTCCAGTCAAAGCCAATAAAAGCAACACTGCTGTGACGCCAGCACGCGCCCGCCAGGGCGCGGTGATTACATTGAGCAAAGCCAGGGTATCCGGTGAAAAGACGAACAGCAGTAAGGGATGCACAAGGAAAAACGCCAGGGCCACAAATGTTATCTGGCGATGGAAGTGATAAACAATATCTGCGCCGTACGGCGCTTTGAGGAATTTGAAACGGGCGGTAAGCACAAATTGCAGGGACATTAGAGAAAGTCCGGCAAAGCCTAATGCAACGGAAAATTCACGCCAGAACTCACGGCCTTCTGGCATCTCGCCTAAAAGCAGTATCAAGAGAGGCGCGCCGGCCAGAAGAAGATATACGAGGATCCAAAAGATGCCCTTAATCACGTAATTACTTTTCATAGTTCTTGATCCTAAGGAAATCATGCTCTGGATGGTTGATTTCCGGTTTTTGAACCGGCAGTCAGCAAACTCGCCTGTAAAAGCCAACTCCTTGTTTTTGCGATGTTGAAGTACAGAGAAAAAAGAGTTGACTTTACTACGTATGATATTGAAAACCTGAGATTTATTATATAGTAAAGTTATACACTTTTATCCTGGATGAACCAATCCTATCCCAAACCACCCAGCATGAAATTTGTTATTTTTCCAAGTCACTGTTTCATAAACTCAAAATTTCGCCCTGGCTATGCCAGTTGTTGCTGGAATTCGTCGGCAAAAAGCGGATATTTTTGTCAATTCATTACCGATCAAACTCGCTGTTATCCGGTATTTCATCTTCATCGGTTGCCGGGCAGTCGTTTTCTGGAATTGTGCTGGATTCCAGGGCATGGGTTGATGCGCGGTAATGTCCCTTTAAATCATCCTGTACGGTCCCTTTCCAAAGCGGAACGCCGTCAAAGTGGGCTGCTCGGCCAATCATGTGGGCTGCCACCGGAGCCGTGAGCAGCAAAAAGACGATGATGGCAAAAGCGCGAGTGTAGATACCAAAATCATTGAAGTGGACGGCTGCGCCCATCAGGATCAGTCCGGCACCCAGCGTACCTGCCTTAGCCGACGAGGACATACGCAAAAACAAGTCGGGCATGCGCAGCATTCCCAGCCCAGCCAATGCCATGAAAATAGCTCCGCCAAAAATGAGCACAATTACAACGATCTCGCGCAGCATCACCATCTCCTCTCAATGTAATAAGCAAATGCTACGGTGCCAAGGAAGGAGATAATCGCCAGGATAATGGCCACATCCAGAAAGCTGGGTTGATTGAAGCGGACGGCATAAACCAAAATGAATCCCATCGCCAGGATGCTGATCAAGTCCAATGCAATTACCCGGTCGGGCAGGTAGGGGCCGCGTGCCAGGCGAATGAAGGCAAAGACCAGACCAGCGGACAGGATCAGTAAGATTAGATTCCAGATCAGTTCGCTCATCCTTCAAACAACTCCTGAAGACGTTTTTCATATCCTGTGAGAAGCTGTTGTTTAAATTGTTCGGGATCTTCCAGATAAACAGTGTGGACGAACATTACACTCTGGTCGGTTGTGATATCCAGGCTAAGGGTTCCAGGAGTGAGGGTGATTAGATTGATCAATAGAACGATGGCACTTTTCGATTTTAGAACCAATGGAACAGCCACCACTGCCGGGCGCAACTTCATGCGCGGGGAGAGGATCAATATTGCCATACGGATATTGGCACGCAGCAAATCCAATAGGAATACTCCCAAAAGACCCAGCACCAGGGAAATTTTTCGGAAGTATTGCGGTGGTGTGCCCATACGGGTTCCAAGCCACAAGACCAGGTACCCCAGCAAAAAACCAAAGAGCAGGTCCAAGGGTTGGAAACTGCCCGTCAAAGCCGCCCAGGCGATCGCCAAAAGAATATTGAGCAGGAACAGGCTCATGGCGCCACTCCTAAGACAGCCTGGATGTAAATGGATGGATCAGCCAATTGGGCAGCAGCCTGGTTTGCCAGGTTTAAAAGCGGTTCTGCCAACAAACCTGCCAGCAGCGAAATGAACACCAGGACGGCGGTGGATGCCCATAACCAGGACGAGATAGGCTTGTGTTTAGCATGTCGTATCGGGTCCTTGGGTTCTTTCCAGAAAGCTTCATTCCAGATCTTGGTCATGGAATAAAGAGTCATCAGGCTGACGCCCAGGCCCACCGCAACGATAGCGTACTGGTGCAGATCAAAGCCAGCCACAACCAGCGCAAGCTTGGCGAAAAAACCAGAGAGCGGCGGCAAGCCGGCCAGCGAGAGGGCTGGTAACAAAAAGAGCAGGGCAACGCCAAAGCGGGTGCTGTAAATACCGCCCAATTCTTTTAAGTTATAGGAACCTTCCATTTTTTCGACGATCCCAGCCACCAAAAAGAGGGATGTTTTGGCCAGAATGACATGCACCATGAAGTATATGCTGGCAGCGAGAGCCGGTTGGCTGAACATACCCAATCCCATGAGCAGGTAACCGATCTGGCTGATGATGTGAAAGGAAAGCAAGCGACGCAAGTCAGTTTGCGCAGCAGCTCCAAAAACGCCGGTGACCATGGTGAAGCCGGCAATGATCAGGAGAATGGTGTGGGTGTATGCAGTATCCTGCACAAAGAGCAGGGTAAAGACCCGGAATAGTGCATAGACGCCAACTTTTGTCAGCAGCCCCGAGAAGAGGGCTGTGATCGTGACCGGCGGGGTGTGGTAGGAAGCCGGAAGCCAGAAGAACAGCGGAAAGATAGCAGATTTGATCCCAAAAGCCACCAGAAATAGCATCGCGATTAAGGTGATCTGATTGCCTGTTTCAAGCCCAGGCAGACGCAAGGCCAGGTCAGCCATATTGAGCGTGCCGGCCAGGTTGTAAAGCAACCCCAATGCAGAGAGAAACAGGGTGGACGAGAGCAGGTTGAGAATGACATACTTGATGGCGCCTTCGATTTGCGGTCGCTCGCCACCCAGGGCAAGCATGACAAACGAACTCATCAGCATGACTTCGAACCAGACATAGAGGTTGAAGAGGTCGCCGGTAATGAATGCGCCATTGACACCCATCAGCAGAAAAAAGAAGAGTGGGTAATAGCCATATTGCACCCTGGGTGAGTCAATAGCCGCCTGGCTGTAAGCTGCCACAACCAACGCGACTGCGGCGGCGACCGTCACCATGATGGCACTGAGCAGGTCGACAACCAACACAATACCGAACGGCGCCGGCCAATTGCCCACCTGCAAATGCTGAATGCCGTTCTGCTGCACCCTGATAAGCAACCAGATCGCTGCACCGAACTGGGCAGCCGTGCCGAGGAGGCTGAATGCTTTCTGCCAGCGAGGATTCTGCCAGGCCATCAGGCATAATGCGCCAAACAGAAGTGGGAGCAAGATGGGTAGAGCAATCACAGCGGCTCCTCCAAAAGCTCTTCCTCGCTGGCAATTTCGACTTCCTCGCAGGGAACATCTGTGCAGCGCATCTCGTTCAAGTCATCAGAGCCCAGGATGTTGTACACCTGGCGCATGAGGGTGATGGCAAAGGCAGTCAGACCAAAACTGATCACAATGGCGGTTAGGATAAAGGCTTGAGGAACGGGGTCGGCATACATTGCCGGGGGCAGCAGACTGTCCGCGTCCACCAGGGCAGGACGGGCTGGGACTAAATCTGCGGATGTGAACAGCAGCAGGTTGATGGCATAGCTGAGCAAGAGCAAACCAACCAGGGTTTTCATCAAGCTGCGGCGCAGAATCATGTAAATGGCAGCAGCAAAAAGAACGCCGGCAGTGATGGCTAACAGGAAGACCATATCATTCCTCCGCCAGGGTTAGCAGGATCCATGTCACCACCCCAATAACCACCAAATACACGCCGGTATCAAATAAGAGCGGCGTGCCAACTTTGCCGATCACAGGGATTGGGTATTTCAACCACAACCCGGTCATGAAAGGTTTGCCTGCCAGCATTGGGATCAATCCACTCACCAGGGCAGAAATCAAGCCTGCACTCACCAATAAATGAGGTTCTACTGGCAGTAATTTCCGCAAAGCAGCCGGTGAAAGTGCAATGGCGTATAGCATGAGCGCGCTGGTGGCAACCAATCCACCAACAAATCCACCGCCGACTTCATTATGCCCGCGAATCAGCAGGAAGACCGAGAACACCAGCATTAATGGCATCAAGTAGCGGGCTGCGGCTGAAAGCAGGATGGAGCGATGCATTATTTTTTCCCTCCTGTGACCGGAACCTGACGTTTGGGTTTTCCTTTGGCGGTAAGTTTGATCAGGCTAAAAACCCCCATGGCCGCGACTGCCAGCACAGTGATTTCTCCCAGGGTGTCAAAACCGCGGAAGTCAACCAGGATCACATTGACAATATTGCGTCCATTTGCAAGCGGCAGACTGTTTTCAACATAAAAGCGGGCAATGTGGGCATCTGAGTCGGGGGTTGAAACCATCAACATCAGTATCGTCATCAACACGCCGCCCATCAGCGCGATAAGAATATCGATGATCTTGGCGCGCC
>JAPKMQ010000103.1 GCA_026645875.1 Longilinea sp.
AGAAGACCGCGCGGATGACTGCGTTGACTGCGTGATAGCCAGGTTTCATAGGGTCTTCATGCAATTTTACTTATATGGCTGGCGTATGTCCAGCCGTTTGCAGGGTTCAAGCAGGCTGCCAGCCGTTGGGGTGCGTCAGCACGTCCAGCGCGTCCGGCAAAATCTCGATGGTGAGCAGCTCGCCCTCGGTGCAGATGGTTTCGCCGTCGGCGTGCGCCGGGATGCGGCCCTCAATGGCGCGCACGGTGATTTTGGTCGAGCGGCGCATGCTCACCGCCCGATCCTTGCCTTGCGTGCCGCTGATGAAGGTGGCCGCCAGCGGCAAAATGCGCATCTGGTGAACATCGCCCGCCAGGCACAGGTCAAAGGTGCGGTCGGAGGGGTTGCCCTCAGGCGCCATCATGAACGCGCCGCCCATGCGCCGCCCGTTCATCACCGAAACCATCAGGAAGGGCTGCCGCAGCACGCCGTCGTCGAGCGTGATTTCATAAACGGGCGCTTTGGCGTACTTGAAGATGGTGCGGATGACCGCCACCAGGTAGGAGGCGCCGCCGTGCAGCCACTTCATCTTGGCGGCTTCAAAACCGACCACGGTGTCGAAGCCCAGCCCCACCCCGTTGCCAAAGTAGCGCCCTTCTGGGTAATCGCCGCCGGTCACGCGCCCGATGTCGATGCGCCGGCGCTGCCCGCCGGCCAGGGTGTCGCAGGCCGCGGTCAGTTCGTGCGGGATGTCCATGCCGAAGGCGAAATCGTTGCCGCGCCCGATGGGCAGCACGCCCAGCGCGGGGCGTTTGCGCCCGTTGAGCGCCGGGCTCATCAGCCCGTTGATGGCTTCATTGACCGTGCCGTCGCCGCCCGCCACCACCAGCAGGTCGCAGCCAGCTTCCACCGCCTGCTCGCTCAACCGCTGCGCGTGCCCCACGCCTTCGGTGAGCGTCAGGTTATTCTCAAAACCGCGCTCGCCCAGCAGCGCCTGAACTTTGGGGAGCAGCTTGCCGGCGTTGCCTTTGCCGGCCGTCGGGTTGTACACAAGCATGGGTTTAATCGTCACGGTTTACCTCTTAAGATTCAATTTCACTCAATAAAACACGCCAACCCGCCGGGCGGTGCGCGTGGCGCGGGAGGTGAATTTTTGGTTGCGTGAATGTGGGAATACCCCTGAGTATACCTGAAAAGTCTTGGGATAGAAAAGCCACGACGGGGCACGTCGTGGCTGGGTTTGTGAGTTATCCGTTGCGGTCTGGGAGGGCAGCTCAGGCAGATCCGATCAGAAGTCTGGCCGCAAAAGATCATTGATGAGTAAAAGGTAAGCGTCCTCCAAAGTTGGTTGGACGGAGCGTGCGAGCGGGGTAGATTGTCCGAGGAATCGCGTTTCCGTACCATCTTCCTTCTGGCATGAAGAAACAAGCTGGCTTGGATCAAGTCCGGCTATCTCGTAAGCGTTTGTAGTGACCCATACCTGTCTTTGAGCATACTTTGTCAACGTTGAGACACTGCCCTGAAAAAGAATGGAACCGGATTGGATCACAACCAATTCCCGGCACGTCTGAGCAATATCATCCACGATGTGAGTGGATAGTATGACCACCCTGCCTTCGGCTCCTAATTCGGATAGCAGGTTGCGGAACCTTACGCGTTCTGCTGGATCCAGACCTGCCGTAGGTTCATCGACGATTAAAAGATGGGGCTGTCCAATTAATGACACAGCAATCCCCAACCTGCGCTTCTGACCACCAGACAGATCCTTAATTCGTAGCCGATGTTGTTCAACCAATCCAACCTGCTCGAGAAGATTAGCCACCTCTTTTCGCCGCGCTACTTCCGAGCGTATTCCTTTCAATAATGCGAAGTAGTCCAATTCCTGTTCAACTGTTAATATCCCGTGCAGACCTAATTCTTGAGGAAGATACCCCAGGACCCTACGAGCATGCTCCTGGCCTTCAGGCGTGGCTAGATTCAATCCATCAATTTCAATCTTGCCAGAGGTTGGACGTAACAAACCGACGAGCAAACGGATTAGCGTGGTCTTGCCGGCCCCATTGGGTCCCAAAAGCCCATACACACCCGCATCAAATGTGAACGAAATATCATTGATTGCGTGACACCCTCCAGGATATATTTTATTTAAATTTTGGATCGTTATCATGCAGGCCTCCGAAGAAGAATTGCGGTAGACACCTTGTAAAGAACGATTATTTGGATTAAGGCCGACAAGGGAAATAGCGCCAAGGTCCACAAGGGGACAACCAGAGAGGGCCCTGACAGACGTTCAAGAGGAAATCCTTGAGCAAAACCAAGCAGGGTATCTGCGGCCGCAGGCCCACATGGAAAAATGTAATTCAATATGGGTATCTCGCCTGCAAGAACATATAGAATGATTCCTCCAATAGCCAGAATGACTCCTACTGCATAACCGGATCGTCCGCTGAATAAAGCGCCGAGCTGAGTGGATACTGCTGTCAAATATCCGAAATAAGGCAAAGTAATGCCAAACCACATCACTAATGCGGCAATACTTAACCTTGTGTCCATCATTATTGTTAATAAATAAAAAATACAGACTGGTAAGGCTCCAATCAAAAGAACAATCAATACCACGACGACATTCCCTGATATCTTGTCTTTTATGTATGCGGGAAGTGAGAGTGCCGATAAAGATAGTTGATCACTCCTGATACGGCGTTCTGCTGGAATCGTGTCACAGGTCAAAAGCGGGATGATAATCGTTCCAAACAGCATGGCAGATCGCGGCGCATCAATGGCGAGATGTAATTCCCAGTTCAGACCTATACAGGCTAATCCGCAAGTCACGATTACAAGAGACAGAACTGCGATCGGAAGAGCCCCACGCAACAACACCTGCCATGCGTCATAGACCCATTCATTCGCCAGAAAACCACTCCCCAGTGGGAGAGCGTTTCGCCCAAATGCGAAGAATTGATCCGGAAATGAGTTAGGTTTGCGCTTCCAGATTGTTGAATGGGATGTATTGGGTCGCACAGAATTCGTTCTTCCGCCCGTCAATAGATAATCGAAATCACCTAGCCGAACTGATCCAACCCACCCCAGGACTATTCCGATCAAGAAGTAAGTCAGACGGGATCCCCACCATAAATTTGGTTGTATCCATGCCTCACCTGACCGGAGCAAATTAATGGCTTGGAACCGCTCGGGAATCGGTACAAGGGTGACGATCAGAAGAAGGAATATTCCACCTACAATGCCAATCAGGCTCTGCCGCCCAATTGCAGAAATAAAAAGTGCTACACCACCCAATAACACGATTGCGGATAGGTACGCGATTGCGCTTGATGCCCAGCTTGCCAGCAGGGGTCGGTCAGACAACAAAGTCGCGACCAATAAGGCCACCCATGCTGGAATGATATTGAGTATCAGCACAATCGTCCAGCGTGAGAGAATTAGCCTGGAGGCCTTGGCTGGAACTGTTGCCAGGGGTTCAATTTCACCAGGACTTTCTGGATGTAGGATGGACACTGCTGCCAGAATTGCACCAATTCCTCCCAACCATGTCAGATAGCGGGTGGTCACTTCTGGTCGTAAAGAAACAGGCGTATTTGTATCAGTACACGCCAATATAAGCGCAAGAATGCTTATTCCTATCGCCATTATTAACGGCAACTTACCCCAAATTAAGCCAGAATAATATAGGATCCGTTTGTCCATATACCTTGTCCGAGAGGTTCTGGATTACTTCCTAAAAAACTATAAACTATGATCACATATACAAATGAAGAAACGGAATACCCCGGCAGACGTGCCGGGGTCTGTTCCGCTGCAGAATTGTTTATTTCCTATTGACACTTTCCTGTGCCGCAAGGAGAATAGTTGCACCCGTAATCCACGCTAAATCGCGTTCCATCTGCGTGATAACATTGTTTGATCCATCCGTAATACAGAATCCCATAACCTCCAGGACAAACAGTGGAATGGCACCAACCGCACACCGACTGGGTGTTACAATAGTCACCGGCATCTGCCTTGACGACAGGTGCAGCCAATGTTGAGACCGCTGTTAACAACAAAGCGGTGATTACAAGTGAGAGCATGATAATCCGAGTTAATTTGGTAGACATAGGACCTCCTTTTGAAAGATTGAATGAGCAGCGAAACAGTACTTGTGTATGGCATATTTCTCCAAACGACCGAATAGAGTGGTCATTTAGTTTGTATTTTTTGCGATCAGGTTCTCGAAATCCATTAAGTTACCAGCGAAGGGGAGCAAGTAGCCATTTACGAAGAAATTTGGAGTACCCGTAACACCTAGCGCGGCACCTTCCATAGCATCGGCCTGAATTGCCTCCTTGTGTTGATGTGAGCTCATACAAGCGTTCCACTGGTTCATATTCAAGCCCAAATCGCTTGCCAACTGTGGAAGGAAGGTTGAAGTAATCTGGTCTTGTTGTTCAAATAAAGCATCATGCATTTCCCAAAACATTCCCTGATCCGCTGCACATGCCGCTGCTTCAGCAGCATCAATCGAATATGGATGACTCGGAATCGGATAATCACGGAATACCAATTTTATCTGTCCAGGGTGATTTTGGAATAATTGGTTTATGATGTCCTCCGCCTGTTTACAATATACACATTGATAATCGCCAAATTCGATTATTGTAATCTGAGCGTTTTCGGGTCCTTTTGTTGGATAACCCTCAGTTTTTATATTCGGAACAAATTTGATCTCATTAGATTGGATTTCATTGATCTTTCCTGTCTGACTTACAAGCTTTTCTACTCGAAAAATTCGGTAAACTAATACCCCAGTAAGAACAATCTGTATAATCAGTAGAAGCACGACCAAGTTCGTGTTCAATAGTTCCAGTCGAGAAGACGTAGAATCGATTGTTGTTGATTTAGTAGAAGACATGAGATTTACCTTACTAAAGAGTGGTTGTTATGTTTTCGTTTTTGAAATGGAAAAAGTAACATCGGTATGATGTCACCTCTTGAATAATCCTCGTTTGTGTTGTTCTATGAGAAAGTGTCGAAACTCCTTTCAATATTCAGGTGATTTTTTTCTGTTTTTTGACGATCATAAATTCGTAATTCAAAGCTCAATTTCGGAATCGTCATAGGTAAGGTTAATAAAAATACCACTATCGGATTGATTCAATCACCTAATATCACCCCAATAATTAGTTATGAAATATCTTTTCTTTTGTAATTACTTCAGGTTACTTAACAATCTTATTAACTTTAATGTCTTTCGACCTTTAATAAACGTGAGAGAAAAATACGCAATACATGCAATGATCACAAAAACACATCTATAAACAACAACTTTTACAATTATATATAATCATTGATAAATTGCAATAACTTTACTAGGAAATATTTAGTTTTTAAGATTGATGACGGCTAATTTTGTTTCAATGATCCATCAGTGGTAACTCTAAATTTTGAGGTGAACGCCGCTGCCGCATGCTCAAAGGGATAGACCAGACGGGCGTTTCGCAATAAAAAACCCACGCTCCCTGGAGCGTGGGTTGGTGGTTATCTTTCCAAAAACGGTTACGGCCGGCGTGTGGGTCCGGCGAGCGGGCGGCCTGCCCGGGCGGGCTGGCGGCGCGGCGCGGGTGAGGCCGGGCGCAGCGGTAGCGGTTCGCGCTGGTCGAAGGGTTCGGCGTATGCGCTGCTTTGCGTCGCGTCGAAACCGGTCAACTGGCGGCGTTCGATGCGCCGGCCGATGTTTTTCTCGATGGCGCGCAGCATGGGCAGGTCGTCGGCGGTGACGAACGAGAGCGCGGTGCCCACGTTGTACATGCGCCCGGTGCGCCCGATGCGGTGGGTGTAGGCCTCGGGGGTGTCGGGCATATCGAAGTTGATCACATGCGAGACGTGCGTCACGTCAATGCCGCGCGCGGCGATGTCGGTGGCCACCATCACCTTGACGCGCCCGGAGCGGAAGCCGTCCATGGCGGCCTGGCGCGCGTTCTGCGACAGGTTGCCCTGCAGCGAGGTGGACGCCAGCCCGGCCTTGCTCAGTTGAATCGAGAGCCGCTTGGCACGGTGCTTGGTGCGTGTGAACACCAGCACCTTCTCACCCTTGGCCTGCGGCAGCAGCGCCATCAGCGCGGCCACTTTTTGCTCCTGCTCCACGGCATAAATGGCGTGCTGTACTGTATCCACCGGGCGCTCGGCGTCGATTTCCACCGTGGCCGGGTCGCGCAGCGTTTCCATGGCCAGTTTGCGGATTTCGGGCGGCATGGTGGCCGAGAAGAGCATGGTCTGGCGCGAAGCCGGCAGCGCCGCCAGGATGCGGCGGATGGCGGGCAGAAAGCCCATGTCGAACATGTGGTCGGCCTCGTCCAGCACGGCCATTTCGATGCCGCGCAGGTCGACGTGGCGCTGGCTCATCAGGTCCAGCAGGCGGCCGGGGCAGGCCACCAGGATCTCGGCGCCGGTTTGCAGCCCCTGGATCTGAGGCTGCGCGCTGACGCCGCCGTAGAGGGTGATGCTGCGCAGCCCGGTTTGTTTGCCCAGCACCTTGAATACCCCGTGAATCTGTTCGGCCAGTTCGCGGGTAGGGGCAACGATCAGCGCGCGCGGTTTGCGCCGCGGTCCGCTCATCAGGTGTTGCAAAATGGGCAGCGCGAAGGCGGCCGTCTTGCCGGTGCCGGTTTGGGCCAGCCCCATCAGGTCGCGGCCGGCCAGCAGCAGCGGGATGGATTGTTGTTGAATGGGCGTTGGCTCGGCATAGCCGGCCGCCAAAATACCCGCCTTGATTTGCGGGTGTAACGCAAAGGGTTCGAAATTCAAAATGTGTTCCTTCAAAAATCAACGAGCCGGAAAAGGCCCATTGGTGAAATTCAAATCGTAAACGGATAGCAATAATCGATTTACAAATTGTTGACAAGGAGTATAACACAAAAGAACGTGAATCGTTATGCGTGAGGCGTGAACCGTCCAGGACAATGGGCCGCGGGGCGATAGCAGGTCGGGATGGATCAAGAGGTGGGAACGACCTGATTCCCACCTGCTTCGCCCGCAGACGATGGCGGAACGGGCGAAGCACCCGAGACATGGTTGCATCCACCATCAGCGCCGCTTCCCCGGATGCTGTCGCCCTTACCAGATTTCCGGCATGCCTCACCCCAGATGTGATTAAGGCGCGGCATCACGACCCGGGTATCATTTCTTTTTCTTTCTTTCATTCGTGTATTTCGTGGTTTTCTTTTTTTTCATTCTGCCTGTCCCGATTGCCTGTATAATTAACCCATCCCCCAAACTCAAACAGGAGAATGCCATGACTCCCAAGCACACCTATTCCGGCGTTTACACTGCGCTGGCCACGCCCCTCAAGGACGGCCGCGCTGACCTGGACCGGCTGCAAAAGCACATTCGCGTGCTGGTCAAAGACGGCGTTGACGGGTTGCTGGTCAACGGCACCACCGGCGAAGGCCAGTCATTTGATCTGGCCGAGCGCGCAGAGATGATCGCCGCCTGCCGCGAAGCCGCGCCCGAACTAAAGATCATGGCCGGCACCGGCTGCGCCAGCCTGACCGACACCATCAGCGCCACGCGGCAGGCCTTCGAGCGCGGCGCCGACTGCGTGCTGATCGTGCCGCCCTTCTTCTTCCGCGCGGTTTCCACCAACGGACTGTTCGAATATTTCAAACGCGTCTACGCCGAGGCGGTGCCCGCCGGGCGCAAGGCGCTGCTTTACCACATCCCGCAGGTCAGCGGCGTGCCGGTCAGCTTCGAGCTGCTCGACCGGCTGCAGGACGTGGTCGGCGACCGCCTGGGCGGCGTGAAGGACTCCTCCGGCGACCTGGCCAACCTGGTGGGCATGTGCGACCGCTACCCGCACATGGACATCTTCTCCGGGTTTGACGATTACCTGCTGGACGACCTGGAGCACGGCGGCGCCGGCTGCATCACCGCCGAGTCGAACATCCTGGCGGTGCCTGCCAAGCAACTGGAGAAGATCTTCTTCGCCGGCGGGGACGCCCGCCCGCTCAAGAAACTACTCACCGAGGCACTGGTTTTCCTGCCCTACGCCTCCTTTCCGTCCGCCATCAAGGGGCTGCTGGCGGCGCGCTACCAGGACGACGGCTGGCTGGAGGTGCGCCCGCCGCTCGAGCCGCTGGGCCGCTCCGACCAGGACAAGCTGGTGGCGCAGTTGAAGGCGTTGGGCGTGATGCCAACCTGACCCTTACAGGGCAGGCCCTTACTGGGCAGGCCCTTACAGGGCAGGCCCCCGGCCCGGTTAAGGAAAAAGGTTGGAGGGTAGCTTTACCCTTCCTCAATCTACATTTGTATACACGCGCCCCTTCTTGATGACGTGCTTGACCAGGTTGCCGCCAAAGCGGTAACCCAGGTGGCGGTAATCATCCACCGACAGCACGATCAGGTCGGCCTGCTTACCCGGCTCCAGCGAGCCGACGCGCTCGCTGCGCCCGACCGCCGCGGCGGCGTTGATGGTGGCAGCCGCCACCGCCTGCGCCGGGGTGAGCTTGAGGTAGCGGCAGGCCAGCGCGATGACGAACTGCATGCTCTCGCACCAGGCCGTGCCGGGGTTGATGTCCGAGGCCAGCGCCAGCAGCCCGCCTGCCGCCAGGATCTGCCGCGCGGGGGTGTAGTGCGGCTCGGCCAGGCCGAAGGGCGTGCAGGGCAGCGCCACCGCCACCGTATCACTCGCGGCCAGCGCGGCGATGTCGGCCGCCGAGGTCTTCACCAGGTGGTCGGCCGAGGCCGCGCCCAGTTCGGCCGCCAGCGAGGCCCCGCCCAGGTTATCGAACTCGTCCGCGTGGATCTTGAGCGGGAAACCCAGCACCTGCGCGGCCAGCAGCACGCGGCGTGACTGCGCCAGCGTGAAGGCGCCCGTCTCGCAGAAGATGTCCACAAAGGGCAGCGGGCGACCGGCGGCGTGCGCATCCCACCAGCGGCGCAGTTCGGGCAGCATCTCGCGGCACAGCAGATCGGTGTAGCCGTCGGGATCGTGCTTATACTCCGGCGCGATGGCGTGCGCGCCCAGGTAGGTGGGCGCCAGCTCCAGCGGGCCTTCCGCGTCCAGTTCCAGCAGTGCCTGCAATTGCAGCAGCTCGCTGGCTGCCTCCAGCCCGTAGCCGGTCTTGGCCTCGGCGGTGGTGGTGCCGTAGCGGAAGGCGCTCTGCATGCGCAGGCGCGTCTGCGCCTTGAGTTCCGCCAGCGTGGCGGCGCGCGTGGCGCGCACCGTCGAAAGGATGCCGCCGCCCGCCGCCAGGATCTCCAGGTAGGTTTTACCCTCCAGGCGCATCTCGAACTCGGCCGCGCGGTCGCCGGCCCAGATCAGGTGCGTGTGCGGGTCGACAAACCCCGGCAGGGCCGCCCCGCCGCCAGCGTCGAAGCGCTCCTCGTCCGGGTAGGCCGCCAGCAATTCATCGGCCGGACCCACCGCCGCGATGGTTTCACCGCGCACCAGCAGCGCGCCGTTGGGAACGATGTTCAGGCGGCCCAGCTCGCTGCCGCGCTGCGGCCCGCCGGAAAGCGTCAATAGTTGGGATAGGTTATGAATCAGCATGGGTTTATTAAATAGGCCTCACCCCGAGGGTCATCGGGGTGAGGATGAAGGGTTATTTGCGGAACTTGCTCGAGCCCTGCGTCAGCCGCCAGCGGTTGACCAGGCGGGTGATATCGGGCAGCAGGCGGGCGCGCGCGGCCGGGTCGGCCTCGCCTTCGAGCGGCGTGGCCAGCGCCTTGTGGATCTCGGCGGCCAGCTCTTCGGTCAGCCCGCCGGCTTCGATCGCATCGCTCCAGCCCTTGCGCTGGGCCTCGTCAAAGGGCATGCGCGCGATGAGCTTGATGATCTCGCGTTCTTCTGGCTTCGTGCGGTGTGCCATTGATTCACCTCCGTTGAAACATCCCCGCGCCCGGATGGCGCGACTGTATTCATTATAACTGTTGTGGGGGAGGAAATGCCACGGAGAGCACAGAGAAAGAATTATTTGTTGCCTGGCAGGAAACGAGAGCCTTTGCTGCTGCGCTCCTTGGGAGACAAGGCAGTACAAGGGTGCGCTGCAAAATACGGGCACACCGATTGGAAAA
>JAPKMQ010000104.1 GCA_026645875.1 Longilinea sp.
CTCGCGGGTTCAGGAAGGGATGGGTATGCTGGAGGAACTCCGGCTTTCCTTCACCGGAATCCGCATCAATGATACGCGCGTGTTCATCGGGTTACTTCTGGGTGGCGCTTTGCCGTGGCTGTTCAGCTCGCTCTCCATTCGGGCTGTATCACGGGCAGCCGGACAGATTGTGGAAGAAGTGCGCAAACAGTTCCGCAATCCCGGCATCATGGAAGGCACGGTCAAGCCGGATTACGCACGCGTAGTCGGCATTTCAACCCGTTCAGCGCAGAAAGAACTGATCCCGCTGGCGATTATTTCAATCAGCATGCCGTTGCTGGTCGGCCTGGTGTTGCAAGTGGAGGCGTTGGGCGGCTTCCTGGCTGGCGTCATCCTCAGCGGGCAACTGCTGGCTGTCTTTATGGCCAATTCCGGCGGCGCATGGGACAACGCCAAGAAAGCCATTGAAGATGAGCCGCGCGATCTCGCGGCAAATACCGGCAAGGGTTCCGAGCGCCATAAGGCAGGCGTGGTTGGCGACACGGTTGGCGACCCATTGAAAGATACCGCCGGGCCTGCGTTAAACCCGATGATCAAGGTTGTCAACCTGGTGAGCCTGCTGGCAGCGCCGATTATCGTGAAGACAACCGACCTGGGCGTGGGCGGCTGGATCGTTGTGGCAGTGTTGGCGGTCGGTCTGGTCTGGTCAATTTTCACCAGCAAGAAAGCTGCGCCTGAGCTGGAGTAAATCCTGAAGCAGCGTTGAATCTCAAACAAGAGGAGCTGGCGACCGCCAGCTCCTCTAAAGTATTCATAGTGGTTCGGATACTTCACGAAGGAAAATGTTGAAGTCGTCTGGCAGGGGCGATGCAATTGAAACGGGTTGCTTTAGTCCGGGGTGCAAAAATTCGATATGGCAGGCGTGGAGCATGAGGCGGTTGGCGGTTTTTACTTCATCAGAAAAGGAAACAAGGATCTGAGCAACCATCGCGGGATGGACTCTGGGTTGGTAGAGTGGATCGCCGGCGATTGATAAGCCGCAGGCGGCCAAATGGGCCCGTATTTGATGCGTGTAGCCTGACGCCGGGTAAGCAGCGAGCAGGCAATAGCCGCCGGAAAATCTGTGAATCACGTGAAACCGGGTGGTCGCCGGTTTGCCGTGCTTGAGATCGACAACTGTCCGGTGCGCGCGGTCGCCATTTACCTTCAATGGAAGTGCGACCTCCCATTGATCCGATTGGGGAACACCGGCAGCAATCAGACGGTATTCTTTTTTCACTTTTCGGTAAGCAAATTGCGCGTTAAGCTCCCGGTGGGCTTCCGTATCCCGCGCCAGTAAGAAGACCCCGCTGGTCTCTTTATCCAAACGATGCACCACCCAAAGACGACCGTATAACGGCTCAAGCAACATGCGGACGTGAGCATAACCCGGATGGTAACCATCCGGAATCGCCAGCAGCCCAGAGGGTTTGTCGATAGCCAAAATGCGGTCATCGGCAAGCAAAATAGGGAGAGCCGGCCCAGTCATGGATGAAATTGCCATCATAAAAACCGGGTGGAATTTTTCCACCCGGCCAGAAATCATTCTGCCACGAAGAAACTGACGCCCAGGACTTTTGGCCCGGCGTGCACCAGGATGGCTGAGGGAAGCAGGTATAACGGAACTTCGCCAACCCCCAAAGCCTGTTTTAGTTCATTGGCATAAATTGCGGCTTCATCGACATTATCACCGTGCATGATTGTGACGTGCGCTTCAGAATTTCGGGGGCATTCTGCCTCGATAATTTCTTTCATGCGATCCAAAGCGCGGCGCTTTGTGCGCTGGGATTCCACCGGTTCGATGCGGCCGTTCTTGATTGTGAGAATGGGCTTGACCTGGAGTATGCTCCCGAAAAGCATCTGCGCTCCGCCGATTCGCCCGCCTTTATAGAGGTGCTCGAGCGTGTCCACCATGAAATAAACCCGCTCGCGGGAGGATAGATTCTCCACCCTGGCCACCAGTTCATCCGTGGATAGGCCTTCAGCGGCCCACTTGACGGCTTGCCGGACAATGGAGCCCAAACCGGTTGAGATCGTGTGGGTATCAATCACGCGAATATCGGCGTTCGGGAATTCCTGCGCCGCGACCGTGGCGCTGCGGACCGTGCCACTCACTTCAGCAGACGGGCAAATAACGATCCCGCTTTCGCCCGTTTCGCTCAGTTTTTGAAATAGTGGCGTGTACAATGCTGGTGGTGGCGCAGCCGTCTTTGGCAAAGTGGGCGCAGCTTTCAATTTTGCCAAAAAAGTGGCAGTATCCAACTCGGTGTCGTCCCGGAAGGATTCATCCCCGAAATTGATGATTTGGGGAAAGAAATCCACGCCGAGTTGCTTTGCCATTTCCAGCGTGAGACTGGAGGTCGTATCTGCAATAATGTGAACCATGATGGATCCTTTTCTGGTTGATGGATAATGACAAATGGAAAATTAAGATCCGCATCAACCTGAATTCATTATACCAAGCACGCCATGATTGGTGGTGATAATACCTCTCTCAGTTTCTACCGGAGGAAGAGCTTGTCTACAATGCTGGTTCCCTTGTGGATACGGTGGATGATTTCCGCGAGTAGCGGCGCAATGCTGACCACCTCGATTTTTGGGTGAAGTTTGTGGGGTGGTAACGGTATGGTATTGGAAACGACCAGTTTTTCGATGTGGTCATTTTGATCCAATAACTCCAGCGCAGAGGGCAGCAGTACGGGGTGGGTGATGGCCAGGCACGCGCCGCCCACAGCCCCTTGTTCGTACAACGCATCCACCTGTTTGAGCACGCTGCCGCCGGCTATTAAATCATCGATGATGATTGGCCTGCGCCCGGCGATATCGCCAACGATGTGGGTTGTTTTGGTGTCTGACATGCTCATTCGGCGTTTGTGCATAACGACCAGGGGCAAATTGAGATATTCCGAATACTTACCCGCTAGCGACGCTCTACCGACATCCGGGCTGACAATCGCCGCGTTGGCAAATTCTGGCTTGTGGAAATAATCAGCCAGCATGGGCAGCGCGCTGGCCGGATCGACCGGAATGTTGAAGAAGCCCTGGATGGCGCTGTTGTGGATATCGACAAAAATCACCCGGTCTGCGCCCTGGTTCTCCAACAAGTTGGCCACCATACGCGCGCTAATGGGTTCACGGCCGCGCGACATGCGGTCCTGTCTGGCGTAAGGATAGTAAGGGATGACAACTGTGAGAGAATGGATGCTGGCCCGGCGGAAGGCGTCCATTAGCAGCAAAAGTTCAATCAGGTTGTCATTGACCGGCTCGGAGCAGGGCTGAACCAGGAACACATCCAGGTCGCGAACAACCTCGTCGATGGTGACATAAATCTCCGAATCTGGGAATTTTTTGGATGTGGTTAATCCAAGGGGCAACCCGAGAATATTGGAAATCTCTTGTGCCAATTCTGGATGGGCTGAACCGGTAAAAATTTTCATCGGGTGGCTGGACATCGTTTTGATCCTTTTTACTTTAGCGATAATCTTTCACGGCGGGCAAGCCGGCAACCGGGCTGGCTTGTTGAACGGATCGGAGAACGGCTGCCGCGACACATTCGGCGGCATACGCGCCGATTAAGTTCACGTCTGCTTTCTTTTTCCCGGTGGCCAGTGCAAACAACGTATCACCGTCAAACATGGTGTGCGCCGGGCGGATGGTTCGCGCCAAACCGTTGTGGGCCATCTGGGCCACCTTGTTCACTTCCTCTTTGGTGAGCTTTGCGTTGGTCGCGACGACTCCAATGACCGTGTTGTGTTGTGAGGAAAAATGTAATACTGTTTTTCCGAGCAAAGATTTCATCGTTTCGAGCGTGTCCAGGAAGGGAGAGCCGGCCGATTTGTCGATAGCGCGAGCGCCGGCAATGATCTCACCTGTTTGCGGATCGATCACATCACCATACGCATTGGTCGCGATGATTGCACCGACTACCAACCCGCCTCCCAAATCGATGGATGCCGACCCCAGCCCGGATTTCATGGCCTGGCGCATGCCGAAGATCTTGCCCACGGTTGCACCGGTGCCGGCGCCCACGTTGCCTTCCGATACTGGTTGTTTACTGGCGTTTTTGCAGGCCTGATAGCCCATCTCTGCATCAGGGCGAACATTGGCTTTGCCTATGCCAAGGTCAAATAACACCGCCGCCGGGACGATGGGTACCCGGGCGTAACCGGTGTCAAATCCAACTCCTTTTTCTTCAAGGAAGCGCATGACCCCGCTGGCGGCATCCAGGCCGAATGCCGATCCACCGGCCAGCACAACTGCATGGGCCTTGTCCACCAGGTGCATGGGGTGGAGCGCATCGGTTTCACGGGTGCCCGGCGCGCCGCCCCTTTGATCGATCCCGGCCACCGCACCGCCCTCCACCAAAACGGCGGTGCATCCAGTCAAGGCGTCCAGATCGGTCGCGTGCCCAACCAGCACGCCGGGAACATCAGTGATACTATTGTTCAATTTTTCTCTCCGTAGGCAAACCTGAAGGTATTATACCTTTTCATACAGATGTGACTGTTATCATTAATCAAATAGGAAAACCTGCAATATTTTGGGCGTTGCTAGGCGAGGATGTGAACATTTTATCCACTCGCCAGATCGGTTATAATCACCGCGTGAAGCGATTGCTGATGGAGAGTATATGAAACAAAAACCAGCGCGTATCCTTGCGCTCTTATTGGTGCTGTTGGTTGTAGGAATGATGAGCCTACCAGAATCGGTGTATGCACTGCCTGAATTTCAGCTGCCCACCGGGTCGATCCCAACGGTGACCGGCACGCCAACCGGAGCGATTGCCACCGTTCGCACGGATATGGGCGAGCCATTCCTGAACGTGCGTTCAGGCCCCGGTGCGTTGTACGAAAAGATCGGCGTGCTGCTTCCGGGTCAATCCGTACCCGCCAGGGGGCAATCGCCGAAAGGCGAATACATCCTGGTTGAATATCCGGGTGTGCCAGGCGGTGTTGGGTGGGTAAGCGCTAACTATGTAGTTGTGACCGGCGGAACACCTCCCGTGGTAGAGCTTCCTCCCACCATTACACCTGCCGTGACCGCCACGTTTGACCCGACCCTCGCCGCGCAATTCATTGTCACCATCGAACCCACTCGAATGCCGACCTTTACCGAACCAGCCCCAATTCAGGTTCCCACTTATTCCGACGCGGCGACAAATGAACTGGTTAGCGGCATTCCCATGGGGTTGGTCATCGTAGTCTTGCTGGTGATGGGGCTGATGGCGGGCCTGATTTCCTTTTTCCAGAGCCGTTAGGCGGATATCATTCAATGCGCATTCTTCGCTTACGTAGCGAAGAATGCTTCCAGCCTCTTATAGCAGGTTGGTCCCAACTTATGGCCAACCGCATCCTGGCAAAAGGTCACTTCAGCGCCGGCCTTTTGTAAGAATTGGGCTGATTGATTTGCCATTTGAATGGGGATGGTCTCGTCCAGGCTGCCGTGGGCGATCAGGACCTGTTTGCCGGTCAAACTGTCTGGTTTCACGTTGATGTCCCGGCTTTGTGGCAGAAACCCGGACAGGCAGGCAGTTCGGTCCATTCGATCAGGATATTTCAGAAGGTAGGTCAAGGCTACAGCGCCTCCCTGGCTGAAGCCCATCACGTCGATAGTGCTGGTGGAAATTTTAAGAAAATCCAGCCAGTGAATCACCTGCCGGTCCAGTTCCTCGATGACGGTCAGGTAATCGGTGAATTCGCCGCGCCGGCCAGAAACAACCGGCAACCATCCAAAGCCCGATGTGGGCGTCTTGACTGGGCCGCGCGGCGATAGCAGCCAATAATCTGGGCTTACCTTCTGGCCAAATACCGACATGACCGTTTCATCGCCGGTCCAGCCGTGCAGCATCAGCAAGACCCGATTTGAGCCAGTTACGGCAGGCGGGTGCACCTTGAGAATCCAGCCATTTTCCAGGAGCGTAAACGCATCCGGCCGTTTATTCATTTTTTGCAATCCGGTCCAGCAGCCATAAGACAGCCAACACCAGGATGATTGGCAAAAGACCTGCCAGAAGACATAGCAATCCCAGCAAGGCAGCGTTGGGTCCGTAAATCCAATAGATCAATGGAAGACCGATGACAAATAATGCGCCAAAACCGCCAATGATTAACCAGAAATTGGTCCTGGAGGCATAACGGCGCAGGTCGCGGGAATATTTCATGATCAAGCACCCAGTTCGTCCATTAATCGCCCGGGCTGATGGGCTTTCCGGAAGTGCCGCGCCAGTTGGTTGGTCCAGCCAAGGGATTTTTGCACCTGTGAGAGCGCATCCTGGGCGGCCAACTCGCCTTCCTGAACCAGGATTTTCGGTTCGACCGTATCAAGGATCCCAAACCGGCTGACGTTCGGTCGGATAATCACATCTGGCTTGTCCGTCTGCAGGCGCAGCTCAGCCAGCATGTGTGAGGTGATATCCATCGAGCGCACAAAGATTTGGAAGGCCCTGGCAACTCGGGTTTTGGTAATCTGGTTGATGATTGGCTGTGCCAGCGGAATGGCTGCTGGCATGACGGGGTCGGCGATATGCGCCCAACCTTCAGGGGTGGGCGAGAGGCACACGGCGATGACTGGCAGTGTGGGCGCCAGCCAGCGCGCCAGTGCCACGGGAACAGGGTCCAAAACGCCGCCATCGACCAATTCGGTGCCTCCGATAAATTGCGGCGAAAATACACCCGGAACGGCAATCGTGGCCAGTACGGATGTGGCCACCCTGCCGTGATTCAAGATGTATTCCTGCATGGTCTTGGTATCCACGGCAGTGCAGGCGAAAGGAATTTTTAGATCGTTAAAGGTCGCGTCACCGAGGTGCTGGGAAAGTGCATCGATAATGCCGCTTAGCCCCAGAATTGATGGACCCTCATCTTTGGCTCGAGAAAACAGCCTGGATTGGTTCAGGTTTAGTGCGATGTCTTCGATTTCATCTGGCGTCTTGCCATAGGCATAGATCGAACCGATCAACCCGCCGGCGCTGGTCCCGGCGACGGCTTTGATGGTAAACCCGGCCTGTTCCAACACGCGAATCACCCCAATGTGGGCAATCCCCTTGATCCCGCCGCCGCCTAAAGCCAAAGCAATGTCAGTCATAAAATCATCCTTTGTGGGTAATAATCAATGATGATGGTCATTATAATCTTTTGTATACACAAAATACCCCGTCCGTGCAGGAAATCGTAGATGCGGTGACAAACGTCGGGGTGCGCCCGACGCATTACCCGGCAGACGCGGCCGCACTGTTGGATTGGTGGAAGCCGATCCAGGCCTGGGGTCAGGCGCACGGCAAAATGCCGACCGACAGGCTCACAGGAGCTGAATTGAAGGTGCTGGCGGAAACCATCAGCGGGTAGGCAGTGGCTTAACCTTTCAGGATTTCGGTCAGGGCGGCGATGAGCTTTTCCATGTCATCCAGGCTGTTGTAAGCCTGGTAAGAATACCGGATCAGGTTTCTTTCTCCCCATTTCACCAATGGCACTTCAATCTTGTACTGATTGTAGAGTCGTGTTTTGAGGGCGTCGGGATTCAGCCCGTCAGGAAGCGGCGAAGCAGCCATCTGGGCAAACAGGGAGGTGTCATCACCATTCAGCGGTGGGATGCCGGTCAATTCCTGGATGCGGCGTTGGGTTTCGACTGCCATGTGGTGGCACCGGGCGCGGACAGTGGGCCAATCGTGATCGCGCTGAAAGGTGATGGCGTCCGTGACCGCCAGGAAGGCCGCAGGATCGCGGGTGCCGGTCCATTCCAGCAGATCCACGAATTGGGAAGGGCCTGGATGCTCGCTTTCCCATCCCCAAGAGACTACCAGCGGTTCAACCAGGGTTTGGACGCGCGGCGCGGCGTGGAGAAACGCGGATCCTTTTGGTGCGCATAGCCATTTATGCAGATTGCCCGAATAGAAATCTGCGCCAAGTTCATCGAGGTTCAAATCGATCTGCCCCGGCGCGTGCGCACCGTCGATCACCGTCACGATCCCGGCGTCACGGGCGCGAGAACAGACCTCTTTGATTGGAAAGATCAATGCGGTTGGCGAGGTGATATGGCTGAGAAAAATAATCCGTGTGCGGTTTGTTACATGGTTGAAAATCGAGTTTACAAAACCGTCAGAAGCGTTGTCTGGTACAGGAACGATGATATTGATATACTTGAAGCCGGATTTTTGCGCCAGGTATCGCCAGGTCTTGTCCAGCGCGCCATATTCATGATTGCTTGCCAGCACCTCGTCGCCGGGGCCCAGGGATAAACTTCGTGCAACGATATTGAGCCCGTGCGTCGCGTTGGTGACGAAGGCCAGATTGTCTCCAGCCGTGTGCAGGTAATCGCCCAGGCGATCGCGCGCGGTTTGCATCAATCCGCCCAAATTTCGGCCAAGGAACTCCACTGGCTGGTGTTCCAACAGGCGTTGCCAGTTCTGGTAAGAGTCAAAAACAGGTTTGGGGGTTGCGCCAAACGAGCCGTGGTTGAGAAAAGTGATTTCAGGATTCAGCAGGAATAAATCGCGGTACACATTGACATCACTATTCATGAAGAGAATTATAAGGTTGCAATAGGGAATTTATCGTGATTTTAAGATCCATTCGCCGGACTTTGCAGCCGCCGAATCCAATGCCGGAAGGGCTGAAGAAGAACTTCTTCCACCTGGTCATGGATATCGGCTGGTTCGGGGTGCTAAATGCCACCACGCTTGCGTTTCTTACGGTATACGCAACGCGGATTCATGCCCGGCCGGAACAAATCGGATTGTTAAACGCCATCCCAGCCCTGACGTCTATTTTGTTGTCTCTGCCTGCCGGGGCCTACCTGGAAAAACGGTCCATTAATAAATCGGCGATTATCCTGGGAACGCTGCACCGCTTCTTTTACCTGCCGTTGGCCTTTATTCCGCTGCTGGCAAGTCAGCCAGCGCAGATCAATTGGATTCTTTGGGTCACGCTGGGCATGTATATCCCTTACAGTACGTTCATTCTGGCGTTCAACTCCCTGTTTGGGGCGGCGGTGCCGATTGAGTGGCGGGGATATTTTGCCGGAGCGCGCAACGCTTTGTATGCTGTTGTTACCATCGTCATGGCGCTGGTCAGCGGATTTTTGCTGGACCGCCTGACCTTTCCGCTGGGCTACCAAGTGGTGTTTGGCTTGGGATTTGTTGGCGCCATGATGAGTACCTACCATCTAGGCAAGATCACCATTCCGCCTGCCTCGGCTGTCATTGGCACGGCTTCGGATGAATTGCATGAAAAGGTTTCACTACGGACGTGGCTCCAGCTTCGTTTCCGGTTGGATATTCTGCGTGGGCCTTTCCTGCGCGTGCTGCTGGTGTTGACGGCTTTCCATTTCACTCAGTATCTACCGCTGCCGTTATTTCCACTCTATTCCGTCAATGAGTTGAAACTGGCCGATCAAACCATCAGTATTGGAACGGCGATCTTTTATGCCAGCATGTTCATTGGCTCGCTGAACCATTCGAAAATTGCAGCCCGGTTTGGCAATCGCTGGGTGGTGGGGGTTGGCATGATCCTGTTGGGGATTTACCCGGGCATTTTAAGCCTCGCCCGTGGACCCGAATTGTACCTGGTCGCCAGCTTGCTGGGCGGGTTTGCCTGGTCGCTCTGCGGCGGGGCCTTATCCAATTACCTGCTCGAAAATGTGCCAGCAGATAGCCGGCCGGCCTACCTGGCGTGGTTCAGCATGCTGGCAAACGTGGGTGTTTTGGCTGGCTCGTTGCTTGGGCCACTTGTCAGCAACACGATCGGAATTGTGGCTGCCCTGGCGTTATTTGCATTTATGCGAGCAGCTTCAGGGGTAGCCATACTCCGTTGGGGCTAAGCATGATAAAATCCTGCGTATGAGCCAGAACAAGGTCATCGCGACAAATCGAAAAGCTCACTTTGAGTTTTTTTTGTTGGATCATTTTGAAGCCGGCATCTCGTTGCAGGGATCGGAGATCAAATCGATACGCG
>JAPKMQ010000105.1 GCA_026645875.1 Longilinea sp.
GCGCCGATCTTTTTCGGCTTCGGCATCCCTGACTATATCGATGAGAACGGCGCCATTTATGTCAACGATCCGCGTGCTGTGTCAGCCGCCCAATGGATTCACGATATTCACGCGGTTTTGGCCGACGTGAACGATTACACCACCTGCCAGAACCGGCTGATCAGCGGCGAGGTGGGCATGTGGTGGACTGGGCCGTGGGCCATTTCTGCGTTGGGCAGCGTGAATTTTGGCATTCACCCGATGGGTGTGCCATACGTGAGCATCAAACAGCTCATGGTCACCCAGGCCGCGGTTACGCGCGGCAACCCCGAGGAAGTGGTCGATTTCCTGCTTTACTTTAACAACGCTGCAAACAGCGTGAACTACGCCACCATCGACAGCCTGATCCCGGCCAACACCGCGGCGCTGAATGACCCGGTGGTGCAGCAACTGCCGGTGATCCAGGGCTTCGGCGCGGCACTGGCATTGGGAACATCGTTAAATAAATCCATGTACACGGTGTGCCAGTGGGCACCGGTTGGCGACGCGGTCAACGAGCTGTGGAACAACCCGGCTGCCGACCCGCAGGCATTGTTGGATACCGCCCAGGCGCAGGTTCAGGAGTGCATCAACGACCGGCGCAGCCAGTACTTCCCCTACTCGCTCAACCTGCCGCTGCTCAGGCGCTGAGCCACTCCAGCGCTGAGACGGCCGCATCGAAAACCGCGCCCGAAGAAGATCCTCTCTTGCGCTTGCGCGCCATCGCAAGTGTCAGCTTTGCATCAGGATGCCTTCCCAATATGTCATCCTGAGCGAAGCGAAGGATCTTCCGTCTATGACCTTCACATTGCCATAACGTCGGGTCTCCGAGGAAACTCATGTGCAATGGCGTCACTTTCCCATCCACCCTTGCGACCCGACCTACGCGGCTTTACCGGCGCTAACCCTCACAAGGCAGGTTCGGGGCCACGCTACGGCCTATTCAACTCATCCTCACCCCAAGAGCGCGGATTGGCGTCGATATAGGCGTATATAGCCTCCATTTCACGCTCGTTGCGGATGATGCGGTCAAAGTAATTGCGCTGCCAGACCGGATTGCCAGGCGTCTGTCGGAACGCATTGATCCGTTTTGTTGACAACGATTTGATCTGCCCGAGGATCGCACCGAGGGAACCCTACACAGCGCCGGTGGGGTGATTACATTTTTCGGTAGGGGCGAGCCGGCGGCTCGCCCCTACCCCATTATCGGTTATGACAATGATCCCATGCGCATGATTCGGCATCACGACAAATGCATCCAATACAACATGGGGGCGAACGATGGCCGTTTCCAACCACATCTTCACCACAATCTCGCCCAATTCGTTGCAACACATTTCCCCATCCACAATTCGCCCAAACAGACATTCACGCTGCCAGGTCACCAGCGTAACAAAATATGCGCCTGCCAGGGTGTAATCGTATCCCTTCAGACGGATCGAACGACGATGATGTGCAAGTGAATCCTCTGGTATAGGTTTTCTCATGATCGATCAAGCCACTCCAGCGCCGAGACGGCCCCATCCAAAGGCACCTCATCCAGCCAGCCGCGCCGGTAGATGGCGGCCAGTTGTTCGCACGCCCCCGCGACGAAGGCCTCCGCCTGCGCCGCGCTCAGGTATTCAAACGGCCGCGCCAGCATCGCGCGGATCTCGGCGTCGTCCGAGCGGTACCAGTCCTGGATGTAAGCCAGTTGGCGGCGCACCGCCTGCGGCGGCAGGAAGGGCAGGTCGTCGCGCTCGTAGCGGCAGCCCACGAACACGCGCCAGAAGAGCGACTCGGGGTGCGCGCGCACGTAGGCGTGATCCAACCCGTACCAGTCGCCCTTAATCTCGCGCCAAAAGGCCGCGTCGTCGGCAAAATCGCCGCGCCAGCGCTCCATGGCCGGTTTGCCGACCTGCTGGTACCACAAATTGTCAGTGATCAGGTGAAAAAAATAGCCCAGGCGCAGCGAAAACAGCGCCGCGTCGGGGCTGGCGGTGCGCAGCGGCAGCAAATGCTCGCGGTAAAACGCCAGATCCGCGCTGCGGTAGCGCGGGTGCTCAACCTGGAAGTGCGTCACCCTGGGCGGCGGGTCGAAATGCTCCCAGTTCTCGTCCGGGATACCCGAATCGGGCGCGATGTTGCCCAGCGCGAAGGCGGCCGCGTCAAGACCGGCGAGTTCGCCCAGCAGCCGCTCGGCGATGCGCAGGTGGACGATCCAGGTGGCCATTTATTGCGGGCGGTACTTGCGCCCTTCGAAGAACTCGACCAGCCCGTACCAGATCATCATGAAGGCCGCGCCTTCGTCGAGGTTGCCGACGATGGGCAGGTTGTCGGGCAAAAATTCGAGGATGCCGAGCGTGGGGTTGAGGATGTAGATCAGGCCCAGCGCCGCCACCGAATAGACCAGCCAGGTCGGCCAGCCGCGCCGTGAGAGCGGCGTGGTGAGCACGCCAAGCTTATCTGAATTGGGAGGGTTATCCATGGAATCTCCGTTTGTATTGAATATCATACCATATACGCAGGGATACGCCGCGGGTTGCGCCCCGCGCGCCATTTCCTCACCAAACTCTCATCCCGAGGCAGTGCATTGGCTCAATTATTAAGTTAAAATAAGGAATAATTGATCCTTAAGAATTTATAGCCACGGATGATAGGAATCCCGCCAGGGTACGGATCTCGAGGGTCTCGATATCTGCGCATCGTACAGAATATTTCCAACCATTCTTTTCTTGACCGATTCTGTGCTGCCTCTTGTATGGTATATCGTTCCTAAAACAGGATTGAAACTTACTTTTTCCCTCTTTTATTCCGCGTCTTCCGTGGTTAATCCTTCTTCTCCAACAGGAACACCAAATGAATAATCTCCCTCTGCTCCTTAATATCACCGTAGCGTTGGTGGCAGCCTTCTTTGGCGGCGTGCTGGCGCGCCGCATGAAGCTTCCCACCATCGTTGGCTATCTGCTGGCCGGCATCGTCATCGGCCCCTTCACGCCCGGCTTCGTTGGCGACGTCGACACCATCCACCAGCTATCCGAGTTGGGCGTGATCTTTCTCATGTTCGGCGTCGGGCTGCATTTTTCGTTCAAAGACCTGTTCCGCGTGCGCGACATTGCCATTCCCGGCGCGCTGCTGCAAACCCTGCTGGCCACCCTGGTCGCCTCAGCCATCGCCCACTTCCTGTGGAACTGGACCATCGCCGCCAGCGTGGTGCTGGGCCTGTCCATCTCGGTGGCCTCGACCGTGGTGCTGACGCGCGGGCTGATGGACAACAATTTACTCAACACGCCGCACGGCCAGGCCGCCATGGGCTGGCTGGTGATGGAGGATATCCTCTCGGTACTGATCCTGGTGCTCATGCCGGCGCTTGCCAGCTCGACCAACGGCGCTTTCAACCCCGCCGCGTTACTGCTCACGCTGGTCAAGGCGGCCGCCTTTGGGCTGATTATGTTCTTCATCGGCGCGCGCCTCATCCCCTGGACGCTCGACCGCATCGCGCACACGCGCTCGCGCGAGCTGTTCATCCTGGCCATCCTGGCCGTAACCCTGGGCGTGGCTGTTGGAGCCGCCGGGTTGTTCGGCGTTTCGCTGGCGCTGGGCGCCTTCGTCGCCGGTGCGCTGGTCAGCCAGTCGCGCCTTTCCCACCAGGTCGGCGCGGACGTGCTGCCCTTCCGCGAAGCGTTCTCTTCGCTATTCTTCGTCTCAGTCGGCATGCTGGTCAACCCGGTGTTCCTGTGGAACAACCTCGGTCAGGTGCTCACCCTGACGGCCCTGGTGGTCATTGGCAAGGCGCTCATCGTGATGCTGTTGGGGCTGGCCATCCCGCGCCGCGCGCGCACTTTCCTGGTGGTGGCGGTCGGCCTCAGCCAGATCGGAGAATTCTCGTTCATCCTTGGGCAGGGCGGGGTCTCGCTCGGCCTGCTGGGTGCCGACCAGTATTCGCTCATCCTGGCTGGCTCGCTGATCTCGATCACGCTCAACCCGTTCCTTTTCAAAGCCCTGCCGCACCTGGAAAAAGGACTGCAAAAGCTGCCCGGCTTCTGGAACCGGCTCGACCGGCACCGCTCGCTGCCGCCGGTGGAAACCCGGTCGCTCGAAGGGCATGTGGTCATCATCGGCTACGGCCGCATCGGCGCTCACCTGGTGGATGTGCTTGGCACGCTGGGCATTCCGCCCCTGGTGATCGAAATGGACCCCGACCGCATTGAGGAGCTGAATCAACGCCAGGTGGCCTGCCTGTACGGTGACGCCGCCAATTCGGAAGTGATCACGCATGCCGGGCTGACCAAGGCCCGCGCGCTGGTGATCACCCTGCCGGAGGATGACGCCGCCGCGCTGATCGTCGGCGCCGCGCGCGACATCAATCCGGCGCTGCCCATCGAGGCGCGCGTGACCAGCCTTGAAGGCGTGCAGCACCTGGCGCACCTGGGCACCAACCACATCGTCTTCCCTGAATTGGAAGGCGGGTTGGAGATGGTTCTCCACCTGCTGCTGCAGTTGGGCTACCCGCTGCGCAAATCCTACGAATACGTCGAGGCGGTGCGCCGCGACAGCTACAACACCGAGGTCACCTCGCCGGCCGAATACCGCTCGCTGCGCGGGTTGATGCAGGCCTTCGACAACGTCGAAATCACCTGGCTGACGTTGGAGGGCGGCTGCCCGCTGGTGGGCCAGACACTGGAAAGCGCAGCCATCCGCGCCAAAACCGGCGCGTCCGTCGTAGCCCTGGTGCACGGCGAACAGCTCATCGCCAACCCCAAGTCGCACACGCTCTTTGAAGCCGGCGACCGCATCGGCCTGATCGGCGAGCCCGAGCAGATCGAGCAGGTCTGCAGCTTGGTAGGCAATTAGCGGTCTGCCCTGAAAGGGTTAACAATTAGCGGTCGTCGGGCTGCCAGCTGCGCGCCTGATCCCGAAGCCTCTCCAACCCGGCCCAGTGACTCTCAATTGCTTGCCGCCCGGATGGGGTGATCGAAATGGTTGTCAGCGGGCGTTTGCCGGAAATTTGTTTTGTGATTACCAGGTATCCCGCTTCTTCCAGTTTGCCCAGGTGGCCCGACAGGTTGCCCTGGGTCAACCCGGTTAGCCGCTGCAAATAGGTGAAATCGGTGCTCTTGCACACAGAGAGAGCCGTCAGAATCGCCAGGCGGGCCGGTTCGTGGATCAGTTTGTTGATGCCGGCGAGTTCCTCAAAGAGGTCGCTCATGCAGTCCTCCCCTGGGGAAAGCTTTTGATCAGGACCAGGTGATCCAGAATTCCACCGACGGCCAGAATCGCGCCGACAAGCAGGTGGAAAAGATTTCCCGGCGGTTGGATGATTGACCATCCTTGTCCAATTCCACCCAACGGCGCCAGGCTAATCAATGCGACCAATCCTGCCATGACAGCGTAATGGATCCGGTTTCGCGGCTCCTGTAACCACCACCAGGCGAATAGAACCAATGCCAGAGTCAAGCCAAAGATCGAAACCGGCAGGCGCATCGCGTAATCGACAAAAGATGCGACCCACAAAAGCAAGAGGATCATCAATGGCAAAAGGAAGTTGAAAACCACCTGGCCCTTTTCTGGCTCCACCCGGCCAAAATTGCGCGCATAGTAACGACCGAGCAGCCAGTAAGCCAGCAGTGCCAGCAAGAAAGCCGGCAAACTGAGCGACAAATCTCCCTGTTCCCCAAGCCAGCCGGCTCCCATAGCCAGAAAATATAGGCCGAAGGGCACCATTTTTAAGCCCTGCAGCGCGTCAAAATTGCGCGTGATGTAACGGATACGAATCGGATTATCCATGTCATAATTCCTTTCCAACATCGCATTGTTTGTTACAAGAACCAGTATACAACGCTATTTACTCTTTGTCAATAACTAGTTTGTGATATAAACTAAATTTATCAATGCTTTTTCACAGCATCAAGACCATGCTGTTTTGCATTAATCCAGGGCCTGCAGGTCGCTCTCCGCTCCTCGTCAGCCGCCGGCACCGCCCCCAACGCCTTTTGCTGTGTAGTTTATACCCCGCAGGCGCAGGTGCTCTATTCGCTCAGCGACACCACGGACACACTTGTCCCATCGACCCGGCCATCGGCGCGGTTTCCCTGCTTTCCACCACCGACCTGTTGGGCAAGTTTTCGGGTGCCATCCAGGAGCCAGCCGGACCGCCGCCCGTCCATATCCTCAGTCCGCCGTTGATTCTCAAATAGACGCAGGCAGATGCCGTCCCCGGACGCCCCTCAGGGTTTCAGGTTCAACACCAGCGGCAGAAACAGCCGCACCGGCGGGGCAACCGTACCCGTGCCCTGGATGGCAAACGTATAGGGGTTCTCGTCGCCGTCGTTGTTGGCGATGCTGACCACAGCCTGGCGCAGCCCGGCAGCTTGCGGGGTGAATTCGATCGTGAAGCTGATGGATTCCCCGGCGGCCACCTGCGTGCCCGGCTGCGCAATCACTGCAAAATCACCGGCCTGCGCCCCGCCGATGGCTACCACCGGATTGCCGGTTAAATTCAGCACGCCATCGCCGGTGTTGTGGATCGTGAAGGTGCGCTGTACCATCCCTCCCCCGGCAGGTGTGCTGCCAAATTCGGTGCCGTCCGCCGTTCCCGGCAGGTTGTCGCCGCTGGCAATGGACACGCCGTTCCCGCGCAGATCCATTTCCGGAAGCGGGGCGGCTGTGGCAGTGCCCTGAATGGCAAACGTGTAGGGGGTTTCGTCGGCGTCGTCGCTGGCAATTCGGACCGTGGTCTGGCGCAGCCCTGCAGCTTGCGGGGTGAACGCAATCGTGAAGCTGACCGAATCCCCGGCGGCCACCTGCGCGGCAGGCTGCGCGACGACCCAGAAATCGTCCGAATTCCCCCCGCTGATGGCCACGCCTTCCAGGTTCAGCGTGGCGTCCCCCCAATTGTGGACCGTGAATGTGTGCTGCACCATCCCCCCGCCGGCAGGTGTGCTGCCAAATTCGGTGCCGTCTTCTGTCCCCGGCAGGTTGTCGCCGTTGGCGATGGGCACGCCGTTCCCGCGCAGCTCGATATCCGGCGCGGGGGGAGGCGGCGTTGTCGCGCTGCCCTGGATGGCGAATGTGAATGGGTTCTCATCAGAATCGTCGCTGGCAATGCTCACCACAGCCTGGCGCAGACCGGCGGCCTGCGGCGCAAACGCAATGGTAAAGCTGACCGATCCGCCCCCGGCCACCTGCGCGTCCGGCTGCGCGAGCACGGCAAAATCGCCGGCCTGCGCCCCTGCAATGGCCACCACGGGGTCGCCGCTCAGGGTCATCACCGCCGCGCCGCTGTTCTCGATCGTGAAGACCTGCTCCACGGATGCGGCTCCAACTTCGGCCGCGCCAAAATCGGTGCCGTCCCAGGGCGCGGGTACCACGTCGCCGTCGAGGATCGAAACGCCGTTGGCGCGCACATTGATCTCCTGCATGGCGATCGCGCCCAATTCCCACGCGCCGCGGTCCACCACCGCGTTCCCGTCACCGTCGCCGTCCCACAGGCGCAGGTGGGCGTCCAGGTCCTGCGCGCCGATGGACGCACCCGCCGGATCGCCGCTATCGACGCCCGGTGAACCCGCCTGCAGCCGGTAATCCACCGCCGTGGGGTCCGCGAAGAGCGGATCCTGGTAGAAGTTGCCGTTCGCGCCGGTGAAGCGCGCGTCGCCCAGGAGGTTGTAGGCCACCACCGCCGGCATCAGCGATCCGCGGATCGCATCGCCGCCCGCGTTGCCCCACAGGATCGAGTTGGTGAAGCTGACCCCGGTGATGGTGTTGCTGGCGTCCTTGGTGTTGATGTTGATACCCCCCGCCCACGAATTGCCATTGTCCACCAGCGTCTGGTTGGTGATGGTAACGTCGTGGATGGTGTTGTTCGGGCTGCTGAAGGTATCGCCGTGCAGCAGGATGCCGGCGTCGGCGCAATCATACACCGCGTTGCTGCGCAAGGTGACGTGCTCAAGCGTGTTATGGTAGGCCCCGCCCGACCCGGCGGACAGATAGATGCCGTTCGCCATGCACGCATGGATCAGGTTGCGCTCGATCAGCACATTGGTGATGGCATTGTCGTGCGCGCTGTAACCGGTGGCGCCGCTGAACTGGATGCCGCCGGTGGTGATCAGGTTACCCGTGATGGCGATGTTGTTCACCAGGTTGCCCATTGAATACATGCCCGATTCGGAAAGCACCTCGATGGTCACGTCCTGCCCGTCCAGCCGGTTGCCGGCGATGAGGATGTTTTCGGTGATGTTGTTGTGGCAATTGACCTGATTGGAGGCGTCGATCAGGATGGTGGTGTTGATGTGGTTGCTCATGGTATTGCCGCGGATCTCGACGTCGCGGATGGCGTTATTCGAAAGGCCGATCCACGAAGCCGGCGAGATGAAAACGGCGTTATAGTAGCCGGGGTTGTTGATGATGTTGGAGATAATTTTGATCCCCTCCACCTGGTTGTTGCTCGCGCCGTCGCCCATGCCGGCATGCACCGAAACGCCGCCGCCGCTGTCGTGCAGGTTGTTCTCCACAATTTCCACGTTGCGAATGGCCGAATTGCCCATCTGCCACATGTTCAGCTCAACCGCATTCATCGCGCTGGAGAGGTCGTTTTGATACACAACAATCCCGCTGATGGCCGGTTTGCCGTTGGCCGGGTCGGGGCTGATGGAAACGGCGTGCTTGGCAAAGTTGCGCACGGTGAAGCCGCGGATCAGCACGTTTGACCCGCCGTACACCAGGAAGCCAGTGTCCCGCGCCGACCCGGTGCCGTCGAGGGTGATGTCGGGGCTGCCGTCGGCGTCGATGTCGCCATCGATGAGCAGGTTGCCGCGCTCGAGCGCCGGCACGCCGAATTGCGTGCTGACCTGCGCGCCGCTCAACGCCGGGGCAAAGCGGATCACGTCGAACTCGGGGCTGGCCTCGGCCGCGATGATCGCCTCGCGCAGCGAAATGCCGTCCGGCCCCGGGTTGGCGATCAACGCCGCCGGGCTGGAGAGATCGCCGTTGAGTTCCTCGCCTGCGTTCGTAACGGTGAGGGTTTCGCCCTCAGGCGCGGCGATCTGGCGCACGAGCGGGCTGCACTCCGGCGTGCACTGCGCCAGGTAGGCTTCCCAGCCGGCGGGCGCCGGGGGTTGGGCCGAAACGGAACCCAAATTCGCTCCGGCAGATGGAAACATCATCAGGCCAATCAGCCCGAAAGCGCAGATCACGCGCCGCAAGGAAAACTTATGGATCATTGTTCGCCTCGTTGATGGGAATGGAAAGATAATTTGTCCGGCGCAGCCCGCGCGCCTGGAATGATTATAATCCTCCCTGATCTATCCATCCTGCCTGTACGTTAAGGGTTTTTCCGATGAATTTCCCGTTTCCCCTTGACAAAATTCCAAATCGATATAGAATCATTTCTATATAGATCGAAATGTTATCAAGGAGATTCGCATGGAAGAAACCAACACCCCCAACGAGGTGCTGCTCGAGTTCTTCAAGGCGCTGGCGGATGCCAACCGCCTGAAGATCATCGGCCTGCTGGCCGAAAAACCGCGCGCCGTGGGCGAACTGGCCGAGCTGCTCAGCCTTTCGGTCTCCACCACCTCGCACCACCTGTCTTATCTCACGCACGTCGAGCTTGTTTCGGCGCGCGCCGAGGGTCACTTCTACATCTATTCATTGCACACAGAAAAGCTTGCTCAAATGGCACAAACATTGAAAGACCAACTGGCCGCTTCGCCCGCGGCCCAACCTGAAGAGGGCGACCTGTTCGACCGCAAAGTACTGCGTTCCTTCACCAACTCTGAAGGCCGCATCACCGCCTTCCCCGCCCAGGAGAAGAAGTTCGCCGTCATCCTTCGCTATGCGCTCAAGGCCTTCGAGCCGGGGGTGCGCTACACCGAAAAAGAGGTCAACGAGATCCTCCTGCGCTTCAATAAGGACACCGCCTCG
>JAPKMQ010000106.1 GCA_026645875.1 Longilinea sp.
AATACCGGCAGTCCCGTGTGACACTTGTAACACACAGCGGGGGTTGCGCTCGTTAGCGGACTTAACCGAACATCTCACGACACGAGCTGACGACAGCCATGCAGCACCTGTGCAGGCTCTCCGAAGAGTCGTTCCGCTTTCGCTTCACTACCACCTACATGTCAAACCCTGGTAAGGTTCTTCGTGTAACATCGAATTAAACCACATGCTCCGCTGCTTGTGCGGGCCCCCGTCAATTCCTTTGAGTTTTAACCTTGCGGCCGTACTCCCCAGGCGGTGAACTTATCGCGTTAGCTACGGCACTGATGGATTTAACCCCACCAACGCCAAGTTCACATCGTTTACGGCTAGGACTACCGGGGTCTCTAATCCCGTTTGCTACCCTAGCTTTCGCGTCTGAGCGTCAGAAATGGGCCAGGAGGCCGCTTTCGCCACTGGTGTTCCTCCGGATATCTACGCATTTCACCACTACACCCGGAATTCCACTTCCCTCTACCACTCTCAAGCCTGGCAGTATTGAACGACCTCTCCCAGTTAAGCCGGGAGCTTTCACATCCAACTTGCCATGCCGCCTGCACGCGCTTTACGCCCAGTAAATCCGGATAACGCTCGCCTCCTACGTTTTACCGCGGCTGCTGGCACGTAGTTAGCCGAGGCTTATTCGGCAGGTACCGTCCTTCCTCTTCCCTGCAAAAAGTGCTTTACAACCCGAAGGCCTTCATCGCACACGCGGCGTTGCTGGTTCGCGCTTTCGCACATTAACCAATATTCCCTACTGCTGCCACCCGTAGGTGTATGGACCGTGTTTCAGTTCCATTGTGGGGGGCCACCCTCTCAGGTCCCCTACCCGTCATCGCCTTGGTAGGCCGTTACCCTACCAACTAGCTGATGGGACGCAGGCCCCTCCCGAAGCGAATTGCTCCTTTCATCCCAAGTATCTATTCCTCGGGATCACATGTGGTATTAGTGGTCCTTTCGGACCGTTATCCCACGCTTCGGGGCAGGTCACCAACGCGTTACTCACCCGTTCGCCACTAAGACCGTATTGCTACAATCTCCGTTCGACTTGCATGTATTAGGCACGCCGCCAGCGTTCATCCTGAGCCAGGATCAAACTCTCCGCAACAACTTGCTCAGCCTTGCGGCTGTTTTCAGTCGTTTTGGACTCCTTCTCTCTCAAGGGCTCGCTTTCCTATCACTCTTCAGTTGTTAAGGTTCTGCCGTTCTTCGTCGCGACCGGCCGGTAAAAAGGCGCAAAAAACCGATGTTTCCCTTCGTATCCTCTGGTCAACACCGGCTCTCACAGCGATGTCTTCGGCGCTTCTGCCACGACTATTCTGTTTTGATGGATTTGCTTGCGCTAAATCCGTTCTCAGTCAGGAGCTTAATTCTAGCTCAAAGTCTGTGGCTTGTCAAGACCCGAATTTGCATATTTTTCGCCGATGTTATCGCTTGCTCATCGGCTTTGGGCCTTGCTTTGCGGTCGTTTTCGATTTTTAGCGGTCGGATTTCTGCGACCGGGCTGCCTGTTTCTGACAGCTCGCTAATTATATGCAGAACCAAAAAAGAGTCAAGGGATTTCGAAAAATTCGTGTAGGAGAAAATGGGAGAGAAGCGTTGATTCGGTATTCGTTGATTCGGCGATGCGGTATAAGGAATGCGGTATTCGGTGATATCCGGGCTGGGTCGTTCATTTTGGAACCCATCCCCGGGTAAGGGCGAGGCAAGAGAAACCAAGGATGGATGATCCGTGCCGCGGAGCCTTGCCCTGGTGGGTGATATGCACAGGGCGAGGTTTCCGGCAGGGCATCCGGCGAACAACCTTGCCCCGAAACCCACTTGACAGCCCCGCCTGGCCCCTATATAATGATTCTTCAATAGAACATATTCTATTAAAATAGAATGTATTCTATATTTTCCACTCCCCCGCCCAGAAACCACATCGCGCGTCTGATTCGATCCAGCCCATCCCCAGGATGCGCTCCATTCATTCGCCGGGCGCAGCGAAACGGATTTTGCCAGGAGTAGAACCATCATCAAGGTCAAAGTTTACGCGCCAGCATTCATCAACCACGATCCAATCGGAGCGGACGGCTGCGTTCAGCTCAACGAAGGCGCCACGCTTTCGCACCTGTACCGCCAGCTGAAAATCCCGCTGCCGCTGCGCTTCTCCTTCTTTTGCAGCGTCAACTACGAACGCGCCGGCTGGAATACGGAACTAAAGGACGGGGATACGGTCGCTTTTCTTTTCCCCATTTCGGGGGGATGAGCACGCCCCAGGAGGCTGCATGAAAGGCTACGTCGGGAAGGTGTTGTTCGTCAATTTATCCAGCGGCGAAATCCGCGCCGAAAGCGTGCCGGACGCCGTGTATGAGCAGTACCTGGCCGGGGTGGGGCTGGGCGCCTACTTCCTCTACCAGCACATCCCGGCCGGCGCCGACCCGCTGGGGCCGGAGAACATGCTGGGGCTGGTCAGCGGGCTGCTGACTGGCACGCCGGGCTTTATGACCGGGCGCTGGCTGGCGGTGTGCAAGTCGCCGCTGACCGGCGGCTGGGGCGACGCCAATTGCGGCGGCACACTGGCGCCGGCCATCAAACAATGCGGCTACGATGCCATCTTCTTTACCGGAGCCGCGGCCGAACCGGTGTACTTATATGTAGATCAAAGGCGCGCCGAGCTCAGGCCGGCCAATCACGTGTGGGGCCTGGATGCCGTGGAAGCCGAGCAAATCCTGCAAAAGGAAAACTGGAAGGCCAAAAAACCGGACGTGGCCGTCATCGGTACTGCCGGAGAAAACCTGTCGTTGATCGCCGGCATTTGCAACGACGGCGGGCGGATGGCGGCCCGCTCGGGGGTGGGCGCGGTGATGGGCTCAAAGCGGCTCAAAGCCGTCGTTTTGGCCGGGGTGAAGCCGATTGGCTGCCAGGATCCGGCCACGATGAAGAAATACAGCAAACAACTGGCCGCGCGGGTGCGCAAACAAAACGTGCCCGGCCTGGTCCGCGGCGGATTGTTTCCGCTGGCGGGCCGGATGCTGAGCCGCATGAAAAAAACCGCCCCGCTGGACGGCTTTATGACGGTGATGCTGCTGAAAAAATGGGGCTCGATCATGAACAACGGCATGGGCGCCACCAGCGGCGATTCGCCCATCAAAAACTGGCGCGGCTCGGTGGTCGATTATGACGCTTCGCATTACCGCAATATCAACCCCGATCACATCGTGCGCAGGGAAACCCGCAAATACCACTGCGCGGGCTGCGCCGTGGGCTGCGGCGGAATCGTGGACATCCGCGACATCCACGGCGGCGAATTCACCCACACGCACAAGCCGGAGTATGAAACCTGCGCCTCGTTCGGCGGGCTGGTGATGAACAAGGACCTGGGCACGATCCTGTACATCAACGAACTGCTCAACCGGGCCGGCATGGACAGCATTTCGGCGGGCGGCACGGTGGCCTTTGCCATCGAGTGCTATGAAAATGGGATTCTCACCCCCGAAATGACCGGCGGGCTGGAGCTGAGCTGGGGAAACGCGGCCGCGATCGTTGAACTGGTCAAACGGATGATTGCCCGCCAGGGAATAGGCGATCTGCTGGCCGACGGCGTGAAAGCGGCCGCGGCAAAACTGGGTTCGCGCTCCTCGGCTTACGCGGTGCACGCCGGCGGGCAGGAACCCGGCATGCACGACTCGCGCATGGACCCGCTGCTGGGCCTGCACTTCAGCGCCGACCCCACCCCGGGCCGGCATACCATCGGCTCAGGCCAGTATTACGACATCCTGCATCTCTGGGAAAAGGTCTCCTGGGCGCCGCCCGGCCTGTCTCACCTGAAGGATGAGGATTACGTCGCTTCTGAAGAGGCGGGCGTTAAATCGGTGGCCTGCTCGTGCTACAAGGAGGTTCTCGACGGCGCGGGCGGCTGCTATTATGCCATGCTGATGGGCGTGAACAACTGGGACCTGTTCAAATACCTGGAAGCCGCCACCGGTTGGGGAAAAACGGCGGACGAATACATGGAGATCGGCAAGCGCATTCAAACGCTGCGCCAGATGTTCAACATCAAGCAGGGCATCGACCCCTGGCAATTCAAGATGAGCAGTCGCATGATCGGCGAACCGCCCCTGCAGGCCGGGCCGTTGAAGGGCCGGACGGTTCCCATCGACGACCTGATGCGCGTCCATTGGAAAACCTTCGGCTGGGGCGAAAACACGGGCATTCCAACCCCTGAGACGGTCGCCGGCCTGGGCCTGGATGCACTGCAAGCCGAGGGGGTGTGAGATGGCTGCCAAACAAATACCCGTTTTTGATTATATGATCTGCGTGGCGTGCGGCCTGTGCGACCAGGCCTGCCCGGTGAGCTGCCTCGAGCTGTCAAAGTGCGACGTGGACGCGTATAAAAAAGCCTACCCGGTTTTGGCGGCGGAACAACGCTGCATCGGCTGCGCCATTTGTGAGAAGGCCTGCCCGGTCGAGGCCATCCAGATGGCCGACCGGGTTGCCTGAGCCAACGCATAAAAAATTGCCGGGCGTGGGGAGGTTTCTCCGCGCCCGGCATGTCTGTTTTAAGGCGTGGAGGTTTCCGCCTTCATCTGCCTGCGCAGCGGCAGCCACCAGTTGTAGCCGTACAGCATACACATCAGGATGCTTTTGCCCGCGCCGACGCCACATTCCCTGCCGGTTTTGAACCCAATGACGACCAGCTCAACGAAATGAAGCGCGAGGAGAAACAGGAACAGGTAGGGAAAGGACAGCGCGGCCCATAAAACGATGGCAACAATCCATAAAACCAGGGTAAGGGCGTAATTGATGGTGGTTTTCATCGTGCTGCTCATCCTCCAGGGCTCAGGTGACCGTTTCAGGCGCCGGCTGGACCTGCTCTGGGCGGTCCTGTGCGCGGATTCACCTGACGGCAAATTGGGTTAGCGGGGGATTAGAATAGGTTCGTTTATAATAGAATGTATTCTATTATCGTTTTCAGTATATAATCATGTTATGGAGAAGTCAATCAACAAGACAGGGCGAAAATGATGGCAAAAGTCAACCCGGCCGGCGGGGAGTTTTTAACCAGAAAAGGCAAACAGACCCAGCAGGCAATCATCGATGCGGTCGTGGCGTTGATCCGCTCCAAGGGTTTCGCTGAAACGACGGTCAAGGATATTTGCGCCGAAGCCGGGGTCGGCGTCGGGACCTTTTATCATTACTTCCAATCCAAAGTGGAAGTCCTGTTGTCTTTTATTGGCGAAGAGAATGCCGAATTGCTGGCCTTCTACGCGCAGACGGATAAAACGTCCTATGGCGATGCCATCCTGGCGGTGATGAACCGTTACCTGGATTTGTATTTCATCAAAGGGCCCGAACTGGTCGCGCAGATCTACTCGACGTTTTTATTCTCGGAAATCAAGCTGGCGGGCAACCTGCTGGAAAATTCTCTCTACAAAATTTTGATGGACGCGCTTGAAAAAGGGCAGCAATCTGGAGAGTTTTCGGATCAAATTTCGGTTGAAATTCTTTGCAATACCTTTATTGGAACGTGTTTTTTCTTTACCAGCCTGTGGTGCAACGAAGCGCAAACCTACGATATCCGCGCGGTGGTCAACCAGCATTTTCCGCAATTGATCCGGCTGGTGTCGGCCAAATAGGGCCGTCGCCTCGCCCTTACACAGCCCGGTTGGATTCTCTTATCCGCGCCCCGTGTGATCTCGGTACCCTTACGGGCATGATGGCTTCTTCTCCGCCGCATGGGGCGAGGCTCTGACAGCCCGGGCATGCCGGGGTGATTATTCTCGCCTCGCCCTTACCGCAGATCAGATTTGGTAGGTTGGGTTGAGGGGTAGTTTGTACCGGCCTCCTGTTGGAAACGGCTCACCACAAAACCCAACAATCAAGACCAGATTCTCTTTTCAATCGTAAATCAGCGATCAGAAATCAGCCCTTCTTCTTCTCTTCTCTCTCTTCTTTATCTTCTCCGTGTCCTCCGTGTCTCCGTGGTGAATCCTCTTCCTCCTTACTAAACTGTCAACCCCGCCCGCCCGGCCCGCGCTTGCCCGCCATTCGCGCCTGTGCTACACTTTGCCTATGCCCACGCCCGAAGAAAAAATGGCCCATGAGGCCTTTACCGCCCTGCAGCAGCGCGACCGCAACCGCGCGCGCGACCTGCTGGCGCGCCTGATCAAGCTCAACCCGTCACGCGTCGACTATTGGGTGTGGATGAGCACGGTGGTCGACAGCCCCAAGGAGCGCGTCTTCTGCCTGAAGGAGGCCCTGCGCCTGGACCCGCAAAACGTGATGGCCCGCCGCGGTCTGACCGTGCTGGGCGAATTGCCCGTGGATGAGAGCCTGGTGGTGCCTTACGCGGCGCAGAAGCGCAACTGGCAGCCCTCGCTATTAAAAGAAGCCGAAGAACAGAAGAAACTGGCCGCCAAAGCCTGGCGGTCGATCGCGCTTTACGCGGCCGGCGCGGTGCTGGTGGTGATGCTGCTTGCCGGCGCGGCCTTTGGCGCCAGCCGGCTGCTGCGGCCCAAAGCTCAGCAGGGCGGGCCTTCGGGCGTGTTCATCGTCAACGCCACGTCCACCACGCTGCCCACCCAGACTTCGCTGCCCGGGCGCGGCACCACCCCCACACCCACCCCGCCGTGGGGCGACCTGAAGCTTTCGCCCACGCCGCTGTACGCCCAGACCCCGCACCCGCGCACCGAGGCCTACCGCTCGGCCGTGCGCGCCTACGAGCGCGGCGAATGGGCCAGCGCCATCAGCTACTTTGAACAGATCATCGACATCGAGCCGGACGCGCCCGACCTGTATTACTTCATCGGCGAAGCACAGCGTCAGGCGGGCAACCCCGAGGAAGCGCTGGAAGCCTACAACACGGCCATCAAAAAATCCGCCAATTTCGCCCCGGCCTACCTGGGGCGCGCGCGCCTGCGCCTGGACGAAGCCCCGCGCGCCTACGCCGATTCGATCCGCGCCGACCTGGAGAAGGCCGCCGCGCTCGACCCGCTGTTGGGCGAGATCTTCCTGGAAACGGCCCGCCTGGACATTCTTCAGGCCGGACGGCTGGAGGAGGCCGGCGCAGCGCTGGACGAAGCCGCCCTGCTGCTGCCCGATTCGCCAGAGGTGGACCTGCTGCGCGGCGAGGTGCTGCTGGCGCAGGGCCTGCCCGCCGAGGCGGCCGACGCGCTGCGCGCGGGAATCGAGCGCAACCCGGCCAGCCTGCCAGCCTATAAGCTGCTGGGCCGCGCGCTGCAACTGGACGGCCAGTACAAAGAATCGCTTGAGCCGCTGCGCCTCTACATTCAATACGCCAATCCCGACTCCGAAGCGCTGGCCTGGCTGGGCGCGGCCTACGCCGGACAGGACCAGTTTGAGATGGCGCTCGAAACGCTCGACCGCGCCGTGGCGCTGGACGATGAATCCTTCGAGGCGCTCTACCAGCGCGGGCTGGTCAACCTGGAACTGGAAGAATATGAGCAGGCGCGCCGCGACCTCTCCAACGCCTACGTGATCAACATGGACTCGTTCGCCGCCAACCTGGCGCTGGCGCGCGCCGACCTGAAGGTGAACGCGACCAAGGAAGCCTTCGCGCTGTTTGAAGCCTGCGAAAACCTGTCGCGCTCGGATGCCGACCTGGCGCAGGTGTATTACTACCGCGGCATCGCCCAGCACGAATACGGCAGTATGACCGCCGCGCTGCGCGACTTTCGCGCGCTGCTGGAAATGCCCGCCGAACTGGTGCCGGCAACCTGGCTGGAGGAAATCCACGGGCGCATGGATCTGATCATCTCGCCCACGCCTTCGCCGTCGCCGCAGGCTTCGGCCACGCGCCGCGTCACCATTACCCCCACACCTCGAGCCACAACCACCCCCACGCCCAAAGCGGGCGGAACCACCGCCCCGTAACCCAGCGCCGCCGTGCGACCGCAACCCATCTCCCTGCTGGTCAGACGCCGCCACCGCCGTTCGCTGGAGCGGCGCGCAGCCCCCGTCCGGCGCGCGGGCGGCCTGGCCTTCGGGCTGGGCAGCCTGCTGACCCTGGCGCTGATGGCCGCGTTAATCGGCCTGGGCATCGGCTATGCCAGCCTCACCACCGACCTGCCGCCGGTCAGCCAACTGCCTGCCTGGCTGGACCCTGAAACCGGCGCGCTGCTGGAGCCCACGCGCATCTATGACCGCACCGGCGAGCACCTGCTGCTGACGCTGGAGAACCCGGGCGTGCCGCGCGGTATGCTGCCCATCGACCCGCAACAGTCCGACCCGATCAGCCCAATTTTCACGCAGACCGTGCTGATGCTGCACGAGCCCGGTTTCTGGCAAAACCCCGGCTTCCGGCCGGGCAGCCTGCTGGACCCCGAACCGCAGACACTGGCCGAGCGCCTGGTGAGCGACCTGCTGCTGGGCGGCGAGCCCGCCGGCACGCGCCGCGCGCTGCGTATGCGCCTGCTGGCCGCGCAGGTCACCGCGCAGTACGGCCGCACGCAGGTGCTGGAGTGGTACCTCAACAGCGCCTCCTTCGGCCACCTGGCCTACGGCGTCGATTCCGCCGCGCGTTTGTACCTGGGCAAGCCCGGCAGCCAGCTCGACCTGGCTGAGAGCGCGCTGCTGGCCGCCGCGTTGGAAGCGCCCGCGCTCAACCCCATTGACGCACCGGCAGCCGCGCTGGAGAAACAGCAGGAAGTGCTCGGCCGCCTGTTCGCGCAGGGCGCCATTTCACAGGATGATTACCTGCAGGCGCAGCGCAAGGTGCTGGCCTTCCGCCAGCCGCTCGATCCGCCCAACCCGACCGCGCAGGCCTTCACGCGCCTGGCCATCAACCAGCTGGCCGGCCTGTATGGGCGCGAGCGGCTGGAGCGCGGCGGGCTGCGCATCCTCACCAGCCTGGATTACGACCTGCAATTGCAGGTTTCCTGCGCGCTGCGCACGCAGTTGGCACGCCTGGAAGGACGCGCGCCGCAGGCCAGCCTGCCCGGCGGGGCCGAATGCCAGGCCTCGCTGCTGCTGCCGGCCTTCACCCCCGGCGGCGCGGCCTTGCCTTCATCGCTGACCGGCTCTGCGCTGGTCACCGACCCATCGACCGGCGAGGTGCTGGCGCTGGTGGGCGAATCGACGCGCAGCGCCGAAACCAGCACGCTGGGCGACCATCCGCCCGGCTCGCTGCTGAGCCCATTCGCGGCGGTGGCGGCCTTCGTGCGCGGTTACAGCCCGGCCAGCCTGGTGTGGGACGTGCCCGCCAGCCGACCGGCGGCAATTGGTCAGGAGGGCAACCCGGACCGCGCCTATCACGGCCCGCAGCGGCTGCGCACCGCGCTGGCCAACGACTACCTGGTGCCGCTCAGCCAGATCATCGACCAGATCGGCCCCACAGCGGTGTGGCGCTCGGCGGCCGCGTTGGGGATGGGCGGTCTGGAAGGCAGCCGTGAACCCGGCGCGCTGCTCTACGCGGGCGGCGGCGCCAATTTGCTGCAACTGGCCCAGTCCTACGGTGCTTTTGCCACGCTGGGCATGGAATACGGCGTCGATCAGGCCGGTTCCAGCTCGCTGCAGCCCGTGCTGGTGCGCTCGGTGGAGGACCTTTCCGGGCAGGGCGGCATTGCCGCGCCCGCGGCCCGCTCGCAGACCGCGCTGAGCGCGGCGCTGGCCTACCTGGTGAACGACGTGCTGTCTGACGAAGCCGCGCGCTGGCCCAGCCTGGGCTATCCCAACCCGCTGGAGATCGGCCGCCCGGCCGGGGCGAAAACCGGCCAGACCGCC
>JAPKMQ010000107.1 GCA_026645875.1 Longilinea sp.
TTGCCCCTGTTTTTGCTTGCCATGTCGAGAGACCTGGGGCTGCTGCCGATGGAATTGCGGCATGCCGCCTGGTTGGAGTGGGTGATGTTTGCCCTGGCGACGCCGGTTCAATTTTATGTTGGCCGGCAGTACTACGTGAATGGGTATAAATCGCTGCGCAACGGATCGGCAAACATGGATGTACTCATCGCGATGGGCTCATCCGCTGCGTATTTCTACTCAATACCGGTGATGTTAGGCCTGATCCCAGGGCACGTGTATTTTGAGACCGCGGCGGTCATCATCACATTGATCCGGGTTGGAAAATACCTGGAGGCGCGCGCGAAGGGCCGAACCAGCGAAGCGATCAAGAAATTGATGAGCCTGCGGGCGCGCACTGCCTGGGTGATCCGCGGCGGCGAGCCCCTGGAAATCCCGGTGGAGGATGTGCTGGTGGGCGACATGGTGCGCGTGCGGCCCGGCGAAAAGATTCCCGTTGACGGCGTGGTCGTCGAGGGACGCTCGAGCGTGGATGAGTCGATGCTGACAGGCGAGTCGCTGCCGGTGGAGAAAATTCCCGGCGAAAAAGTGATCGGAGCGACGATCAATAAGCAGGGTGCGTTTCAATTTGAAGCCACGCGGGTGGGCCGCGAGACTGCGCTGGCGCAGATCATCCGCCTGGTGGAGGAAGCTCAGGGCAGCAAGGCGCCGATCCAGAAGCTGGCCGATCAAGTTTCGGCGGTCTTTGTGCCGGTGGTAATTGGCATTGCATTGGCCACCTTTGCCGTCTGGTTGTGGCTGGTGCCCGCGCCGGCAACCGGATCGGATGTGGATGCCTTCACGCGTGCCTTGATTCACATGGTGGCGGTGCTGGTGATTGCCTGCCCGTGCGCGATGGGTCTGGCTACCCCGACAGCAGTAATGGTCGGCACCGGCAAGGCTGCCGAGGTCGGCATTCTGTTCCGGTCCAGCGAAGCGCTCGAACGCGCCGGCAGAATTACGACCGTTGTCCTTGACAAAACAGGTACGATTACGCGCGGTCAACCGGCCGTGACGGATATTGTCGTTGCGACGGACTGGCAAATGGCGGTCGGCAGCCCTGAAAATGAGCTGCTGCGCCTGGCAGCATCGGTGGAGCAGGTAAGCGAGCACCCCCTGGGCGAGGCCATCGCGGCTGAGGCGGGCAATCGTAACCTGGCGCTCAGCCCGGCGGACGGTTTCCAGGCTGAAGCTGGCCACGGCGTCACCGCTGAGGTGGACGGCCGCCGGGTGTCGGTGGGCAGCCTGCGCATGATGCGAGAGAAGGGCCTGGAGCCGGCGGATCTGGAAATGGCCATTGAGCGGTTGCAGGGCGAGGCGAAAACGGCCATGCTGGTGGCGGTGGACGGCCAGGTTCAAGGCATCATTGCGGTTGCTGATACAGTCAAGGACGGCTCGATTGAAGCGATTAGCGCGTTACACGGACTGGGCTTAAATGTGGCCATGATCACCGGAGATAACCGCAAAACTGCTGAGGCGATCGGCCGGCAGGTGGGCGTGGATCAAATCCTGGCCGAGGTTTTGCCGGATGGCAAGGCAGCCGCGGTGAAAGAGCTTCAGCAGGCTGGGGCCGTTGTGGCGATGGTCGGCGACGGCATCAACGATGCGCCCGCGCTGGCCCAGGCGGATGTGGGCATTGCGATTGGCAGCGGAACAGATGTGGCCATGGCGGCCGCCCCGGTGACGTTAATCAGCGGTGATCTGCGCGGAGTGGTGAGAGCGGTAAAGCTTTCCCGCTTGACACTGCGCGTGATCAAGCAAAACTTGTTCTGGGCGTTCTTCTATAACGTCATCCTGATCCCGGCGGCGGCGCTGGGTTTCCTGAACCCAATGCTCGCAGCCGGTGCCATGGCCTTCAGTAGCATTTTTGTTGTCTCCAATAGTCTGCGGTTGAAACGCATCCCGATTGCATAACAATACATCCAAGATGATGAAGAGCGCAGCGGGGTTCAGCCGCTGCGCTTTTATATCTGTTCTGGTTTCTTCGAGTGAGAGGGATCATGGTAGAATAAATCGATTCGTCCGGGATGCCCGGATGGATTGATTATGGCTGGCATTATCTACATAATAAACGCGAGGTCTCAATGTCTGAAAACAAAGAACTACAAGACTTGGCGGTCAACACGATCCGCTTTTTATCCGCTGACGGCGTTCAGAAAGCCAACTCCGGCCACCCGGGTCTGCCGATGGGCACAGCGGCAATCGCTTTCACCATCTGGACGCGCCATCTTCGCCATAACCCCAAGAACCCCAAATGGCCGAACCGCGACCGGTTTATCTTATCCGGCGGCCACGGCTCGATGCAACTCTATTCTCTGCTTCACCTGACCGGTTATGATCTCAGCCTGGACGATTTGAAAAACTTCCGCCAGTGGGGTTCCAGGACGCCGGGCCACCCGGAATACGGCGTGACCCCCGGTGTCGAAACCACCACCGGCCCGTTAGGGCAGGGGTTTGCCAATGGGGTGGGCATGGCGATTGCGGAGGCTCACCTGGCCGCCGAATTTAACCGGCCTGGACACACGGTTATCGACCATTTTACATACGCGCTGGTGACAGACGGCGACCTGATGGAAGGCATCAGCGCAGAAGCGGCTTCGCTGGCTGGACACCTGAAGCTCGGCAAGTTGATTTATCTCTATGATGACAATCGCATCACCATCGACGGTTCCACCGACCTGGCTTTTACCGAAGACCGCGGCAAACGCTTTGAAGCCTACGGCTGGCAGGTGCAATACGTGGCCGACGGCAATGATGTGGATGCCATTGACGCTGCGATCCAGGCGGCGAAAACTGACCCGCGGCCGTCGTTGATCGTTTGTCGTACGCACATCGGATTTGGTCTGCCTACCCGGCAGGATACCTCCAAAGCGCACGGCGAACCGCCAGGCGATGAAGAACTGAACGGCGCCAAGCAAAAACTGGGCTGGCCGCTCGAACCGCGCTTTTACGTCCCCGAGGATGTGCTGGCGTTATTCCGGCAGGCGGTGGAGCGCGGCGAGGCGTTGGAAAGCCATTGGCAGGATAGCTTGAAGGCCTTTGAGCAGGCGCATCCTGACCTGGCGACCGAATTGAACCGCCGCTTGAAGGGCGTGTTGCCCGCGGGGTGGGAAGAGGCTTTGCCGGTCTTTCCGGCGGATGCCAAAGGCATGGCCACGCGAGCGGCTTCTGGGAAGGTTATCAATGCCCTGGCAGCCAAAATTCCTGAGTTGGTGGGCGGATCGGCAGACCTGGCGCCCTCGAACAACACCTGGATCAACGGCTCGCCCGCGTTTCAGGCGGACACGCCTGAAGGACGCAATTTTCACTTTGGCGTCCGCGAGTTGGGCATGGCGGGAATTGTCAACGGCATGGCTGTTCACGGCGGCGTGATCCCTTACGGCGCAACCTTCCTGGTATTCACCGATTACGCCCGCCCGTCAATCCGCCTGTCTGCTTTATCCCACATTCCCAGCATCTGGGTGATGACGCACGACAGCATTGGCCTGGGTGAGGACGGCCCCACGCACCAACCCGTCGAACATCTGGTGTCGCTGCGGGCGATCCCGAACCTGGTGGTGCTGCGGCCCGCCGATGCGAATGAAACCACTGAAGCCTGGCGCGTGGCCATTAGCCGCCGCAATGGGCCGACATTGCTGGCGCTGACCCGCCAGGCCGTGCCCACGTTGGATCGAACCCGCCTGGCCCCGGCCAGCGGCTTGAGCCGCGGCGCCTATGTGTTGGCAGACCTGGGCGGCAGCCTGCCGGAGATCATCCTGATGGCATCCGGCTCCGAAGTGTCGCTGGTGTTGCAGGCAGCCTATACGCTGGCCACTGAAGGACGCAGCGTGCGGGTCGTATCGATGCCCAGCTGGGCATTATTTGATGTGCAGACGCAAAGCTACCGCGACCAGGTGCTGCCGCCGTCGGCGGAGTTGCGCATAGCCGTGGAGGCAGGTGTCACACAGGGCTGGGATCGATGGGTCGGGCCGAAAGGCAAGATCATTGGAATCAACCATTACGGGGCATCCGCTCCGGCTCAAACGATTTATGACCAGTTTGGCTTGTCCGTCAAGGCAATCCTTGAGACGGCGCATGGCCTGCTGGGTATGGGAGAATAATAATGCGCGTAGCCATTGGTTGCGATCATGCCGGCTATCCGATAAAAGCGGCGGTCCTTGAAATGGTTGCAAAACTGGGTCATGAAGCCCTCGATTTTGGTACCTTCGGGCCGGAGAGCGTGGATTTTCCAGATTATGCCGAAAAGGCCTGCCGGTCGATCCAACGCGGGGAAGCCGAGCGGGGGATCATCCTGTGCGGATCCGGTGTGGGCGTTGTGATCACTGCCAACAAGTTCAAAGGCATCTACGCTGGCCTGTGCCACGATACCTACTCGGCGCACCAAGGGGTGGAGCACGATTTTATGAACGTGCTGTGCCTTGGCGGGCAGGTGATTGGGCCGGCGGTGGCGCGTGAATTGGTGGCTGCGTTCTTATCGGCCACGTTTGACGGGGGCGAACGCTTTGTCCGTCGGGTCAACAAGATGAAAAAATTGGAAGACGAAGGCTAGGATATCATCCCGGATTCGATACGGAAAATAATCCGGGTTACAGCAGGAATCATTTGGGAGGAAGCGGAAATGACACGCATCGCAAAATTACATACACTGGGCCAATCGTTGTGGTACGACAACATTCAGCGGCGTCTGCTGGAAAATGGCGCGCTGGCCAAAATGATTCGCGACGGCGACATTCGTGGGGTTACATCCAATCCTTCCATTTTCAATAACGCCATTGCAAAAACCAACGATTATGATGCTGCTCTGAAACCCATGGCCTGGGCCGGGTGGGGCGCAGAGGAAATCTTCTGGCAGCTGGCTGTTGAAGATATTCAAGCCGCAGCGGATTTGTTCCGGCCGTTGTACGACTCAACCAATGGCGGAGACGGGTATGTCAGCCTGGAGGTCAATCCCTACCTGGCCAACGATACCGAAAAAACGATTTCTGAAGCGCGGCGTTTATGGGCACTGGTTAATCGGCCCAACCTGATGGTGAAAATTCCAGCCACCCAGGCGGGCATCCCGGCCATCCAGCAGGCCATTGCGGCGGGCATCAATGTCAACGTGACCCTCATCTTTTCCCTGCAACGGTACGAAGAGGTCATGGATGCCTACCTGCGCGGCCTGGAGGAGAGGGCCGCAAAAGGCTTACCCATCGACTCGATAGCCTCGGTCGCTTCCTTCTTCGTGTCCCGGATTGATACCAAGATCGATGCCCAACTCGAAAAGATGGCTCAGGGTGGCGGGCAAAATGCTGCCCAGGCTGCCAGCCTGCGCGGAAAGGCAGCCATTGCAAACGCCCGCCTGGCCTACGCCCGCTACGAAGCCATTTTCGGCTCTACGCGGTTTGAATCGCTCAAGGCGAAAGGTGGACGGACCCAACGGCCGCTGTGGGCATCCACCAGCACCAAGAATCCGAACTACCGTGATGTGATCTATGTTGAAACGCTGATCGCCCCGGATTCGGTCAACACCGTTCCGCCGCAAACGCTGGATGCCTTCCGCGATCACGGCGAGGCAGCCGTTACCATCCGCCAGGATCTGGTCGGTATGGAGAAAGCCCTGGCCGGCCTGGAATCGCTGGGCATTCACATGAGCCAGGTCACCGATGAGCTCGAAGCAGAAGGTGTGCAGTCCTTTTCGGACGCATTTACCGGGCTACTGAAAACGATCGACGACCGCCGGGCAGCCTGTGCGGCGGAATTGGGCGATTTGAAAGACAGCGTGGCTAAACGGGTAAAAGCGTTATCCGATCAGAAGGCGATTGAACGCTTATGGCAGACCGACCCGGCCTTATGGACCCAGGACCCTGCTGAACAGGCGGAAATTCTTCGCAGGGTTGGTTGGTTGCGCGCGCCCGAGACCAGCCGGACATTGATCCCGCAGGTGAGCCGGATCCTGGCCGACTGCCAGGCCGAAGGCTACACCCATGCGCTGCTGCTTGGCATGGGCGGATCGTCGCTTGCGCCCGAAGTGCTGCGCATTGCCTTCGGCGTTCGCCAGGCCAACGGCCAGCCCGCCCTCGACCTGGCCATCCTGGATTCCACCGATCCGGCCCAGGTGCGGAGCGCGGCGCAGCGTGCGCCGATGGCAAAAACGTTGTATATTGTCGCCAGCAAATCCGGCTCGACCAGCGAGACTCAGGCGCACCTGGCCTACTTCTGGAACCGCGCCGCGCGCGGACTCGGAAAAAATAAAGCTGGCAATCACTTTGTCGCAATCACGGATTCCGGCAGCATTGTCGAAAAGCAGGCCCGCGAGCGCGGATTCAGGGATGTCATTCTGGCCGATCCCACCGTTGGCGGGCGCTACTCGGCGTTGATCGCGTTTGGCATGCTTCCCGCGGCGCTGCTCGGGCTTGATCTGAACCTGTGGTTGGAGCGTGCCGCCGGGATGATGAGCGCATCCCTACCTTCGGTTCCAGCCGCGCGAAATCCGGGGCTGGTGTTGGGTGCCGTCCTGGGAGAAGCCGCGCTGGCCGGCCGCGATAAGCTCACCCTGCTGACGGATGATGAACTTGCAGCGTTTGGCGCCTGGCAGGAGCAGTTGGTGGCGGAGAGCAGCGGCAAGAACGGCCTGGGAATTGTTCCCGTGGATGTGGAAACTCAACTTCCGCCGCGAAATTACGGTAGGGATCGGTTGTTCGTGTATATGCGCCTGACCGGCAGCCTGGACGCACAAGTGAAGAAGCTGCAGGCAGCCGGGCATCCGGCTCTGGTGTTGCCGGTTCGCGATGTGTATGACCTGGGCGCTGAGATTTACCGCTGGGAAACCGCCACGGCAGTTGCATGCGCTATCCTCGGCGTGAATGCGTTCAATCAACCCGATGTGCAGGACAATAAGAAACGCACCCAGCAAAAGATTTCTGCTTTCCAAACAGCTGGCAGCCTGGAAGAAAGCCCGGTGATCTGGGAAGGCGAGGGCGGCCGGGTGTATGGGCAGGAGTTTCAGGGCCTGAACGGCGCAAAGACGCTTGCTGATGTGGTGGAGGCTTTCCTGCAGCAGGCGACTGCCGGTGTGGATTACGTGGCCCTGAATGCCTATTTGCCGAGAAACTCCCGCAACACGGTCAAGTTGCAGAAGGTTCGCTCGGTGGTGCTGGTGCGGACGGGCTGCGCGACCACCCTGGGATTTGGGCCGCGATTCCTGCATTCCACCGGCCAGTTGCATAAGGGAGGTGGAAACAATGGCGTGTTTATTCAGATCACCCAGGACCCGCCGGTGGATTATGACATCCCCGGGCAGGGAATCACCTTTGCAACGTTGGAACGCGCACAGGCGCTTGGTGACCTCGAAGCCCTGCTTAGCCGCGGACGGCGTGCCATCCGCATCCACCTGACGACCGCGGATGCTCTTGACCTGATCTAGATTACTTGAAATCAACCCCCAATAAATCGGGGGTTGATTTTTGCTCTTACTTGTCCTGCAAAGCCAGGGCGATGCTGCCAAGCGAACCAGCCTGGTTCCCCAGGCCCGGTGGTACGATGAAGTTGTCGATGTCATTCAGCAATGCCGGCGATTGGACGTAGCCAGCCAGGTTGGCCAAGGTGTACGTGCGGACCAGCGGGAAGAGGTGCGCCTGTGCCATCACGCCGCCACCCAGGATGATCCGCTGCGGTGACAAGGTGAGGATGAAGCTGGCAAGCGCGGAAGCGATGTAGCGGGCTTCCAGGTCCCAGGCTGGGTGTTCAGGGGGCAGGGTGTTGGCTGAAACGCCCCAGCGTCGCTTCAGCGCGGGGCCGGACGCCATGCCCTCAAAGCAATCGCCGTGGAAAGGGCAATTGCCCGGAAACGGATCGGCCTGCCAGTCGTGCGGCAGGCGAATGTGGCCCATCTCAGGGTGCACCAGACCGTGCAGGGGTTTCTCATTGCACACAGCGCCGCCGCCCACCCCGGTGCCAATCGTCAGGTAAAGGAAATCAGTCAAGCCTTGAGCCGCACCCCAACGGCCTTCGCCAAGCGCGGCACCATTGACATCTGTATCAAAGAACACAGGCAGGCCGAGAGCGTCAGAGATGACCGGTGTGACAGCCGTTTTTTGCCAGCCGGGCTTGGGCGTGGAAGTAATATATCCGAAGGTGGCTGAATTGGGATCCAGGTCCACCGGTCCAAAGCAAGCAACGCCGATGGCTTCAAGGGAGAGCCGCTGGTCCTTCTGCCAGGATGTAAAGAATTCGATGGTCTTCTGCAACGTTTCTTCCGGCAAGGTCGTGGGGAAACGGGTTTCCGCAAGGATCTTCGCCCTTTCATCCGTAATGATGCAAACAAACTTGGTGCCGCCGGCTTCCACTCCGCCGTAATAACCCATGGCAAAAGCCTCCTGTTTTGATAGTGCAAATTTAATAATATCACAGCCAGGATTTTTCCAATGCTTTATCGGGTATAATCATTTTTTGAGCCCAGAGTCGGGGTTATGGCGAGACACGCTTTCAACACTAACCGGATCCCGAACCGAATTTTTCACGGTCGATTTTTAATCATTCATATACTTGATCGTGTTATTTTCATGCTCAAAATCCCATTTTTCTTCATTTGAGGACGATGTCATGGATATTTTTACGAAGTGCTTCGAGTTCGACACGGCGAAGGAGGCCATCAAGCAAGGGTTCTACCCTTACTTCATCCCCCTGAATGAAAATGAAGGGACAGAAGTCCTGTACCAGGGCAAACGTCTCATCATGTGCGGATCCAACAATTATCTGGGCTTGACCACGCACCCCAAGGTCAAAGAGGCCGCCAAAGCGGCCTTAGACCGGTTTGGAACCAGTTGCACGGGCTCGCGTTTTCTGAATGGGACCCTGGTGCTGCACGAACAACTGGAAAGCGAACTGGCCGATTGGGTGGGCATGGATGCCGCGCTGATTTTCTCAACCGGCATGCAAACAAACCTGGGAACCATCAGTGCCCTGGTGGGCCGCGATGATATTGTCATCCTCGATAAGGACGATCACGCCAGCATTGTCGACGGCGCACGGCTGGGCTACGGAAAAATAGAGCGTTACCGACACAACGACGTGGAGCATTTTGAGCGCGTAATGAAAAGCCTGCCAGAGCAACCGGGCAAGCTGGTCGTGATGGACGGCTTGTTCAGCATGGAGGGCGACCTGGCCGATTTACCGCACCTGGTGCCGATCGCCCGGAAATATGGCGCGCGCATCATGGTCGATGATGCCCACGGCATGGGCGTGTTGGGCAAGGGGCGCGGCACGGCGGCACATTGGGGCATGACCGACCAGATCGACCTGGTCATGTCTACGTTCAGCAAATCCTTCGCTTCTTTGGGCGGGTTTATTGCGGGGAACCACGACGTGGTGCATTACATCAAGCACCACGCGCGCTCTTTGATCTTCAGCGCCAGCATCCCGGCTTCAAATGCGGCTTCGGCGCTGGCAGCGCTGCAGGTGATGCGCGAGGAGCCGGAACGGATCGAACGCGTAAATGAAATTGGCCGGCGCATGCGCGCAGGGTATCAGTCCCTCGGCTTCGACATTGGCA
>JAPKMQ010000108.1 GCA_026645875.1 Longilinea sp.
CGCTGAAGGCGTAGGGTTCCTTGGCTTCCTTGCCGCATTCGGGGCACACGTCGCGCGGGGGGAAGAGCTTGGCCTGGCAGTGCGGGCATTCCTCGCCCACCAGGGCATAGCGCTGTTTCTTCAAACGCCAATGGCGCGGTATTTCCATGAATCAAATCTCCTCAAATAGGTTTGTTCAACCAATATACAGGCCGCGGCCTGTCAGCGGCTATCAATATACCGGGGAGAGACTCTCAAAAACTATCAAAGAGGGGAAATTAACCACGGCACCCTTCGGGTGCAGGCGACACAGAGTACACGGAGCAGATTAATATAATAGAAGAGAGAAGAAGAGAAAAACAAAGAGGGAAAAACCACAGAGACACTGAGTGCACAGAGTGGAAAATTGAAAAGAGAGAGAAGAATAGGTTTATTCTTTACTCCTCTTTCATCCTTTTTTCTTCTCCGTGTCCTCCGTGTCTCTGTGGTGAATCATATTTCTAGGACGTGCGCGATGGCCGTGGAGGCCGGGCCGCCCAGGGCCAGCGTGAGGGCGCGCCTGGCGCCGGGGATCTGGTTTTGCCCGGCTTCGCCGCGCAGTTGCAGCGCTGCCTCGACCACCTGGTAGACTCCAGCCGCGCCCAGCGGGTAGCCGCGCGCCTTGTTGCCGCCCAGCGTAAGGATGGGCATGCGCCCGCGCAGTCCAAACTCGCCAGCCTGCGCCAGCTTCCAGCCTTCGCCGCGCGGCGCCAGGCCGGCGGCCTCGAGCGTGAGCAGCGCGTAGATCGAGCTGCTATCCCAGGTCTCGAACAGGTTCATTTCACCCAGCAGCACGCCAGCCTGCTTGCAGGCAGCCTCCACCGCGCGGCGGGCGGCCTCGAAGGCCAGTGGGTCGGGGCGGTCGTGCAGCGCCAGCGTGTCGATCGAAACAGCCGAACCGGTCACGCGCACGGCGCGCCCGCGCGCTTCGGCGCTCAACTTTTCGGGCGTGGTCAGCAGCACCGCGGCAGCGCCGTCGGCGTAGGGGGCCAGGTCGAACAGGTTGAGCGGGTCGGCGACGGCTTCGGCGTTCTCGTAGACGGCCGGTTTGATCGCCTTACGGTACATGGCGTTGGGGTTGCCCGCGCCGTTCTCGTGCGCGATGAGTGCGAAGGGCATCAGCGCGCTGCGCGGCGCGCCGGTTTCATATAAGTAGCGCTGCGCGACCAGCCCGGCCAGCCCGGAGGGAGTCAGCCCCTGCATGCCCTCGTAATCCATATCCAGCACCTGGCTGACGGCGGCCTCGGTTTGCGGGCCGACCGCGTCGGTGTATTTTTCGACGCCCAACACCAGCGCGGTGTCGATCAGGCCGCTGGCCACCGCCAGGTAGCCCACGCGCATGGCGCCCGCACCGGAGGCTTCGCCGGCCTCGACGGTGACGGCTTCGATGCCCTCCAGCCCGCTGTTGCCCGCGACCAGCGAGCCTAAATTGGCCTGGTGCGAAAGCACCGATCCCAGCAGGTTGCCTATATAGAGCGCGTCGGGACGCATATCGCCTGCATCCTTGCGCGCGGCTGAAACGGCGCGGTGCGCCAGCGAGCGCAGCGAGAGCTCCCAGTGTTCGCCCACGGGGGTCTGCCCGACCCCGGCAATGACAACTTCACGCATCTGGGCCTCCTATTCGGTCAGCAGCTTGCCGCGGTAGCGCGCATAGGTGGCGTAGTCGATCTCGGTGCGGCGCGCGATGTAGTCGGCGGTTTTGGGGGCGGCGTCGCGGTGGTCGGCGATGCGCTCAGTGACGCGCAGCATGAAGGCGTCCGATCCGGCGCCGGAGCCGAACGAGACCATCAGGATGCGGTCGCCGGGTTTGGCCACGTCCAGCACGGCGGTCAGGCCGATGAGCGCCGCGCCGGCGTAGGTGTTGCCGATGACCGGCACGAGCAGCCCGGTCTGGATCTGTTCCAGGCTGAAGCCGAGCATCTGCCCGACGCGCTGTGGGAATTTGGCGTTGGGCTGGTGAAAGACGCCGTACTCAAAATCGGCGGCGGTGACGCCCAGTTCTTCCATCAGGCGCTCGCCGGCGGTGGAGATGTGCTTGAAGTAAGCCGGTTCGCCGGTGAAGCGCTGGCCGTGCTCGGGGTAGTGGGCGTGCTGCCTGCGCCAGAAGTCGGGCGTGTCAGTGACGAAGGAATAACTGGCTTCGATGTTCACCACGGCCTCTTCGGCAGGCCCGACGATGAAGGCCGCGCCGCCCGCGCCGGCGGTGTATTCGAGCGCGTCGCCGGGGCGTCCCTGGGCGGTATCCATGCCGGCGGCCAGGGCGTAGCGTGCCATGCCCGAGCCGACCATGCCGATGGCGGCAACCAGCGCCTCGGTGCCGGCCTTGCAGGCGAACTGCCAGTCGGCGGCCTGGATATCCTCGGAGGCGCCGATGGCTTCGGCGACGACCGTGCCGGTGGGCTTGACGGCGTAGGGGTGCGATTCGGAGCCGACCCACACGGCGCGCAGCTCGGTGGGGTCGATGTGGGCGCGGGCGAGGGCGTTGCGCGCGGCTTCGATCGACATGGTGATGACATCTTCGTCGAGGCCGGGCACGGCTTTTTCCTTGACCGGGAAGCCGCCTTTGCTGCCGGTCCACACGCGGGCCACTTCGGCGGCGGGCAGGCGGTAGCGCGGCACGTAGGCGCCGTAGCCGACGATACCAACGGGCCGGTCGGGTTTGAGTAAGCGGGTTGAATTATTATCCATTAGTTATTCCTTTATAAACGGAAGGAAGGGAATCACCACGGAGACACGGAGAGCACGGAGAAGAAAAAGATTTGGTAAAGAAAGTATCATAATACCTTACGGACGATCCCTTTCGTGAGGACTGCGACGTTGAAATTGATTAGAAGGCCAACTTTGCATCCTGTGAGTTTCAAGTATGTGAGCAATTGTGCTTCATGGATAGGGTGAAGGGCATCGATGGATTTGATCTCGATAACTACCTTATCTTCCACGATGAAATCCAATCGCAAACCACTCTCCAATCTTACGCCTTTGTACTCAACCGGCAAGTCTTTTTGTTGTTCGAAGTGAAGGCCGCACAAATCCAACTCGCGAGCGAGGCAGGCCTGGTAAACGCTTTCGAGGAGTCCGGGTCCCAATTGTTTGTGGACTTCGATGGCTGCTCCAATGATTTTCCGGGTCAAATCCTCATGAAACATATTCACTCCCTTTAGAGTCTGGTAATTAATCTTCTCTTCTTTCTCTTAAGACTCTTCTCCGTGATCTCCGTGTCTCCGTGGTGAATATCTCTTCTCATTTCTTCCACTCTTGTAGTATCTCTTCGGCGCGGTCGATGCGCACGGATTTCTCCGCCACCAGCTGATCGGCCAGGCGGTTGATCTCGTCGCCCTCGGCGCCGGCGGCGATGGCCACCTGGCGCGCGTGCAGCCCCATGTGCCCGCGCTGGATGCCCTCGGTTGCCAGTGCGCGCAGCGCAGCCAGGTTCTGCGCCAGCCCCACCGAGACGATGATCTCGGCCAGCTGCGCGGCGGATTGGATGCCCATCAACTTGAGCGCGGCGCGCGCGGCGGGATGCACGCGGGTGGCCCCGCCCACCGTGCCGACCGCCATGGGCATCTCCAGCGAACCGACCAGGTTGCCGTCGCGGTCCATGCCCCAGGTCGAAAGGCTGGTGTAACGCCCTTCGCGGGCGGCGTAGGCGTGCGCGCCGGCCTCGATGGCGCGCCAGTCGTTGCCGGTGGCAATCACCACCGCGTCCACGCCGTTCATGATGCCCTTGTTGTGCGTCGCCGCGCGGTAGGGGTCGGCGGCGGCGAAGGCCCAGGCGGCGATCACGCCGTCGCGCACCTGCTCGGCGGGAAAATCGCCGAAGGCCAGCTCGCCGAGCGGAATGGTGCAGCGCGCGGTGGCGGTGCGCCGGTCGGCCAGGTTGGAGAGGATGCGCAAATGCGCGCGCCCACCGGTGATCTGCTCCACGGAAGGCGTCAGGCGTTCCATGGCGGTGTTGACGGCGTTGGCGCCCATCGCGTCGCGCACGTCGTAGATCAGGTGCAGCACCAGGAACGAACCGATGGGCGAATCTTCGATCACGCGCACCTCGATATCGCGCGGACCGCCGCCCAGGCGCTTGAGCACCGGGTCGATCTCGCCGGCCTCGGCCAGCAGGCGCTCGCGCTGCTCGAGCAGTTTGAGGCGCGCCGCACGCGGCTCGTCCAGGTCGAGGATCTGCATCTGCCCGATCATCTCGGGCGCGCTGGCGGCCGCGCTGAAGCCGCCCCCGGCGCGGGCCAGTTTGGCCATGTACGAAGCGCCCGCCACCACCGACGGCTCCTCGACCGCCATCGGCACCAGCACCTCGCGCCCGTTGACGACAAAGTTCTGCGCCACGCCCAGCGGCAGTCCAAACACCCCCACAGCGTTCTCGATCATGTGATCGGCCTGATCGGCGGTCAGCCCGCCGCGCAGCGCCGCCAGGTCGGCGGCATTCAGCCCGGCCTTTTCGGCCAGCCAGTCCAACCGTTCGGGGAGGGAGAGGTTGTAGAATTTGATCTTTTCCGCGGCCATGGCGTCTCCTGGTTTGAATTCTGAGCGAATCATACCCGGGCGGGTCTGGCAAAAGCTATCAAAATGAGGCGTGATGGTTGGTGTGTTGATGCGATGTTGGGTGATTCGGTATTCGAGATGGGAAATGGTATGGGCAAGCCCCTGCCCGCGCACGCGTGAAAAAGGCGGCTTTAATCTTTTGGCACAGGCGCCACCCCGCGAATTCCTTCCCCGGCGGGCAAACGGATCTGGCCGCAAAACCTGCCCGCCAAACCGGTTTGACGCGGCGGAAGAGTGCCTGTACACTCATCCTAACTCCCCGACCGCGAGGCAACCGCATGAGACTGTCGAAACCGCTGCGTTACACGCTGTTCGCGCTGCTGTACTTCACGCAGGGCACCATCCTGAGCTACTTCACCGCGCTCAACGCGCTCTATTTGCTCGAGCGCGGGCTGACGATGACCAATATCGGCATTTTCGGTTCAATCGCGCTGATCCCGTTTGTGATCAAGATCCTGTTTGGGATGCTCTCCGACCGGGTGAACCTCTTTGGCATGGGCCACCGCAAACCTTACATCTTCCTCGGGCTGGCGGTGCAGTTCGCCTGTTTGATCGTCGTGCCGTTCATCGACCCCAAAGCCAACTATTGGGGTTTTGTGGCGCTGGCCTTCGTGCTGCAACTGGGCATGGCGCTGTATGACACCTGCACCGACGGGCTGGCGCTGGACACCACCCCCGAGGGAGAGAAGGGCACCATCCAAGCTTTCATGGTGGGCGGGCGCGCGGTGGGCGTGATCGTGACCGCCTCGATCGTCGGGCTGCTGGCCGAGCGCTCGACCTGGCAGGCGGTGTTCTGGCTGCTGGCCGGGCTGACGCTGCTGCCGCTGCCGCTGGTGTTCGCCGCGCGCGAGCCGGCCCGCCCGGTGGAGCGCAACTTCGACTGGAAGGCCTTCGCGGCTTTCAAGCAGGCGCCGGTGCTGGCGCTGGCCGGCGTGGGCTTCATCTTCTTCCTGATCGTGGTGGGCGCCAACCAACTGGTCAACCCGTATTTGCAGGAGCGCTTCGGCATCGAACTGTCGACCGCCGGGTTGTTCACCACCGTGTGGGGCATCGGCGTGGTGCTGGGCAGCGCGGTGGGCGGCCTGCTGATCGACAAGGTGGGCAAGCGCAACGGCGTGCGCATCGCCATGGCAATTTCGGTGCTGGGCGTGCTGGCGCTGGCCTTCATCCCGGCGCTGGGCTGGGCCTGGCCGATCGTGCTGCTGTTTGGCGTGGCCTACGGCAGCTACCAGACGGTGTACTTCGCGCTGGCGATGGCCTACACCGAGCCGCGCATCGCCGCTTCGATGTTCTCGATTTTGATGGCAGTCACCAACATCGGCCAGGGGGTGGGGCTGGCGCTGGGCGGGCTGCTGGCCGACAAGATCGATTACCCGCCGACCTTTATGCTGTTCGCGGCGTTGAATCTGCTGGCGCTGCCGCTGCTACCGGTGGTGTTTGGCCGGGCGCAGAAAAAGTTCATGCACCATCACCGGGCGGCGGGGTAGAAAAATAACCACGGAAGGCATTATGCCCGCCAGGGTACGGAAAACACGGAATAAGAAAATCACCAAACGATCAGGCAGTAGGGGCGGGTCTGAGACCCGCCCCTACGTGTTGTCATCCTGAGGCCCGGAAGGACCAAAGGATCTTCTTCTGGAAAGCGCAAAGAAGATCCTCACTGGCGCTTGCGTGCCAGCGCCTCAGAATGACAATCGAAGAAAAACTGAAAACAGACTGCAAAGCGTCTGTATGGCTCAAGTGCCCGGTTTTGCGTGATAATGAAATCCAGAAAGGCTGGAGGGGGCTGGATTTTGACTTCGCAGGGCGTGTTATTAATTGTTGAAATCGTCCTCTTCGCGCTGGGCGCAATGCTGAGCGTGTGGGGTGTTCTGCGCCTGGCTCGCCGCCAGGGCGGCGCATCCGGCTGGATGGGCTCGCTGCAGCGCGCGCTGCTTGGCCCGGCGGCAGCTTTGCCGCTGGCCGCCGGGCTGCTTGCGGCCGTGCTGGGCGCCAACGCACAGGCAATTTTTGCCGCGGCCCTGGGCGGGCTGCTGCTGGGCGACGGGCTGGCGGCCTGGGCGCTGCTGCGCCTGCCGCGGGCCAGCGTTTTGCCGCAAGCCGGGCAGGTGCTGGCGCAGCATAGCGGCGACGGCGTGCTGGTGCTGGATGAGCGCGGGCGCGTGCTCATTCACAATCCGGCGGCTCAGGCTGTGTTCGGCGCCGAGCCGCTGGCCGGGCGGCCGCTGGCCGAGCTTCTGGCGGTGTGGTGGCAGCCCGCGCTGCAATTGTGGGAGGAAGGGCAAACCGATTTCGAGGTGGCGCTGCCCACGGGCAATTACCGCCTGCGGGCGTTGCCGCTGGAAACTGAAACACAACTCCGCCGCGTCATCCTGGTGACCGACCTGAGCCGGCAGCGCGAGCTGGAGCGCCAGCTTGCGGCGCTGCAAACCACCGATGTGGTCACCGGGCTGGCCAACCGCCCGCGCCTGCTGGAGATGGCCTCGCGCGAGGTTTACCGTGCCTGCCGCTACCACCGCCCGTTGAGCGTGGCCATGCTGCGGGTGGCCGGCTTCAGCGCGCTCGAGGACCAGCACGGGCACGCGGCCGCCGAGCAGGTGCTGCGGGCGCTGGCTCAGCGCACCCGCGAGAACATCCGCCTGGCCGATTCGGCCGGCCGCTGGGGCGAGGATACCTTCGCGCTGCTGCTGCCCGAAACGACCCTGGCGCAGGGCTGCCAGGCGGCCGAGCGCATCCGGCGCATCCTTTCGGGCACGCCCATCCCGACCGACCGCGGCGAGGTGAACGTGGCCCTCTCGGCGGGTGTCACCGCGCTGGACGAGGAAGCGCTCGTCACGGTCGACCTGCTGCTGGATCAGGCCGCGCGGGCGTTGTATGCCGCGGGCAGCGGGCAGGTGGCCAGCTTTACGGCCGCCAACCAGCCCATCGCTCCGCGCCTGGCTGCCGAGCCGGTCGCGACGGTGCGGTTGAACCGGCAACAATAACTTCGTGCCAATTTTCACCGCTTCTATACGACCTCTAAACCAAAACTAAACAACTTCACATTAAGATCGTTGTATCCATGGGAGGCAGCGGTCTTTTTTTGCGCGTTTGCCGCCGGGAAACATTCAGGGAGGGGTTTATCGCATGGGCGGGAAAGCAAAGATCAGCAAACAGTTGAAGAAATGGATCCTGCCGTCGGCAGCGATCGTCGTTGTGGCCGCCGGGGTGGGCGGTTATTTGATCTGGAAGCAGGCCAACACGGCCCAGGCGGCCAGCGGCAGCACGCTCAACACCGCGCTGGTGCGCACCGGCGACCTGACACTGTCGGCCTCCGGTTCGGGCACGCTGGTGGCCGGGCAGCAGGCCGATTTGAGCTTCCCAATCGCAGGCGAGGTGGGCGCGGTGCATGTGCGCGTGGGCGATAGCGTCACCAAAGGACAGGTGCTGGCCGAGCTGGCCGATACCAGCGCGCTGGAGGCCAACCTGGCGGCGGCGGATTTGAACCTCAAGCTGGCGCAGAAGACGCTGGACGACCTGAGCCTCAACGCACCGGTGGCGCTGGCCGAGGCGCAGGTGGCGTTGGTGACCGCGCAGGAGAATTACGTCGACGCGCAAAACAGCCTAAAGAAAGACGGCTACACGCGCTGCAATTCGGACACCACCGCGGCATATAAAGAACGCTATGAGTTCCTCAAATCGCGCCAGGATGAAATTGAGAAGGGTTGGAACGGCACCGATTCAGAGTATTACCTCAACCGCATTGTGCCGGCCAAGACTGAAACCGCGAAAGCGCTGGCCAATTACGTCTACTGCCAGGGCTACAACGAGTCGGAGATCGTCGACTCGCAGGCGGTTCTGACCGCCGCCGAGGTGGCGCTCAAAAAGGCACAGGCCACCCTCGAGACGCTGCAGGCCAACGACGGCATCGATCCGATCGAGCTGGCCAAAGCAAACAACGCGCGCGCCGAGGCGCAGGTGGCCTACAACAAGGCGGCGGACGACCTGGCCAACGCCAGCCTGACCGCGCCATTCGATGGCACGGTGCTTTCGGTGGCGGGCGAGGCCGGCAAGACGGCCAACACCGGCGTTTTCATCTCGTTGATCGATCTTTCGCACCCGAAGGTCAATTTCTCGATCGACGAGAGCGACATGGACAAGGCGGTGGTGGGCAACGCCGTCAACGTGGTCTTCGACGCGCTGCCGGACGACATTTTCACCGGCCAGGTGATCGAAGTGACCCCCTCGCTGATCTCGACCGGCGGCTACCAGGTGCTGACCGGGGTGATCCAGATCGAATTGAGCGACGCGCAGAGCGCCGACAAATTGATTGAGGGGTTGAACGCTTTGGTGGAGATCGTGGCGGCCGAGGCGAAGAACGCCGTGCTGGTGCCGCTGGACGCGCTGCGCGACCTGGGCGACGGCACCTACAGCGTGTTTGTGGTGGATGCCCTCGGCGCGCTCAAGATGCGCGTGGTGACTATCGGCATCCAGGACGATTATTACGCCCAGGTGCTCACGGGGCTGGAGGGCGGCGAGACGGTTTCGACCGGCCTGGTGGAGACGAAATGACCGCGCCGGCTGAGGTGGTTCCGATCATCGAAACGGTCGGGCTGAAGAAGGTGTACGGCAGCGGCGACAGCGAGGTGACTGCGCTGGCCGGACTTGATTTGCGCATCCTGCCCGGTGAGTTTGTGGCCATCATGGGGCCGAGCGGATCGGGCAAAAGCACGCTGCTCAACATCCTGGCCTGCATGGACCGTCCCAGTGGGGGCCAGTACATCCTGGCGGGCGAGGACGTGAGCGAATACGACCGCGCTGAAATGGCCGGCATCCGCAGCCGCGAACTGGGGTTTGTCTTCCAGTCCTACAACCTGCTGCCGCGTCTATCGGCGCTGGAAAACGTCATGCTGCCGATGATGTACCAGCGCGGCGGGCGGCGCGCTCCCGATGAGCAGCACGAGGCAGCC
>JAPKMQ010000109.1 GCA_026645875.1 Longilinea sp.
GCGACGCGGGCCATGGCGCGCCAGTAAAAGCTCTCTTCCAGCGCAGGCTCGTCGTCTTTGACCAGGGCGATGGAGTTGTTGGTGGCCAGCTGGATGACATCGCTGTACCGGCCGGTGTAGTAATAGGCGAAATACGGGCCAGTGGCGTACCAGAGGATGCGGTAGGGGCGCACGGTAAGGTCGTCGGGCAGGGAATTGTAGATCGCCAGGGCGTTGTCGAACGCCTGGGCCGCGCCGCCGAAATCCTGCAATTTCACCAGGTTGGTGCCGTAGTTGTACCAGGCGAAGAACTGATTGGTGCCTTCGGTCTGGTAAATTTCCGCGGAGGCCTTTTCAAGGGCTGACTGGATGTTGGTGATCTCATCGGCATCCGGCCCCAGCAGTGTGAGAACCTCGGCTTCCTTTTCAGGCGGATAGATGAGGATGTAGGTGTAGTTAAATGAAAGCCATTCTTCACCTAGCAAAGAATAGTCCACCTGGTAATTTTCTTTAATGTAAGAATCCTGCACAATGAGAATTTGCCGGTCATCGTCGTAACCGGTGACGAAGTTGTAGTGGCCCATCCAACTGATCTGTCCATGGATGTCGCGGGTGCGAAAGCCTTTTTCAATCAGCACCGGGTAGCCGGCCGCAATCAGGCGCTTGAGCAAGTCAAGATCGCCGCCCACGCGTTCGATCGCCTTGAGCTGGGTGTAGGTGTTGACGTAGTACACCATTTCGTAGGGCATCACGTTTTTGTCTTTGGCGAAGGGTTTGAGCATGGGGCCCAGTTCATCGATGTCCCCTTGCCAGTTCCAAAAGCGCAGGCCCATGTACAGGTTGGCGGGCGCGCAATAGTTGAAGAAGCCGTGCTGGGTCTGATAGGTGACGCCTGCCAGGCTGGCCGAGGGGGGCAGCGGTGTGGGTGTGGGGGTGGGCGGCAGGGGAGTGGCTTCAGCAGGGGTGGGCGTGGCTGCCTGGGTGGCCGTGACGGTCGGCGCGGGCAGGCTGGGCACGGCCGCCGCGGTGGGCGAAGACAGGGCAAAATCCACTTTTTCGGGCGGGTTGAGCGCGAAACGCACCCGGGTAAGAACGTTTTCGACGCGCCAGGCGATGCTTTCGCGCAATGGCGGCAGGCTGAGGGCCAGCACGGCCAACAGCACCAGCGCCGCCAACGCGATCAACAACTTCTTAAGGGTCGGATTCATGAACGGATTATAACATTATCCATGGGCCGGTTTATTTGCTTCGACCGAAAAAAACGGGGTATAATGGGCCTTTCGTGCGGCTGGAAAGCCGGGGAGAAGTTTTATAAAAGTGAAGAGGTCATTGTGGCGAAAAAAATACCCGGCCAGGCGGCCGGTCTGACAGGCGAGCAGATCATTTGGGTGGCGGTTTTATTGCACGGCGATTCGGATGGGATTAATTCCGGCGAACTGGTTTCCACCTTTGCAAGCAGTGAAACGCAGGCGCGCGAGCAGATGCAAAAATTCTTCCAGGACGATGAGGAATCCGGCGATTACACCGTACTGGCGACCATTAAGCCGCTGGAGGAAATTATCCAGTTTGCCGTGGTTGGCAATCAAAGCGCAATCTGGCTGCCCGACGACAAGCGCAACCGGATTCATTAGGCTATGGTATAATCCAATTTGGTTTTTATGTTCAAACAGTTAACATAAAAACCGGCTCTTGACGTATGAGCCTGAATTCTTAATACTGAAAGTGTGAAAACTGATATGGAACAAATCACGCGGGACCTCCCTAATCGTTTTAGCTTGCCCCGCCGCATTTCCCGGTTGGGCCAGTTGGCCTACAACCTGTGGTGGGTGTGGAACCCTGAAGCGCAAATGTTGTTTGCACAAATCAACAAACCGCTCTGGGATTCGTTGAATCACAATCCGGTGGCGTTTTTGCAGAAGGTGGAACGCCCGCTGCTGAACGCGGTCACCAATGATCGCTATTATCTTGAGTTTTATGACCGGGTCATCAAGAACTTTGATGCTTATCTCACTGCGCAGGATACCTGGTACGCGACGACGTTCCCGAAGATGGGCGACAAGCAGGTGGCCTATTTTTCGTTCGAGTTCGGCCTGCACGAATCGCTGCCGGTGTACGCCGGCGGCCTGGGCGTGCTGGCAGGCGACCATTTGAAGGAATCCAGCGACCTGGGCATCCCCCTGGTGGCTGTCGGTTTCATCTACAACCAGGGTTATTTTGCCCAGCACATCACCGAAGACGGCTGGCAGGAAACGCGCAACCTCATTCTCAATTTCGACGAGATGCCGATCCTGCCCGTGGAAGATGCCCAGGGCAAACCGGTCATCATATCGGTGGAGCTGCCGGGCCGCAGCGTTTTCGCGCGCATCTGGCAGGTGCGTGTTGGGCGGGTGATGTTGTACCTGCTGGACACCAACCTGGCAGAGAATAACAACGGCGACCGCCAGTTGACTGCGCGCTTGTACAGCAATGACCTGGAAGTGCGCATTTCCCAGGAGATCCTGCTGGGCATGGGCGGCGTGCGCGCGCTGCGGCAGTTGGGCTATTCGCCAGACGTCTGGCACATGAACGAAGGCCACTCAGCTTTCCTGGCGCTGGAACGGGCGCTGGAGCTGGTGCGCGCTGGCAAGACCTTCGACCAGGCAGCGTCCATCATCAAGAAGACCAACATCTTCACCACGCATACCCCGGTTCCGGCTGGCAACGATCAATTCCCGATCTGGCTGGTGGACAAGTACTTCACCCAGGTCTGGCCGGAACTCCAGTTAACCCGCGACCAGTTCGTGGAACTGGGTCACCAGATTCAACCGTGGGGCGAATCGTTCTGCATGCCGGTGCTGGCCCTCAAGCTGTCGGATTACCGCAACGCAGTGTCCGAGCTGCACGGCCAGGTTTCGAGGCGCATGTGGAACTGGATGTGGCCGAACATCCGTGCCGAGGAAGTGCCCATCACGCATGTGACCAACGGCGTGCACACCGGCACCTTTTTGGCACGCCGGTTGCGCCTGCTCTTCGACCGCTACCTGGGCGCGGACTGGATGAAGAACATCGACGATCCCGAGATGTGGGCGCAGATCGAGAACATTCCCGACGGCGAACTGTGGCAGGTGCGCCGCCACCTGAAGCGCAAGCTGGTGGTGTTTGCCAACACGCGCACGCGCGCGCTCTGGCAGAGCGGCAGCATCACCCCCGCGCAGGTGGTAGCCGGCGGCCTCTTCCTGGAGCCGTATTCGCTGACCATCGGCTTTGCCCGGCGCTTCGCCACTTACAAACGTGCCAACCTGATCTTCCGTGACTACGACCGCCTGATGCGCATCATCACCAACTACGAGCGTCCGGTGCAGATCGTGTTTGCCGGCAAGGCCCACCCCGCGGACGAACCCGGCAAGATGCTCATCCAGCAGGTGTACCGCGCGGTGAAGGATTCGAAATCTGGCGGACGGCTGGTCTTCCTGGAAGACTATGACATGAATGTGGCGCGTTACCTGGTGCAAGGCGTGGACGTCTGGCTGAATACACCGCGCCGGCCGAACGAGGCATCTGGCACGTCCGGCATGAAGGCCGCGCTGAACGGCGCGCTGAACTTCTCGGTGCTGGACGGTTGGTGGCGCGAGGGCTACAACGGTAAGAACGGCTGGTCGATCGGCGAAGACCGCGAAGCCGATGATGCCCATTTGCAGGATGATGCCGATGCTGAAAACCTGTATAATACGCTGGAAAACGACATCATCCCGCTGTATTATGAAAACCGCACGGCTGATAACTTGCCCAGCGACTGGGTGGGTTACATCAAAGAGTCAATCAAGACCCTGGCGCCGATGTTCAGCACCCGCCGCATGGTGAAGGAATACATGACGGAAATGTACCAACCCGCCATGCAGGCCAAGAGCAAATAAGCGGCCGAAGGAGTAAGCCAGAATGGAAGCAATATTCAACCAGGGCCCGGTTGTCTCGGCCATTGTGATTTTCCTGCTGCGCATCGGCGACATGAGCCTGGATACCATCCGGGTGCTGTTTGTGGTGCGCGGAAAAAAGAAGCTGGCCTGGATCCTGGGTTTTTTTCAGGCGCTCATCTTTGTCGTCGCCATCAGTTCGGTGCTGGCCAACGCTGATAGCTGGCTGAACATCCTGGGTTACGCGGCCGGTTTTGCCACCGGCAACGTGGTTGGCATGTTCATCGAAGATCGCATGGCGCTGGGACACCTGCACTTGACCATCTACTCCTCGATGCGCGGCGCGGCCATTGCCGAAGCTTTGCGCAAAGACGGGTACGGCGTCACCGAAATCTCCGGGCGCGGTAAGGATGGCACCGTGACGGTGCTGCATTGCAGCGTGCTGCGCAGGAAGATGGATTCGGTGGAAACCATCGTCCTGGAAGAAGACCCCAGCGCGTTCATCACCACTGCCGATGTTCGGCAGGTGCGGCGCGGGTTCTGGCGGGCATGACTGAAAATTCCGGTAAAGCAGATGGGACTTACTCGATTACGAGTAAGTCCCGTTTTTTGACTTGCAGCCCGACTCGGGATTAGCGATTTCTAGGTACACCTACACCTGGTAGGGAACCTCGACGATAACCACGCCAGGTTTAAATAACAACGCGAACCTCAACATTAAGGCGGTTTGATTATGCAAAAGGTTCTCCCACCAATGCACAGGAACAAATTGCGGAACCACGATGGTTAATAGTTCGTTGGCCTGTTGGACGGTACGAAGTTTTTCAATATAGTCCAGCAGGGGTTCGATCAACAAGCGGTAAGGAGATTCTAGAATGATCAGGCGCGCGCCTTCGCCATAAAGATCCCATTTCGTGCGCACTTTCTCCGACTCCCGATTATCGACCGAAACATGCACGGCGGTCACATCTGAACTGAGTGATTGTGCATAGTTCAATGCCACCAATGACCCGCGGTGGACGCCGGCAATCAGCACGATCACGCGATGGCGGCCCTGGCGTGGGCTGGCGGTGAAATTCTCCAACGATAATCGACTGGCAACACGCTTGTAATGCCGGTGAATGGTGAAGAAACCAGAGACCAGCAGCGGGATCAGGAAGATGATGATCCAGGCACCGTCATGGAATTTGGTGATGGCAAAAACGATCATGACAATGAAGGTGCAGATAGCTCCAAAACCGTTGATTAGCATCTTGAGCTTCCAGTGGCGATCAAGCGTAATGGTCGAGCCAGGTTCAACAATCTCTTCACCTGGCTTTAATTGCCCCGATTTCCACCAGCGGCGCGCCATTCCCGCCTGCGATAGTGAAAATGACAGGAATACACCAATCGCGTACAGCGGGATCAGGCGGGTTACACTAGCTTTGAACAGGATGATCAATAAGGATGCCAGAATGGCCAACGCGACGATGCCCCAGGAATAAACCAACCGGCTGCCGCGAAAGGTCATTTGACGGGGCAGAAAGCCGTCACCGGCGTGCAATGCACCCAGTCGCGGAAAATCCGCGAAGGCTGTATTGGCCGCCATGATCAAGATGACTGCCGTACCTGAAATGACCGCAAGGTAAAGAATTCCCTGGCTGCCAAAAACCGTACGCGCCAGTTGCGAAATGATGGTTTCCCCTTCCGAAGGAACCGCGCCGATATTGCCGGAGAGGAAGGAGATGCTCAGAAACAGCGAACCCAGAATGACAGACATCCAAACCAGCGTGATGCCCGCATTCCGGCTGCGCGGCTCTTTAAAGGCCGTGATGCCGTTCGAGATGGCTTCGATTCCGGTCAGCGCGGAAGTGCCGCTGGAAAAAGCGTGGAGCAGCAGGAAGGGTGTGACTACGCCAAGCGTGTCTCCGATCGATAATTCTGGTGGATTGGCAACAACACCGAGTGTACCGGCTAGGAAACGGAAGAGACCGACCCCAACCGTGAGAAACATTGCGGCGACAAAAAAGTATGTTGGAATGGCGAACAATTTCCCCGATTCTTTAACGCCCCGTAAGTTCATCAGCATGATGAAAACCACCATTGCCACCGCAAGGATCACCCGGGCATTTTCGAGGGTTGGAAAAGCGGAGATGATTTGTGCCACACCTGATGAGATTGAGACGGCGACGGTTAGAATGTAATCAGTGAGCAGAGCTGCGCCTGCTGTTTGGGCGGGAAGTTCTCCCAGGTTGTCACGGGCAACAATGTAGGCTCCACCTCCGCCTGGGTAGGCGTGAATTGTCTGTTCATACGAGATGGTGACGATTGCCATCAATGTCACAATGGCAAGGGAGATGGGGAACACATATGCCATCGCGCCTGCCCCGGCAATTGCCAGGATCATCATAATTTCCTGCGTGGCATAAGCGGTGGATGAAAGTGCATCAGAAGCGAAAACGGCCAAACCGATGGTTTTATTGATCGTTTGGTGCGGCGCATCTGCGGTTTGTAGAGGGTTTCCAATCAGCCAGTTTCGCAATGATTTGCGTGGCGCGGCCTGAAAGGTCTCCTGAAAAATGGTCGTATGACCGGTGTTATCGATTTGCATATTTTTTTCTACCATTAACTTTTTGGAATGCGTGCTAAAAGCATCAAGATTCCCAATTCCAGGCCGACAACCAGGATTAGAAGTGAAATCCGCATGAAACCGTGCAGCGATTGATCAATATTAATTTCCACAATGGTAAAACCAATCAGAATCGCAAGTGCCACAAGCCAAAATACCATCTTCAAAAGAAATTGGCGGGCGCGATCGTGTTCAGGATGGTAGTACCCGCTTACCGTTCGGCAAGGGATTTGAAGCACATCCTGTAAGTAATCCTGTATGCTGATCGCGTGAACAAAGCCGGTTTTGACGCTCTGCTCGGCCATGCATACCAGCATGTCTCCTGGTTGGTAAATCTCTCGCAGCGAATCAAGCCAACCCTTGCGAGCAATTGCCCTGGATGAAACATGCATGGGCTCTCCGATCGTGGCAGCAACCATCGTAGCCATGCGGCGTGACATATCCAGGGGATTGGAATCTTCCTCAACCATGGGCAAATAAAGCACATCAAAAGATTGTAGACTCGCCATCCAGTTGATCTGATGCGCCAGATCCGTTCTGCCTGCAAGGCTCTCCGGCAAGAGGACGATCAGCCGCTTTTTATCGGTAAAATTGATAACATCCATTTCACTCTCCTTAATCAAAGGAGAGTATAGGAAGGATCAATAAATTTTGCGCAAAGTTTTACGAAAGTTTATAAAGAAAATATAAAAATCATATTGTTACACACAAATCAATCACTTGTGTGGAATCGGTACCCGATTCCCGGCTCAGTGAGCAGGATTTTTGGTTCTTCTGGATTGTTTTCCAACTTCTTGCGAAGTTGGCCGATATACACTCGTAAGTATTCCACATGATCCAATTCTTCAAAGCCCCATACCTGGGTCAAGATGGCCTGGTGGGTGAGCACCCGGTCGGGATGCGCCGCCAGGTAGGATAACAATTTGAATTCGGTGGCGGTCAGCCGTAACTCCTCTTCCGCGCGTGTTACCACATGGCTAGCCAAATCGATCGTTACCAGGCCTGCTTTGATTACGCGCTTGGCATTGCCCAACGATTGCTCAGAATGCCGCAGTCCCACCCGGATGCGAGCCAGTAATTCTTCAATGCCAAAGGGTTTGGTCAGGTAATCGTCTGCGCCCTTATCCAATGCAGCAACCTTGTCTTTTTCATTGTCCCGCACCGACAGGACAATGATCGGTACGCGTGACCATTCTCGTATCTGTTCGCATATTCGGATGCCGTCCATATCCGGCAGCGTCAGGTCGAGGATGATCATATCCGGCGGTTGAGCCACAGCCAGCGCGATGCCTTGCTCACCGGTGGATGCCGCTGCAACCTGAAAATGATTGGCGGTTAGAATGGTTTTCAAGGCCCGTAAAATTTGTGGCTCATCATCGATTAATAAAATCAAGGGATCCTTATTCATCGTTTAATTCCTGCGGGTACTCCGGTAGCGCACCGCCTAGCGACAATGGGAGGGTGAAATGAAAGGCAAAATGCCCAACCTGGTTTTCCGCCCAGATCTTACCGCCGTGGGCTTCGATGATGCCTTTGCAGATGGACAATCCCAAACCTGTTCCTGTAATCCGGTCAGCCGAAGTGACGCGGTAAAACTTGTCGAAGATTCGCTCCAGGTGCTCCACTGGGACCGGTGGACTCTGGTTGACCACTTGAACATGGATGGCATCGTTTTCTTTTTCCGCCTTCAGATCTATCCTTGTGTTATGAGGGGCATACTTGATGCTGTTGCTGATCAAGTTGGTAAAAACCTGGCCAATCATGACATAATCTGTGGAAACCAGGGGTAAATCGGGAGCGAAATTTATTTCCAGGCTGTGATCCTGCAATTGCTTGCGCATTTTGGTTACCACGCCCATGGCAATCTCATGAATTGAGTTCCACCTCATTTGCGGGTTTAATGCACCAGACTCGATGCGCGACATATCCAGCAGATTGCCTACGAGCAAATTCAATTGATCGGTTTCTTCTTCGATTGTGGCAAGCAATTCTTGGCGGGCAGGGTGATCCCAATCCACTGCGCCGCTGCGCAAGGAGGAAACCGAGGCTTTGATGGCCGCCAACGGAGATCGCAGTTCATGAGAGACAGAATTAAGCAATGATGATTTTAGCTTGTCGCTTTCTTCCAGTACATGTGCTTTGTTTTCGCTTTTCGCCAGGCGGATCCGTTCAATGGATAGCGCGCCCTGGCTGACATATGCTTCCAATAACCGCATTTCCTGAGAGGATAATTGTTGTTCCTTGTGGTGCCACAAGTCCAATCCTCCCTCGGTGCTTCGCGCAGTTTTCAGATCAAACTTGACCTGAGGTGGATTGGATGGTGTTTCCATATTGGAAGGGGCAACGGCAACTACATCAGGAGAATCGCTTGTGTTTTTAATTCTGACCATGACATATCGAAGATGGAAAGTCTCCAGCGTATGTGTTGCCAACGCATAGGCGATCTTTTGCGAGTCCTGCAAGCTGGCAAGCGTCGATATCAACTCGTACATCCGCGTGGCTTCCCATTCGCGGTTGCGCGCCATACGGATTCCCTGGCGGGCCTGGCCGATAAGCTGACTCATGACAACGGATACTACCAGGAAAATGATCAGGGTGATCAAATCCTGTGTTTTATGTACTTGCAGCGTGTAGTAGGGTTGGATGAAGAAGAAGTTAAACGCAAGGAAAGCCAGGAAAGCGGACAGAATCCCGGGCGTGAGACCCCATAAGACGGTGCTGAGAATTACTGGGAGCAGGTAAACCAGCGTGATCAATTGAATCTCAAAGTAAGGTTCTAGCGGCTTGAGAATCAAAGTTGTCAGCACAATGGATAGGATTGCCGCGATATGACGTGCGACCACCGGAAAGAGCTGATGCGCT
>JAPKMQ010000010.1 GCA_026645875.1 Longilinea sp.
CCATTCCCACTCGCTGCCGGCCTTGCGCATGGCATAGGCGGCCAGCCCGGCGATCTCGGTCTCGGTCATGCCCTTGTAGCCGCCGTTTTGAATGGCCTCATACACGGCCAGGTGGCCAATATCGACGATGCGCGAGGCTTCGCGGAAGCGGTTGACCGTGCCCTCGTCCTTGATCAGCGACAGCCGGTCGACGATGTCATAGGCGTTGACCAGCTCGCAGCCCTCGAGCGCGGCCTGGAAGGCCTCGTACTCGTAGTGCGTCAGGTTGCCCTCGGGCAGGTAGTTGGACATGCCGCTTTCGATGCCCACCCGCCCCGGTTTGCCCTTGAGCAGGTCCAGGATGAAGTCCGAAATCTGCGCGATCTGGTCCTGCCCGCCCATCGGCGCGAAGCCCATCACGTGGTCCATATCCAGCCAGGATTCGTCCGCCACGCGCGCGGCGTCGATGACGAAGGTGAAGGCGGTCGGCAGCCCCTCGGCGGGGATGACCACGTACGAGCGCCACGGACAGAAGGCGTCCAGCGTCCAGGAGAGCGTGCGCAGGCGCGAGCCCAGGTACACGTCGATGCGCTCTGCCGCCATTTCGGCCTGGATGGCGCGGATGCGCGCCGGAAAATCGATGAAGTAGGGGTCAGTCTGGTTCACGGCGGCGCTCCTTAAAACTCGGTCGGGACGGTGGCGAGGACTTTGTTCAGCCGGTCGACGACCGACGAGAAACTGAGTGCCTTGACCATGTTGCCCTTGAGCTTGAGTTTGCCCGACATCAGGGCCGCGCGCGAGCCCAGTTCGGCCCGCGAGATCTTCGCGAAGGTTTCATAGTCGCCGCTGATGATGAACTCGGCTTCGGGCACTTCGTTCTCGACGATGGTAAGCGATTCGACCACGCCGTCGACCATGCCGTAATAGAGCGAACGGTCCTTGCCGTCCGGGCAATCGTGGTAGAGCGTGACCATGGAGGAGGTGACGTGCTTCATCTGCTCGGGGGTGAGCTGTTCGCGCAGGCGGCGGTGTGCCTCCTGTGCCCATTCGGTGGAGAGATAACGGAACGTTTCGGCCATGTGGGCTGCTCCTGGATTGACTGAACGCCCGGTTGCGGGCGGTTGGAAGAAAGGGGGATGAATCAATTATAGGCTCAATTTGGGGTAGGGTGCATTTCTGAATGCACCATCTTGCGTTTTTCGACATTTTTCGCACGCCCGAAAATCGCCGGTTGAGGTAATGCGGTTTTATATCTTTATGGATCAGCGCTGTATTTTAGAACGGGCACGGCAATGCCTTGACGGATCGCAGCTAGATACCGCATAGCCGCGCCCTTACGGTTTCCGCGGCTCCGGTTGGTACGGGCACGGCAATGCCTGGACAAATCGAGGCCTGATACAGTATAGCCGTGCCCCTACGGTTTGCGCGGTGCTATAGCTATAATCCTGAATATCCTGTTCATCCTGTTAAATAAAAAACCCGCCGGAATTCCGGCGGGCGTTGGGCTTACCCGAATAGTTGGTCGAAGATCGCCTGCGGAGCAGCCGCCAGGCCGATGACGGTTGGCCCGGCGTGCGCGCCCAGCACCAGCGTCACCGGCACCAACTGCTCTTCCACGGCGTTCAGCGCGCCGCGCACCGCCTCGCGCAGGGTATCCACGCCGGGCAGGTTGCTGCCGTGCATCAACTGCAGGCGCAGCTTTTGATCGCCGAAGCGGGCATGCACGACGCTGACCATCTTATGCGCCGCGCGCGAAAGGGTCATCTCCTGGCCCACGTTGCTGTAACGCCCGTCTTCCGGGTTCATGCCGATGATGGGCTTGATGCGCAGGATGGAGGCGATGATGCTCTTGATGTGGCTGACGCGGCCGGAGTGAATCAGGTGCTTCATGTCGCTGAAGGCCACCATGGTGATGGTGTTTTCGCCCACCTTGCGAACCGCCTCGAGGATGCGTTCCTTCGTCCAGCCCAGCTTCGCGCCGCGCGCGGCCGTTTCCACCATCCAGCCCAGCGCCGGGCCGACCGTGCGTGAATCAACCACGGCGATATTCTCGCGCTCGAGCATACGGGTGGCATGCTCGGCCGACGAATAGGCGCCGCTCAGGCCGGAGGAGAGGTGAATGGAAAGGATGTCTTCATCCGCAAAGTCTTCATAGACCGTTTTCAGATCGCCCACCGAGGGTTGCGAAGTTTCGCAAAAATCTTCGGGATATTCGATGTACATGCGGTACAGGTCTTCCGGCTGGATATCCACGCCGTCCTTGTAAGTCTGACCGCGGAATGTGACCTGGAACGGCACGACGGTCACGCCCAGTTCTTTTGCCCGTTCAGGGGTCAGGTTGGCGGCGGCATCGGTTACGATTTTCATGTAATTTTACTTTCTCTGAAGGTCTGGATGAGCAAAAAAAGGAACGATTGACGTTACATTTCATTCTAACAGATCAAGATGAGAATCGCTCTCATGCAGGCCGTGTTTTGCCAACCTTGCGATTTTCTTAGGCAGGGGTTTGCGGTAAAGCGTCCCGCGCAGCTGTTTCAATTAAATATTCTATTACTGGATTGATTCATGATATCAAATTTGATGTTTTTGCCATACAATAATTGTATCTACTAATGTTTATATAAAAAAACAAGAGGACACCATGAAAAAACCAATTGGCCGATTCTTTATATTGGGTCTGGTAGTGGTTAGCATGTTGCTGACTTCGGTGCTATCGGCGCGCACGTTGACTGCGCGCGCGCAGGGCGAAGATTACGCGGGTGCAGAACAGGGACTGCCGTTTGAAGCCCTGCCGGCCGGCGCCAATCCGTCGCCGGCCGTGGATTACGACCCCGGCGCGGGTCCTGGCCTGCCGGAACAGCCCCAGCCGGCGAGCGGCCTGACGCCCGAAGGGTTGCCGATCGGCTCGCTTGCGCCGGAAGTCGCACCGTCTGAGCCGCCCGCGGTGCCGGAGGAGATGCTGGGCGTGTTGGGCGCCGACCCGAACGCGGGTTCGGCACCCGTGGAGCCGAACGCGGGCAGCTTCCTATACCCGGGCATCAGCTTCAGCCACCTGTCCACCGCCGGCAATATTTCGGGTGGAGTGAGCTATTTTGACTCGCCGTCGCTCAACGAACTGCCCGCCCGCACAGTGTTTGCCAACGTGCTGCTCAATCCATTGGGCGCCACCACAGCCTATCACAACCATCCGATCGGCGTGTATTACAGCGTCGGCGCCAATCAATGGAGTGTGTTCAATGAAGATAGCGTGCTTATGGCCACCGGGGTGGCATTCAGCGCCTTCAAACCGGCGCAAAACAGCGTGTTCTTCACACACACTTCCACTGCTGGCAACATCTCGGGCTCCTGGACGGGTATTGACAACGCCTACCTGAACAACAATCCCAATGCGCTGGTATTTGCCACCCCGGCCTATAATCCCGGCGGCGGCGGCAGCGGCATCTATCACAATCACAACGTGGGCGTGTTTTATAGTCCCAGTACGCAGCGCTGGGGAATTTACAACGAAGACGGCGCAGATATGACCGCCGATAGCGCCTTCTTCGTGTACGTTTCGCACCCGTCCTACGATCTGGCCTTCAGGCACATCACCACTGCCGAAAGTACCACCAGCAACTACACCGTGCTGAATCACCCGCAGTTGAATGGCAACCCAAATGCCGTGGTCAACGTCATTCACAATTACCCCAGCGGCAGCGGGCAGTATTTTAATCACACGCTGGGGGTGTGGTACAGCACGTCCCGGCAGCGCTGGACGATTTACATGAACGAAAGCGGCACCATGCCGGACGGCTTTCAATTCAATGTGCTGGTGCAGGCCAACAAGGAAACCAGCTTTGTGTTCAAGGCTGACGCCAGCAATATCCAGCCGGGCATCAATGATCACGTGGCGGTGATTGACCACCCGCTGTTGAACAACAATCCCAATGCATTGGTGTATGCCATGCACAACTGGAATCCCGCCGGGATCAGCTCGGCTGTGATCGACAATCACCCGCTGGGCGTGCTGTACACCGGCGGCCGTTGGACGGTTTACCACACGGATTTCGAAGCCATACCGGTCAATGCGGCCTATAACATCTTCGTCACCTATCCCAAGGCCAATGCCTACTCGATCGAAGTGGACGACCAGAATTCCACCGCCAGCACGCTGCACCTGAGCCATTCCCAGTTGAACAACCATACGGACGCTGTGTTCTTCGCGATTGAGAATTTCAACCCGTCCGAGTTGATCGCCGGGCACACCTACGGCAACCCCACCTACGCGGCTTATGGCAGCGGCGTGTGGAACATCCTGCGCGTCGGCGGGCCGGATTATTTTGCCGACCAGGCCTACAACGTGTTCGTCCCGTACGGGAACAGCTTCACGCACACCGTCACCGCGGGCAGCAAGCCGAATCCGGCCGAAACCTGCATCAACCATCCTCTCACCAACGGCCACCGCGCCGCCAAGGTGTTTGCCTATGTCAACGGCACGCCGGAGGGCGGCGGCGGGTATTACCTGAACATTCCCATCGGGGTGTATTACAGCACAGGGCGTGCGCAGTGGTGCGTTTACACCGAAGACACGACCTTCAACATTCCGCTGGGCACGGTCTTCAACGTATTCGTGGATCAGGACCAGTTGTACCTGCCGGCGGTGAAGAAGTAGAATCTCTACCATGCAGCGCGGGGCAGGTTTTTCCTGCCCCGCGTTTTTTTATGCCTTCATGCTCCGGCGATCAGCTTGAGCACATGCCCGACGTGGTCGCGCTCGTGCCACAGCGCGCGGCGCAGCAGCTTGCGCGGCGACCAGAACTCGCCCTCCTTGCCCAGCACGCGCTGCACGCCTGCCAGGCCGGGCAGGGCGCGCTCGAGCTGGGCGCGCACCAGCGGCAGCCGCTCGAACGGGTCGCGCGGCAGTTGTTCGCGCGTCAGGCCGGCCAGGTCGAGCCGGTCCAGGTACCACCATTCGGCGCCGGCCACGTGGTTGAGCACGCCGCGCACCGCCCAGCGCTCGCCGGGCTGCTTTTCATCCAGCGCGGCGGGCGATGCGCCCGCGGCGGCGGCCAGCAGTTCGGCGCGGCTCCAGCGCAGCATCTGCAGCCCGCGGTCGATCTCCTCCGCGCTCAGCGGGCGCCAGTCGTCCCGGAACCAGGCATTCACTTCGTAGCCGTCGCTGGCTTCGGTCAGGTCATCGGCGATGGTGTACACCTGCCAGGTTTCCACCAGGCGGATGTCGATCTCGCCCAGGTCGGGCAGCCAGGAGGGATTGGCGTGCTGCTCGACCCAGGCCTCGTAGTCGACCAGCGCCCTGGGCAGCGCCACCAGGGCTTGGGGGCCGTCGGCGCCGCCGGCGTAACAGCCGGGAAAATCCAGCGCCCAGGCAATCGAGCGCCCCTCGGCGCCGTTTTCAAGTCCAACGCGGATGCGCATGGGTTCACCTCGATGGGGAATGGGTGAGCATAAGCATACCACAGCCCGGCCTGCGGCGGGTTGCGCGCCGGCGGGGCTCCTGGAGGATCAGGGCCGGGCGAAGGTCTTCACCGCCGCCGCGTCCGCCGGGCGGTGGAAGCCCACCGACAGGATGGCCGATACTGCCAGCAGCGCGCTGGCCGCGGCAAAGGCCGCCGCGTAGCTGCCGCTGGCGTCCAGAATGGCCGCGGCGATCATCGGGCCGATCACCCCGCCCACGCCCCAGGCCGTGTTGACCAGGCCGTAGTTGCCGCCCAGGTACTTCTTGCCATACAGGTCCATCATCAGCGCTGGGAAGAGCGGGAAGGTGGCGCCGTAGCACAGCCCGGCCAGCGCCATGCCAAAGGCGAGCAGTCCAATCGAATCATAGCGGCTGAACAGCAGCAGGTTGATGGCCTGCACGATGAACACGATGCGCATCAGGTTCATGCGTCCCACGCGGTCTGAAAGCGCGCCGCCCAGCAGCCGCCCCAGCACGTTGAACACCGCCAGCAGGCTCACCAGCAGGTAGCCGCCGTTCCAGTTGACCTGCACGCGCGCCATTGTGGCGGCATGCCCAAAAATCATCAGGCCGGCCGAGGACGAAAAAGCCAGCATGATCCACAGTTTGTAAAATTGGGGCGTCTTCACCATCTCGCGCCAGGTCACGTCCGGCACGTGCTGCGCGGGGGCCGATGCCGCGGCGGAGCCGGACGGCGGTGTATACCCGGCCGGCGGGTTGGCCATGAACTGCGCCAGCAGCCCGCAAATGGCCGGCACGGCGATCCCGATGTAAATGAAGGTTCGGGGCAGGCCCACCGCGCCCAGCAGGGCGTTCACCAGCGGCGAATAGTACACCGTGGCCAGCGCCACGCCGGCCACCACGATGCCCGTGACCAGCCCGTTCTTCTCCGCCGCGAACCATTTGGCCGGCGGGGCGGTGGTGGAAACGTACATGATGCCCGTGCCCGCGCCGGTGACCATGCCGAAGGAAAATACCAGCCACCACGGGTGAATGAACAGCCCCGAAAGCACCAGGCCGGCGCCCATCAGCAGCACGGCCAGCGTGGCGGTGAAGCGCGGCCCGCGGCGGTCGAGCACGCGGCCGAAGACGGCCATGGAGATCACGAAAGCCACCAGCGCCACCGTGTAAGGCAGCGAGGCCTGCTTGCTGCTCCAGCCGTACTGGCTGATCAGTTTGGCGGCGATGATGCTCCAGATGTAGAGCAGCCCGCCGATGAGGTTGATGCCGGTGGCGACGGCGACGATGAACCAGCCGCTGCGTTTGAATTGGGCCAAGTTGATTCTCCGCTCGAAACAGGTGGCCTGATTATATCAGCGCCGCCCGCGCCGCCCGGCGTGCGAATCATCCTCGTTTCCCGCGCGTACCTTCCGGAAATCTGCGCGAACAATCAAAATGGGATAAAATAGCGGATAGCTGTTAGCGATTAGCAGTCAGCGGTTAGCTGTTAGCAGAATGAAAATTGCATTTCGTGATTGCAGCATCGCATGTTTGTTCTTCTACCATCTCTAAGCCATCCACCCAAAACCCATCGCTAAAAGCTAATCGCTAAACGCTAAAAAGCCAACCGCTAATTGGAGTCCCCCATGACACAGACCACCTGGCAGTTTAATCTCGACAATCAGCCCCACACCGTCAGCGCTGAAATTGCCCCGTTGGGCGGCATCCGTGGCGTGCAGGTGGACGGCGCGGCCCTGCCGGCGGCCGGCGAAGGCAGCTTTGACGGCGCGGCGCTGCGCAACTTCAGCGTCGACGGCCGCTCCCTCCAGGTGGTTCAATATTCCGGCAGCGCGGCGCTGCTGGTGGACGGCCAGGCGGTGCCCACCGCGCCCGGCCAGCCCTTGCCCGCGCGCCTGCAAAAATACGAGGCTCACCGCGCCTTCTGGCAAAAATTATCGCAGCTCACCGGTTTGAAGGAAAATCCGCGCGCCGACGGGCAGTTGGAATGGCGCAACCGCCTGATCGGCACCGCCGACAACCGCCTGGTGGTGCTGAATTATTCGCTCTCCAACCAGTTGCTGCGCCCGCGCATCGCCATCTTCACCCGCTTCGCCGAGGAAAAGGACCTGAACAGCCTACGCGGCAAGATCGAGAGCGACCCGGTCGTGCTGGCGCTGGCCAAACGGCTCAAGCGCTTCACGCTGGAGATGACCGTGCAGCCGGTGGGCGCGGCCATCCTGCTGCCTTACGACGTTCGCAAAACCACGCCCGAGCAGGCCGTCGAGGATATCCGCGCGCTGCTCAACGTGATCAAGAAGCACACCAAGCCGCTGCCGCTCACCTTCTGCGACTGGGGGCATTGCAAATCGGCCGCGCACCCGCGCGAACTGGTCTTTTACAACCATTCGCCCCTGGTGGTGTGCTCGTCCTGCATGCCGCTGCTGGAAAAAGCCGGAGAAACCAACCAGGCGCGCTTCAGCAGGCGCACGCCTGGGCTGCTCAAAGCAGCTTCGGCCGGTCTGGCGGTGGGCGCGCTGGCGGGCGTCTTCTTTGGCATCTGGAAGGTCTCGATCATCCTGGCCATCGCCTCGTTCGCGCTCTTTTTTGCCATCATCGCTGCCATGAACCGGCTGACGGTCAAGCGCACCACCGGCATGATCTGGCTGGCCGGCGCGTTCACACTGCTGGGGGTGGCCGTGGCCAGCGTGATGGAAGCCACGCTGAAATTGCTGCGCACGCTTACCGACACCAGCCAGGTGCAATACGGCCTGGTTTTCAGCCAGCCCGAAAGCGTGCGCATGATGGTGACCAACCTGGGCATCTCGCTGGTGCTCACCGGGTTCACGCTCTGGTTCGCGCTGCACCAGCAGCGCCAGGGCGTGCGCGAGCTGACCCACCCCACCATCGAGCATTCCGGCGTCCTGGATTAGCGCGCGGCCCGAAAAACCGATGCGCGCCAACCTTTCTGCCCTGCGTTACCCCGGCGAACGGTCCACCCTGGTTGGCACGCTGCTGCTGGTCGGCGTCATCCTGCTGATCAGCGCCGCGCCGACGCTGCTGCTGCTGCCGCTGGCGGTCGGATTGACGCTGGCGTTTTCCTACAGCCGGACGCGCGAACACCATCAGCAGCTCCTCCGCAACGCCCTGGCGGTCACGCCCGCCAGCGCCGCCGGGGTGGACGCACTGGTGCAGGATTGCCGCGGCCGGCTGGGCGCCGAGGCGGTGCAGGTGTTTGCCGTGCGCAGCCGGCAGCTCAACGCCTACACCTTCGGGCTGCAAGCCCCGCGCGTGGTGGTGCTCTACTCGGCGCTGTTCGAGCGCATGGACGCGGACGAGCTGCGCTTCATCATCGGGCACGAACTGGGCCACGTGGTGCTGGGCCACACCTGGCTGAACACGCTGGTGGGCGGCATGGCCGGCCTGCCGACCTCGTTTGGCGGGGCGGTGCTGCTCACCCTGGCGCTGCGCGGCTGGAGCCGCGCCTGCGAATATTCGGCCGACCGGGCTGGGCTGGCGGCCTGCGGCAGCCTGAACAAGGCCACCTCGGCGCTGGTCAAGCTGGTTTCGGCGGGACGCAGCCCGCAGGAGCTGGAGCGCGCCCTGCGCGCCGTGGAGGCCGAGGACGATTCGCTGCTGAACGTGCTGGCCGAGAGCCTTTCGACCCACCCGATGATCGTGCGGCGCATCGAGCAGATGCGCCGGTTTGCCGCCAGCCCGGAATTTCAACGAATGGCGGGATGAAGGGCGGGCGCGGCGGCACGGATAAAATGGGCGCTGGGTGCGGGCCTGGCCGTGCCCTTGGCGTACTGAGTGGCCGCGGTTTGCGGCTCCCTTCGGGTGCAGTGGCTGTCTTTTACTCTTCGATCTCGATGCTCTCGGGAGAGTTGCGGCGCAGGAAGTACTGGCGCAGGCCCCAGCGCAGGCGCTGCTCATACATGGCGCGGTGTTCGGGCAGCGGCTCGAAGCCCTGCAGCAGCGGCGCGATCAGCGCCTCGGTATCTTCGGCCTTGCCGCCGGCTTCCACCAACCCGTCGATGCGCACGCGCACGCGCTCCAGGTAGGCCAGTTGGTCGCGCACCTGGGCGTGCGTCACCAGCCCGCCGCGGCTGCTGATCAGCGTGTGGTTCTGAAACGGCTCCGATAGCAGCAGGCGCAGCGCCTCGATCCACACCGGCACGTCGGCGCTGGCCAGGTAGGGCGGCTGGTTGGGCATCACCGCGTCGCCCACGAAGACGATCTTTTGTTCGGGCAGGTGCACCCATAACGCACCGTGCGAAACCCCCGGCCGCGATTCCAGCCGGATGGGGCTGCCGCCCCAGTGAATCACCATCTCGTCGGTAAAAGTAATTTCCGGCGGCGCCCAGCGGATACTGCCGAGGTTGGAATACAGCTCCCATTCCGCGCCGGTTTCTGCCCCCTGCGTCTTGAAGGTCACCGGCCGGTTGCGGAAGATCTGCGAGACTTTCTCATGCGCCACCACGGTGCAATCCATGGCGCGCGCGCCCAGCGTGCGGTCAAAGTGCGCGTCCAGGTTCACCAGCAGGCGTTCCACGCCGCCGCCCAGGTTGAGCAGCGTCGCGCGCCACGAGCGCGTATCTTCGCCGCGCAGCGGCGAATCGATCAAAATCAGGCCGTGTGGCGTGTTCAGGGCGCCCAGCGTGACGCCCGGATATGCGGTTTCAATAAAAACGTGCGCGGCAATTTCCTGCATGTTCATCCTCTAAAGATAAGTATCGGCTTCAAGCCGCCGTTCTCGACATGGGCAGCGTAAACAGAAAGCGGCTGCCGTGTTCAGGCTCGTCTTCCACCCAGATTTTACCACCATGCGACTGCACCGCCAGCCGGCAGAATGCCAGCCCCAGCCCCAATCCCTTGGGCATGCGCTCGCCCTGCAGCCGGGTGAATTTGTTGAAAATGGCCTCGCGCGCTTCGGGCGGGATGCCCGGGCCGCTGTCAGAGATGCCAACCTCAATCCAATCCCCCGCCAGCCGGGCGGTGACGCGCAGCCGGCCGTTCATGGGGGTGAACTTGCTGGCGTTATCCAGCAGGTTGATCACCACCCGGCGGATCATGTCGGCGTCCACGAAGGCCGGCGGCAGGCCGGGCTCCAGTTCGCGGGTGACGGCCAGCCGCTTGTTCTCCAGCATGGGCATCACCGCGTCCAGGCCGTCCTCCACCAGGTTGGCGACGATCACCGCGGCACGGTTGGCAATAGGCTGCCCGGCCTCCAACCGGTTGATGTCCAGCAGCGAGCTGATCAGGCGCTGCATGCGCTCGGTGGAGCGCGTGGCGATCTGGAAGACCGATTTGAGCGAGTCGTTCTCCTCGATCGGCAGCAGCGATTCCAGGATGTCCAGGCTGGAGATCATGTTGGCCAGCGGCGAGCGCAGGTCGTGGTAGATCATCGCGCTCAGGTCCTCGCGCAGCGCGTCCAGGTCCTTGCGCTCCGAGATGTCGCGGAAAATCCATTGCAGGCAGGGCGCGCCTTCAATTTCGACGCGGCGGGCATACACATCCACGGGCAGCTTGCCGCCGCCCCGCACCTTGAGCTCCGATTCGTAGCGCACGGTCAGGTTGCCGGCCAGGCGCTCGAAACCGCCGCCCACGCGCTCCCAGCGCACGGCGTGCAGATCTTTGATGTTGTGCTTGGACAGGTTGGCCGGCGGGTGGCCGGTGACGTTGGCCGCCTGGCGGTTGGCCTCCAGCACTTTTCCGTCGAGCGCGGTGACGAAGATCGGGTCAATCGAATCCTCGAACAGCTCGTGGTAGCGCCGGTGCGCGTTCTCCAGCGAGGAATACAACTGGGCGTTGTGCACGGCCATGCCCGAAATATCGCTGATGGCGCGCAGCAGGGCGAGATGCTCCTCGCTGAACTGGCCCGGCACGGGGTGCACCACGGTGAGCACGCCGACGATTTGCTCGCGGGCCAGCAGCGGCAGGCACAGCGCCGATTTGGCGCCCGTGCGCTCGTCCAGATCGTCCTCGCGGCGCACCCAACGCTCGTCCTGGCTGGTGTCGGGCACCAGCACGGCCGCGCGGTTGCGCATCACCCAGCCGGCCAGGCCGCGCGAGAGCGTATCGCGCAGTTGTTCCACCGTGTGAGGCAGCAGGCGCCCCTCCACCAGGATGGCGGCGTCCACCGGCTGCTGGTTGGCATCCAGCACGATCAGGCTGCCGCGTTCCGCGCCCACGTTGGCAATCGAGAGCTCCAGCACGCGCGCCAGCACGGTATGCATATCCAGCGTGGTGGCCAGTTCGCGGCTGATGCTCAGCAGCAGTTCCAGCGATGAGCGGGTGCGGTCCTGTGAAATCATAAAACCATCTTTCCCCTAAATATATTTCAAGCCGCTGCCGGTGTTGAACAGCACCACCGTTTCGTGCGCGGCGATCCAGCCGCCGGCGCGCAAATGGCGCAGGGCGGCCAGGGTGGCGGCGCCTTCGGGCGCAGCGAAGATACCCTCGCCGCTGGCCAGTTCAAGCTGGGCGGCGGTGATCTCTTCATCGCTGACTGCCAGGGCGGTGCCGCCGCTTTCGCGCAGCGCGCGCAGCACCTGCCGGTCGGCAAAGACGCCCGGCACGCGCAGCCCCGAGGCCAGCGTGTGCGCGTCCTGCCAGAATTCGGCCCGCGGGCTGCCCTGCTGGAAGGCGCGCACGATGGGCGCGCATCCCTCGGCCTGCACGCTGACCATGCGCGGGCGCTGCGGCCCGATCCAGCCCAGGGCCTCCAGCTCGGCGAAGGCCTTCCACATGCCCACCAGGCCGGTGCCGCCGCCGGTGGGATATATGATCACGTCCGGCAGGCGCCAGCCGAAGCCCTCGGCCAGCTCGAGGCCCATGGTCTTCTTGCCCTCGCAGCGGTAAGGTTCTTTGAATGTCGATACGTCGAACCAGCCGTGCGCGGCGGCCCCGGCGCCGGCCTCGCGCGCGGCGTCGTTGATCAGCCCGTCCACCAGGTGCAAATCCGCGCCGGCCGCCTGCACTTCCACCTGGTTGGCGCGCGGCGTGTCGGCGGGCATGTAAATGTGCGCGGGCACCCCCGCGCGCCCGGCATAAGCCGCCAGCGCGCCGCCGGCGTTGCCCGCGGTGGGAATGACAAACTCGCGCACGCCCAGTTCCAGCGCGCGCGCCACCGCGGCGCACAGTCCGCGCGCCTTGAACGAACCGGTTGGGTTGAGCGCCTCATCCTTGACGAACAGGCGCGGCATGCCCAGTTGCCCGCCCAGGCGCGGCAGCGGAAGCAGCGGGCAGTCGCCCTCGCCCAGCGTCAGGCGGAAGCGCGGATCGCGCACGGGCAGCAGTTCGGCCCAGCGCCACATGCCGCGCGGGCGGGCGGCAAATTGCTCGCGGGTGGCCTCCGCGCGCAGGCGCGGCAGGTCGTAACGTGCCATCAGCGGCGAGCGGCAATCGGGACAGAAGGTCTGCAGTTGATCGGCGTCAAACGTCCGGCCGCATTCGGTACATTCCAGATGGGTGAGGTAGCTGTGGGGTGTGGGGTTCATGACTCAGCGGGTCGGGTCGGAAATGAGGCGGACCGCCTGGCAGCGTTCGCAGTCAGGCGAGTCGCACAGCAGCGCCAGCGGGTCCTCGCGGATCAGGCCGGCGGCGATTTCAATCATGGGGGCCAGCGGCAGGGCGCGCACCTCAGCGTTGCCGATCTGCGCCGTGCGGGTGATGGCCTTGACCAGCGGCGCGAGCTGCTCGAAACCGTTGGAACAGCCCGGGAAGCCCGGGCAGGCGCGCACGCCCGCTTCGGTCAGCGCCCAGCGCACGAATTGCCTGCGCCCGGCGCGTTTTTCGGCGGCGTGCAGGCTGGTGTTGCAGGTGTGGTTCACGCCCATCAGCACCACCCAGCCGCCCCGCCCGGCCAGCGCTTCGACCGGCGACAGCGGCTCTTCCAGCGTCTGGGCTTCCAGCGCGTCATCCACCCCCACCCCGCAGAACGAGAGGATGGGGTGGGCCGAGCGTTTGGCGCTCGGGTGCTGGCGCAGCGCCTCGGCGAATGCGCCCATCAGGCGGTCGGCGGGCATGGCGGGCGAATAGAATTCCGCCATGCGGTTCTGGTCTTCACCGCCGCCGTAGGTCAGGCCGTTGTCGGGCGGGCCTTCCAGCGGCGTGATCATGGTGTTGTAGGTGAAGACCGGCGCCATCAGTCCGCCCACCTGCGAAAGCAGCGCGCCCATCAGCGCGTCCGCGCCGCCGCGCACCTCGCCAAACGCCGAAAGCGAGGCGTGCGCGATGACGGGCGCATTGGCGTCCAGGTTAATCTGCTTCAGTCCACTCACCAGGTCGCGGTACGAAAGCATGGCTCACTCCAGAGGAGAAGGATTCGGGGCAGCTGTGAAGACAACGTCGGGCATATCCGCAGCCGGGCGGGCGGCCAGCTGCACGGCCAGCTGCACGGCGCGGGTCAGTTCGGGTGGTTCGCCGCCAGCCGGCAGGGGAGCTTCGCCGCTATTGCTCAAACTCTCCCCCAGGCAAATCGCGAATATAGAGATATTATACGTCAGAAATTCTCCGGCTGCCGCGCGCGCCAGCGCCAGGCGCGCCTGCTGGCTGGCCGCGAAGACCGGCGGAGTGCGCGCGTCGACGGCGAAGATGCCCGCCGCGCCGCCGCCCTGCTGGCGCATCAGCCCGCCGACCAGTTTGAGCAGCAAATAGGGCGAGGTGACGTTGGTTTCAAAGGTGCGCTGCCAGTCCCATTCGTCCAGTTGCAGCAGCGGAGCGGCCGGGCGCGCCCAACCGCAGTGAAACAACAGGTCAATGCGCTCAAAATCGGCCAGCACTTCGTCCACCAGCACCCCGGCGGGCAGACCCTTGCCGCTCTCGCCGGTGTAGGCGTGAATTTCCCCGCCGGCCGCGCGCACCGCCTCAACGGTCGCATCCAGGTGCACCGGCGAAAGGTCGTGCGCGGCCACCGCGGCGCCCGCGCGCGCCAGTTCCAGCGCCAGCAGGCGGCCCAGCCCGCGCCCCGCGCCGCTCACCAGCGCAATTTTGCCCGCCAGCGGGCGGCTCACGGTTGCACCGGGCACAGCGGCACCTCGGTGGGGTTCTCGTTATTATTCAGCGCCATGCCGAAGTAGGGCGACGGGTCGAGCGTGTTGGCGATCTCGCGCTCATCGAGGAAGCGCCCGCTGCCGTCATCTTTGACGATGGAAAAATGCAAATGCACGCCCACCGGGTTGAGCGGGTCGCCGGAATAGTTGCCCTGGTAGCCCAGCAGCGTGCCGGCCTCGACGAAAACCTCCTGCGTGCCCTGCGGAAACGCATCCACGATGGTGGCGTTGCCCAGCCGGTCGGCCATGTGGGTGTAATACGTCCAGATCTGCCGGCCGGGTTGCAGCGGGTCGGAGGGGATGCGGATGATGAGCGTGGATTTCCAGCCGGTTTCGCGGGTCAGATAGCCGTCGTGGGCGGCATACACCGGGGTGAGACCGGATTTTTCGCCGCCGAAGATGTCCAGCCCGGTGTGGTGATGGCCGGGCGAGAACGAATCGTCCCACACGAAGCCGATGTAGCCGTCGGTGGGCATCTGGAAAGGCGCGTCGCCGCACACCGTCCCGGCCGGCAGCATCCAATCGGCGTGCCCGTCCGGGTCGCCCAGGAAGGCCAGGATTTTGTTCTGGCGGGCCGACATCGCGCCGGTTGAACCGTCCTCGTTGGGGCGCAGGAAGAGGTAGTACGCGCCCACCAGCATAGCGACGATCACCAGGGAAATGACCAGCTTGAGGAATAATTTCATAGGCTTCGGTTTAAGCGATTGCGGCTGATCAAGTCGGCACGTTGCCGCCCGTTTTGGCCCAGGCTTCGTCATCCACCAGCGTCACCACGCGGAAGCTCTCGGCGTACTGCATTTCCTTGCCCTTGGCGGCTTCGGCGGACCATTCACGGATCATCGGCTCGGGGTCCCAGTCGCGCATCTGGCTCTTGTGGGCGCGCAGCGCGGCCACTTTGACGTCGATGGTTTCGTCGATGCTGACGTAAGTGTCGCCTTTGTCCCAGGCGGTGATGTACACCTTGCGCGGCTTGAAGGCGGTCAGGCCTTCGGCGGCCAGTTCCTCGAACAGGTTGGGCTGCCCGGCGGCCGGGAAGGTGGCATCCAGCGCGGCCTGGGCGGCGGCGCGGTGGTCGGGGTGGTTGATGTAATCGGCGCTGGAGAAGACCACGGTCGGGTCGCCGGTGATGATCACCTCGGGGCGGAAGCGGCGGATCTCGCGCACGATGCGCTTGCGCAGCGCGATGGTGGCTTCCAGCATGCCGTCCGGCTCGCGCAGGAAGATCACGTCGCGCACCCCGGCGATTTCGGCTGCCGCGCGGCTCTCGGCCTCGCGGATTTCGGTCGCGCGGGCGCGGGTCATGCTGGGCTCGGCGATGCCCACGTCGCCGCTGGTGCACAGCAGGTAGGCGATGCGCGCGCCGGCTTTGGCCCAGCGGGCGGTGGTGCCGGCGCAGGAAAATTCGATGTCATCCGGGTGCGCCACAATGGCCATGGCGCTTTCGGGTACGTATAACGTGTGGGTCATGTAAGAAAACCTCCTCGATGCAATCACCGAAGTGTACCGCAAAGAGGAGGGTCAGGTCAAATGCGTTCAGGTGATAAGGCACACAAACTCCGCTAAAAGACTTGCCTCGACGGGGGGGAAATTTCACCGCAAAGACGCAAAGACCGCCAGGAAAAGAGAAAGGTTTGTCAAATGATGGAATATTCGTCATTCAACAAACCCATTTTCACTTAATCCAATGATTTCGGATAGCGAACCGGCGATTTACGGTTCACGAATCAACGCTTCACGCCGCTTTCAACTATCCACATCCATCTGTTCCTGGCGCGAATCGACCGCCTTCTTGATCTGCTTCACCAGTTCCTGCCAGACCTGCGGGCGGGCATTCTGGCAGTTTTGCAGCAGCGCGGTGAGCGGCCCCAGCGGCTGGGCGGCGATGAAGGCGCGCGCTTCGGTGGGCAGGCTGAAGTTGCGGCTGACGAAGATTTTCAGCTTGCGTTCTTCCTGCATGTCCAGCAGGCCGCGCTCCGAAAGTCTCTTCTTCAACCGCAAAAACACCTCGTCGTAGGGGTCTGAGTAGTCGCTCGCCAGCCAGGCCGAAACGATGCTTTCCACCTCGCTGTTAGCGGCGTGCCCGGCGGCGGCCAGCAGGTCGGCTTCCAGGCAGGGGCCTTCCCAGCGCGGCGGCTGACCGGTGGGGTCGGCGAACAGCGCGGTCTTTGAGCTCAGGCCAAACAGCACCTTCTTCTGGCGCAGTTCCAGGCGCATCAAACCGGCCTGTTCATTGGCCAGAAAGGCCGCCGCCAGCAGGTGCTGGGTCAGCTCCACGCGGTTGACCTGCACGTCGGTGTGCAGCAGGCCGGTCTTGTTGAACACGCCCTTGGTTGAGACTAGTTTTTCGGCGTTGAAATACACCAGTTCGCTGGGAATGAGTGCTGAAGCGCGGAGAGTCATGCGGCGGCCTCCTGGGGAGATGAATGCTTAAGGATTTCAATGATTAAAACACAAACCGGATGAAAATACGCGCCTTTGCGCTTTACGATTTCGTTATTTGGGCGGCGCGCCGCCGATGCAACTCCTGGCGGCTTTGAGCTATACTGGAGCCATCAATCCTTTTTCGCCGCAGGGGTGAAATGCACTTGCATCAGTTTCTCAACACGTATTCAGCTGGCCGGGTGCTGGACGTGGCCACCGGGCGCGGCGGCTTTGCCGCTGAGTTTGTGCAGCACGTCAAGGAATTCGACGAGCTGGTCGGTATCGATTCGGCCGAGCGCAACGCCGAGGCCTTCGCGCGCGCCTTCGAAGCCCAGCCGCGGGTTTCCTTCGGCTGCATGGATGCCGCCCGGCTGGATTTCCCGGACGCCAGTTTCGACACGGTCTGCATGGCCTACTCGCTGCACCACATGGACGATCCCGCGCGTGTGCTGGCCGAGATGCGCCGGGTGCTGAAGCCCGGCGGGTGCTGCATCCTGGTGGAGATGTTCAGCGACAACCAGCGCGAAACGCAGCTCACCCACGTGCTGCTGCACCACTGGTGGGCGGCGGTCGATTCGGCCGGCGGCGTGAGCCACCGCGAGACCTACCCCCGCGCGGCGCTGGTCGCGCTGCTGGAGCAAACCGGCCTGGCCTGGCAGTTCAGCGACGAGTGCGACCTGGAATCTGACCCCCTGGATCCGGACGGCATCCGCCAACTGGACGGCATCGTCGACCAGTACATCCAGCGCGCGCAGGGCCTGCCCGGCGCGGAGGCACTCATTCAGCGCGGCGAGGAGCTGCGCAAACGCCTGAGCGAGGTCGGTTTTCACGGCGCCACCGCGCTGGTCGGCATTGGCCGAAAAAATACCGGCTGACCCGGAGGCAGGCTTTACAATTGGCTTTCAGCCGGGTCATCCGCCATTCCGGCCGGCACCAAAGGCTGTCATAATATCCCTGTCCGGCAAATTCCTGCCGGAACGATGAGAGATTGCATTGGATTCCACAAGTCGGCAAATGTCTGGCAAACCGTATATCGGCAAAATTCTGTGGGTGGACCTGGGCGCGGGCGAGTGCCGCGAAGAGGCGCTGCCCGACAGCCTGTATGAACAATTCCTCTCCGGGCTGGGGCTGGCCGCGGCGGTGCTTTACCGCGGCATCCCGCCTGGTGCCGACCCGCTGGGCCCCGACAACGTGCTGGGCTTCGTCTCCGGCCTGCTCACCGGCACGCCCAGCCTGTTCACCGGGCGCTGGATGGCGGTGGGCAAGTCGCCGCTGACCGGCACCTGGGGCGACGCCAACTGCGGCGGGCGATTCTCGCCGGCCATCAAGCAGTGCGGCTACGACGGCATTTTCGTGCGCGGGATCAGCCCGCGGCCAGTTTACCTGCTCATCGATGCGCAGGGCGCGCGCCTGCAGGATGCCGCCGGCCTGTGGGGCCAGGACGCGATTGAAACCGAGCGCGCGCTGCGCCAGCGCCACGGCGGCGGGCGCGAGCCGGCGGTGGCCTGCATTGGCCCGGCTGGCGAGCGGCTTTCGCTGATCGCCGGCATCTGTCACGATTACGGCCGCATGGCGGCGCGTTCGGGGCTGGGCGCGGTGATGGGCGCCAAGCGTCTGAAGGCCGTGGTGTTGAAGGGCACGCGGCCGGTGCAGTCCGCCGACCCTGAGAAGATGAAAGCGCTCAGCCAGCGCGCGCGCCGCTTTTACAAGCTGAATGTGCCGCTGCCGCCGGGCCGCTTCATGCCCGCGCTGGGCGTGCTGCTGCGCAGCCTGCCCTTCACCCTGCGCATGGACGGCCTGCTCACCACCCTGCTGTACAAAAAGTGGGGCACCATCAGCCTTAACCAGACTTCGGTGGAGTGGGGCGATTCGCCGGTGAAGAACTGGCAGGGCAGCCACCTGGATTACCCGACCCGCGTGTCGGCGGGCATCGACCCCGACAAAATCCGCGCGCGCGAGCTGCAAAAATACCGCTGCTACGCCTGCCCGCTCGGCTGCGGCGGGATCTGCTCGCTGGACGGCAACGGCCGTGAGACGCACAAGCCCGAGTACGAGACCGTGATGTCCTTTGGCGGCCTGTTGCTCAACAACGACCTCGAGGCGATCTTCGCGATCAACGACCGGCTCAACCGCGCCGGCATGGACAGCATCTCGGCCGGCTCGGCGGTGGCTTTTGCGATGGAGCTGTATGAAAAAGGCCGCCTGACCCCGGCCGACACCGGCGGGCTGGACCTGCGTTGGGGCAACGCCGCCGCCGTGCAGGCGCTGGTGGACCAGATGATCGCGCGCGAAGGGCTGGGCGACCTGCTGGCCGATGGCGTCAGGCGTGCCGCGATGCGCCTGAACGGTGCGTCACCCGAGGGCGCGGTGCATGCCGGCGGGCAGGAGATTTCAATGCACGACCCGCGCCTGGATCCCGGCTACGCGCTGCACGCCAGCGTCGAGCCGACCCCCGGCCGTCACACCACCGGCGCGCAGACCTATTATGATATGTACCGGCTGTGGACGCGCGTGCCCGGGCTGCCGCGCCCGGCGCTGTTTTACTCCAAAGCCGCCAAATACCGCGCCAGCGCGCAAAATGCCGCGGCGGCGGTTGCCAACAGCTGCTACACCCAGCTTTACAACGCCGCCGGGCTGTGCATGTTCGGAGCGTTCCTGGGCGCCGACCGGCTGCCGCTGTTCGATTGGCTCAACGCCGCGCTGGGCTGGCAAAAATCGCCTGAAGATTATATGCAGATCGGCAAGCGCATCCAGACGCTGCGCCAGATGTTCAACCTGCGCGAGGGCATCGACCCGCGCGCGCTGAAGATTCACCCGCGCGCCGCCGGGCAGCCGCCGCAAAGCGCGGGCGCCAACCGCGGCCGCAGCGTGCCGGTGGAGGCGATGATGCGGGCCTACTGGCAGGCCATCGGCTGGGGCGACGACGGCCGCCCGACGCCTGAAACCTTGCGCGAGCTGGGGTTGGGGGGAGAGGGTGATGCGTGACGGGGCTTCTTTTTGGTCACAGACCCGCATCCGTGCGCGCTCGACCAGGCCGGCGCGATCCAATCATCGCGCGTCGTGACGGCATCCGTCGTTCACCTTTCGGCGGCATTGGCTCAATCCTGCCGTCGTAGCTCTTTTGCCTAAAAAAACAGGAGGCGGGATTTGCGCCCGCCCCCTGCCAGAGACATTTCTGCGATTTGGCGCGTTACGCCGGCAGCTTCTCCAGTTCGTCGACGATGCCGTTGAGCACGTCGAATCCGCCCTGCCAGAAGGACTCGTCCTTCACGTCGATGCCGGCCTCGGCCAGCAGCTTGACCGGTGCCACCGAGCCGCCCGCCGAGAGGATCTTGACGTAGCGCGGCTTGAAGGCTTCGCCTTCGGCCTTGTACTGCTGGTAGAGCGCCAGCACCAGCAACTGTCCGAAGGTGTAGGCGTACACGTAGAACGGCACTTCGTAGATGTGCGGGATGGAGACCCACTCCCAACGGAACTCGTCGCTGACGTCCACCGCTTCGCCGAACTGCTGGCGCAGGTTCTTGAGATACACGTCGGCCAGGTCGTCCACCGAGGCGCCCTTCTGGATCAGGTCGTGCGCGTCGCGCTCGAACAGCGCGAAGTAGGCCTGGCGCTGGATGGTGGCATAGGCGTCGTCCATCTGGCGGAAGAGCAGGTCGCGGCGCACGGCTTCGTCGGTCTCTTCCTTCAACAGGCGGTCCACCAGCACCATCTCGGCAAAGGTCGAGGCGGTTTCGGCCAGCGGCAGGCAGGCGTGCGCGGTGAACAGGCTGTGGTCCGAGGCCAGCATGGAGTGGATGGCGTGCCCCAGTTCGTGCGCCATGGTGGCCACGTCGTCGGCGTGCCCCTGGTAGTTGAGCAGCACCCACGGGGTGAGCTGCGGGGTGACCGTGGCGCAGAACGCGCCGCTGCGCTTGCCCTTGCGCACCTCGGAATCGAGGTGGTCCTGCGCGAAGACGCGCTCGGCCATCTCGGCGAATTTGGGATCGAACTGCTTGAACGAATCCAACACCAGCCCGGCCGCGCCGTCGAAGCCGTACTGCTTGTCGGCTTTGGCCACGGGGGCGTAGATGTCGTAGCGGCGCAGCTTGTCGACCTTCAGCCAGCGTGCCTTGAGCTTGAAGAAGCGCTGAAAGACGCCCGTGTTGCGCTGGCACACCGCCAGCAGCGTGTTGACCACGTCGTCGGGCAGGTCGTTGATCAGGTTGCGCACGCCCATGGGCGAGCTGTGCTTGCGCAGGGTCACCTGCTCGTTGCGCCAGTCGCGCACCAGCGACTGGTAGATCTGGCCGAGGATGGTGCCGTCGTCGCCGTACACGCGGTAGAGTTCCTGGTAGGCGCGCGCGCGCAGTTCGGGATCGGCCTGGCGCACATAGACCATCAGCTGGCCGCGGGTCATCTCCTTTACCTCGTCGCCGACCTGCACCTTGAAGGTGTAGCGGTTGGTCATCAAGCGGTAGAGCATCTGCAGCGCGCTGGCGCCGGTGACGTTTTTGATATTGATAATCTTCTCTTCGGGTTCGCTGAGGGTATGCGGCTTGAAGTGGCGCATCTCCTCCAACCAGTACTGGTAATCGCCCGAGAAGGCAATCAGACGGGCGGCATCCTCATCCGCCAGGTCCTTCCACCACAAGGTGAAGAACAGGGTGCGGTTTTCCATCTCGGCGAAGAACTGCTCGACGCGCTGCATTAGCGACTGGGCCGCCTGCGACTGGGTGTCGCCCGAGAAGGTCAGTGAGGCAAAGCCGCCCAGCTTTTGCCCGGCCAGGTTGATCTCTTCCAGCTTGCGCACGATGCTCAGGAATTCTTCAACTGAAATATCAGCCTTCAATTGCGGGCGCAGGGCCTCAAAGGCCGCCACCAGTTTTTCCAGACCAGTAAAAGCGGCTTCCAGTTCCGGGCTTTCCATGCCGCCGGAAATCAGTTCAGACAGGTTCCAGCGTTTTTGTGAATAGGAAACGGTCGTTTGGGTCATTGATCTCCCTCGTCAGAATGTTTGAATAGCTCCCGGAGCCGTGCCCGCAGGTCGTCAATCGGCCGGCGTTCGCCGCTGGCCGCGTCCTGGTAAAACCAGAGCTGCCAACCGTTGCAGGGGCCCGGGTGAAGGCTGCGCGCGATCTTGTGGATCGAGCCGCGTTCCCCATTATACTCGAGTGAGCCGTCGGCTTGCACGCGGGCGGCCAGGCCGTCGTGGGCGTCAAAGTAGAGCAGGTCGCCAGGCCGCAGCAGGCCGTGTTCCAGCAGCGCGCCGAATGGCAGGCGCGCCTCGCGGCGCGGGTTGCGCGTGGCAAACACGGCCGGGTCGCCGTCGGCCGGGGGCAGCGCGGCGATGCGCCGGCGCGCCAGCGCGGCGTAGTCGGGGTCGCGCTCGATGCCGATCCAGCGGCGGTTGAGGCGCTGCGCGGCCGCGCCGGTAGTGCCGGTGCCAAAGAAAGGGTCCAGCACCACGTCGCCGGGGTTGGAACTGGCCAGCAGCACCCGGTAGAGCAGCCCCTCGGGCTTCTGGGTGGCGTGCGCCTTCAGGCCGTTCAGGCGCAGCCGCTCGCGGCCGGTGCAAACGGGCAGCTCCCAATCGGAGCGCATTTGCAGGTCTTCGTTGAGCGCGCGCATGGCGTGGTGGTTGAAGGTGTAGGGCACGCCGCGCTCCTTTTGCGCCCACAACAAGGTTTCGTGCGCGTTGGTGAAGCGCACCCCGCGGAAGTTGGGCGTGGGGTTGGCCTTGATCCACACCACATCGTTGAGGATCCAGAAGCCCAGGTCCTGCAGCCGCGCGCCGACGCGGTAGATGTTGTGGTAGCTGCCGATGACCCACAGCGTGCCGTTGCGTTTGAGCACGCGCCGGCAGGCGCTCAGCCAGGCGGTGGTGAAGGCGTCGTAGTCGGCGAAGGAGCCGAACTGATCCCAGGCGTCGTCCACGCCGTCCACCAGTGTCAGGTTGGGTCGCCAAAGTTCCTGGCGCAGTTGCAGGTTGTAGGGCGGGTCGGCAAAAATCAGGTCGACCGACTCGGCGGGCAGGCGTTGCAGCACGTCGATGCAGTCGCCCTCCAGCACCTGGTTGACGGGCAGGTCCGGCGATTCCATTGGATAATTGTACACGGAAGAAGCGGTTAGCGGTTAGCGATAAGCGGTTAGCTGTTAGCTGTTAGCGAATAGCTGTTGGCGGTTAGCTGTTGGCGATTAGATATTAGCTATTTTCCTGTAAACGTAATTCAGGATTTAACACTTGACACTAGATGCTAAAAGCCAATCGCTAATGGCTAATCGCTAACCGCTTCTCTTCCGCCCCCAATGAATGGCCATCGTGCCGAAGTTGAAGCGGTGGAAGCCCACCTGCTCGAACCCGGCGGCGCGCAGACGCTCAGCCAGCGCCTCGGCGGCGAGGAAATTCTCGCTGGTGTCGGGCAGGTAGGTGTAGGCGTCGCGCTGCCCGGTGAGCAGCGTGCCCAGCAGCGGGATGATGAAGTGCATGTGGATATAAATAAACGGAGAAAGCAGGTTGCGCTTCGGGCGGGTGGTGTCCAGCGTGACCATCCAGCCGCCGGGCTTCAGCACGCGCAGTTGCTCGCGCAGCGCCTGGTCGAGGTCGGCCACGTTGCGCAGCAGGTAGCCGGAGACCAGCGCGTCGAAGCGCGCGGCGGCAAACGGCAGGTGCAGCGCGTCGGCGGCGGCCCAGGTGAGCGCGCCGGCTTGCGGGCGCCGCTGCCCCACCTGCATCATTTCCAGCGTAAAGTCGGCGGCGGTCACGCGGGCATCCGGCGTCTGGCGCAGGGCCTCGCGGGCCAGGTCGCCGGTACCGGCGCCCAGGTCCAGCAGGCGTCCGCCGGGGGTCAGCCCGGCGCGCCGGATCACCTCGCGCCGCCAGCGCGGGTCCTGCCCAAAGGTCATCAGGCGGTTCATCAGGTCGTAGCGCGGCGCGATGCGGCCAAAAATGCCGCGCACGGTGCGGGTGTGCTCGGCGATGCGCTGGCCCTCGGCGCTTGGTGCGTCAGACGGCATTGGGATCACGGAAAGGCACCCAGGTGGTGATGGTGGTTCCCTGGCCGGGCTCGGAGTAGATCTCCACGTCGCCGCCGGCGTTGCGGGCGCGCGTTTGCATGTTCGAAACGCCGTGCCCGATCGCCAGGCGCACCTTGGCCGGGTCAAACCCGCGCCCGTCGTCGTGAATTTCAAGCAGCACGCGGTCTGAGGTCTTCCAGACCACCAGTTCCACCTTCTTGGCGCGGGCGTGCTTGGCAATGTTGGCCAGCGCTTCCTGCGTGATGTGGAAAATGGCCAGCGCTTCGCCGTCGGTCATGCCGGGGAAGCCGTCGGTGGGCCCCTGCAGGCTGACCGGGATGAGCGTGTTGGCCTTGAACTCGTTCACCAGGCGTTGAATGCCCTGCATCAGATCTTCGTCGTGCAACTGGCGCGGGCGCAGGTCGAGGATGTAGGCGCGGATGTCGCGGATGGTGCTGTTGAGGTCGGCGATGGCCTGGTCGATGCGCTGGTGCGCGCCGTCCACGTCTTCGTTCAGCAGCAGGCGGGCATGTTCCAGCGTCAGGCCGACGGCGTAAATCGACTGGATGATGCCGTCGTGCAGGTCCATGCCGATGCGCTCGCGCTCTTCGAGGATGGCCAGGCGCTTGCCCTGCAGGTTGAGGCGCAGGTTTTCAATGGCGGTGCCCAGCCAGGCGCTGATGGTGGCCAGGTACTGGGTTTCCAGTTCGTCCAGCGGTTGGTTATGGCAGGTGGCAATGATGAGCACGCCCAGCGTGCCGCGCCGCCCGGTGAGCGGCATGCAGGCCAGGTGGCGCAGGCAGGTGTCGGCCACGGCCGGGTTGAGCGAGGTGAGCTTCTTATCCGGCAGGGTGAACAGGCGCGGTTGGTTGTCGCGCGCGGTGGCGCCGACGATATCCTCGCCGATCAGCACCTGGTCCTTCTTCCACAGCCGGTCGATGAGCATGCCCTGGTGGTGCACCAATTGCAGCAGCTCGCTGTCTTCGCGCCGCAGGAACACCTCGCCCACTTCCAGGCGCAGGTAGCTGAGCAGTTGCCCCAGGCTCTGGCGCACGATCAGGTCGATGTCGTCAGAGGTGGACATGGTGGAAGCCATGGTGTTGAGCAGCGCCAGGTTTTCGTTGCGGCGGGTCAGCACGCGGTCGCGCTGGATCAGCTCGCGGTACAGGCGCGCGTTGGAGATGGCCACCGCGGCATACGAGGCCAGCATTTCAATGATCAACTGGTCGGCGTCGGAGAATTCATCCCCGTCGGTTTTATCGGTCAGGTAAATTTGCCCGAGGGCTTCGTTGCCCAGGCGGATGGGCACGCCCAGCAGCGACTTCATCGCCGGGTGGTGCGCCGGGAAACCCGCGCTGCGCGGATCGTCGCCGATGTTGGGGACGCGCAGCGCCGTTTTGGAGCGCATCAACACGCCGATCAGGCCGCGGCCGACCGGCGGGTGGGCCATGCGGGCCAGTTCGGCCGGGCTCATGCCGATGGTGATGAACTGCTCCAGCTCGCCGTTGACGCCCAGCACGCCCACCGCGGCGTAGCGCGCTTTGGCCTGCTCGCAGGCCAGCGTGGCAATGCGTTTGAGCAGCGATTCGAGCGAAATGTCGCGCACCAGGTCCAGGCTGGCGCGGTGCAGCGCCACGAGGCGCTCTTCGAGTTGTTCCTTGGTCAGCGTGCTCATCGCATCAAATGGCATGACCTTATTTTACCTGTTACGTCCACTTTCGTCAAAAAGGGGAGAGCGGGCGATGTGTGATGTGTAAGGTTCTGCTCTGTAAGGACACAGCCCCTGCTGTTGATTTTCCTCGTAGTGACGGCGTCAGCCGTTTCTTCCGCGCAAACCATTTCTGCGAAATTCATCCGTAGTGACGGCTTCAGGGCGTTATTCCTCCACCGTGCGGCAATACCACAGCGTGTTGGAGGCCACGTGAAAGCCGGTCTCCTCCGCTGCGCGCTGCATGGCCGTGTTGGTGCTGCTGGTGCCCAGCAGGGCGGTGTCGATGCCGTGCCCGCGCAGCAGGCGCAGGCCGGTGAGCATGAGCGCGCGGGCCAGGCCCAGGCGGCGGTAAGCCGGGTGCGTTCCCATCGGGTCAGTCCAGCCCTCTTTCGTTCCGCCGGCGCGCGGTTTATCGTCCTCAAAGATCTGGCACATGCAAAAGGCAGCCAGGGCGCCGTCCGGGGCGGCGGCCACCAGGTCGAGCTCGGGCAGGTAGCCGGGCGCGCTCATGATCGACTGGCGGTATTCGACTGTCATGTTGTCGGTGCCGAAAGCGGCCTGGTGCAGCGCCACATAGGCGGCCAGTTCGGCCGCGCCGCCCAGCGGGCGGATGCTGAAGCCCGGTGGCAGCACCGGTTCAGGTAGATCACCCTCCAGCGAACGGGCGTACAGCAGCGAGGATTCCTCCTGGCGGAGGAAGCCGAAGCGTTCCAGCAGCGCGCGGCCGGGCTGGTCGTCCTCCAGCACGCTGGCGTCCAGCGTCTGGTTCTCGCCTTTGGCCTGGTTGCGCGCGCGGGTTGCCGCGACCATCTCAGCCATCAGATCCGCCTGCACTTGCGGCGTGAAGCGGGCATCCTCGAAGGCATACACCAGGTTCTGCCAGCGGCTGACATAGGCGAACCCGGCCAGTTCAGCGCCATCTTCCCACAGGCGCGCGGTGACCTGGGTTTCAGGATCAGCGAGTTCCTCGTGCAGGTCGGCGGCAATCGGGTAGACGCGCTGCCCGGCGGCCCGCAACCGCGCGGTCAGGCGGATCATGGCCTGCAGGTCATCGGGCCCGGCGAAGGGGCGGGAAGGAAGAGTCATGGTGAGGTCCTTTACGTCGCAGAAATCAGGTTCGGTGTGGATTCCACGCAGGAATGCGCTGGTCGCAGTCCTTGCCTTGCCTGTTTGGTACGCGGGTTAATCCCGTTTTTCACGCTGTTCGGTTTGCTCTTTTTCTTCCCCGTACGTCTCTTTCTTGATATACCACGCGCCGTAGCGTCCGGCAAAATCGCTCCAGTACTTGGTTAAAATGAGGATTGCCATGGGCGGCAGGCTGATCATGCCGGCCATCAGCCCCCAGGTGGCGCCGTTGAGCATGCCCTCGCGGCCGGCCACCAGGTAGCCGATGGTGCCCAGCAGCAGCACGGCCCCGCCGGTGGCGAGGGCAAAATTGCGTAATAAATGTAGAAAGAAACGCCGCCAGTTCATCGGACAATCTCCCGTTATGGCCCAAACCAATACCATTCATGATCGCACGCCCAATCCGGCGGGATCCGCCCGTTTCAGGCAGTTCGGGAATGCATCAGCACCCACAGCTTGGCCCCGGCCTGGATCAGGTCGTTGAGTGCCAGGGTGAAGGCCACGATGGCGATGTCTGGCAGAAAACCGATAAACCAGTTCCAGTTAAAACCGCGTCCCAAAAAGGCCGGCACGACCACCACCACCATTGCCACCGTGAAGGCTGCTCCCAGCAAATGCTTGAGGATCTCCAACCAACGACGGCGCACGCTCCACGCCGCCATAATATTGCCCCAGCGCGGCAGGCGCAGCACGTCGCGCACGGTAAGCCCCAGGATGACGAGCCATAGGGCAAAAAGACCCCAGCCAATCAGGATGGAGGATATTCCCCCGGCAGGTTGCGGATGCCCGGTGAGCAGGCCGGCCAGGCTCCAGAAGATGGTATTGTACTCGCTGTAATCCTTGATCAGGTGGTTCTCGTTGACCACCATCACCAACGACGTCTCCCGCTGCGGCAGCAGCAGCACGGCCGTGTGGAAACGCTCCGAATCGCCGCCGTGGGTAATTTGCGGCTCGCCGTAGTACTGTGAGATATACCAGCCAAAACCGTAGGTGCTGTTCGCGGACGGATTGGGGGTGAAGAGCAGTTTCACGCTCTCGGGCTTCAACACGCGCGCACCCTCCAGCTCGCCGCCATTGAGCAGCGCCAGGGTGTAACGCGCCAGGTCGGAAGCCGATGAGATCAGAAAGCCGGCCGGTTGCTCGTAACGGTAAAAGGTTTGCTTTGCGGGCAGCGCCAGCATGAAAACCTGTGCATATCCTTGCGACAACCCGGCGGCCTGCGCGGCAACAGGATCGGCGAAGGAATGGGTCATTTTCAAAGGGAGAAATATGTGTTCGACGATGTAATCGCCGTAGGATTGGCCGGAAACGGTTTCAATCAACAGTCCCAACATGCTGTAGCCGGGATTGAAATACTGCATCTTTTCGCCGGGCCGGGCGGTGAGGCGGGCACGGGAGAGATCGCGCGCCAGCGTCTTGAGCGGTGTGTCCGGCGGGAAGGCCTCGACATAACCTGCTTCCGACAGGCCGCTGGTGTGCTGCAGCAACTGGCGCACCGTGATCTGGCCCGAAGCCTGCTCGTCGGCCACGCGGAACCAGGGCAAATACGTTTGCACCGGTTCATTCAGCGCCAGCTTGCCCTGCTCCACCAGTTGCATCACGGCCATCGCGGTAAAGGATTTGCTCTGCGAGCCGATATAGAACGGCGTGTCCGCGCTGACCGCGCGGTTTCCGCCGGCCGTGCCGTATCCCTGGCTGAAGACAACCTGGCCCTCCTGCGTGACGGCCAGCGCGAGGCCCGGGATGTTGTAGCGCCGTATGGCGGCGGTAATGTACCCATCGACTGCCTCGAAGTCAGCGGCGGCCGCGGATGGCTGAACCGCGCCGGAGGCTCTGGCAGCCGGGCAGCAGGCCAACGCAGCCAGCAAACACAGAACTGCAAGAATCAACAAGCTTTTTTTCTGAATCATGGAAGCCTTACTGGGGAATGCCAGAAGTGTTGGCAGGTTTTGTGCCCTGGGACGTCAGTTGTACATACTGGCCAGGACTTCTAAATTTGTTTGCATCAGGATTAATGGATCATACTGGCTAGAAGTAATTATAGCGATCCGCCATCACATCATATTAAAAACGGGGAATTTGTTACCCATCATATAATTTTCAGCACGCCAGCCTTTGTACGTATTCGATCCGGCAACACCTCGCGGCATCGTTCAAACCGCTGCGTCATAAAATTCCAGCGGTGGGTTGGGCCTGCCCGGAAGGGGCGGAGGGGCGATTTCTATGCGATTAACTTTTCCCCAGGGCCGCCCCGGAGAACCCTTTTGAGGGCTCAGTCCGCCTCCGATCCCTTTACCTTCTGCAACGTCTTTTTCACGGCCTGCTGCCTGGGCGCCTGGTTGGCGATGATCAGCTGTTTTGCTTTCATGTCTTCCTCCTCTACCGGTAAAAACGCTGCCTTTCACGCGCAGCGTAGAGAAC
>JAPKMQ010000110.1 GCA_026645875.1 Longilinea sp.
GCGCAGCCAGTAATACCACCAGCCCGCCCACCAGCAGGCGCTCGCGCCAGGTGCGCGCCGCGCGCGTGCCCTCGCCGCGCAGGCGCGGGGCCAGCGGCACGGCGCGCCTGCCGCCCAGCCGGCTGTTCAGCACCGAAATGGCCAGCGTGCAGGCCAGTTGCACCGCCGAGAGCAGCCCGGCCAGCGGCAGGTTAAGCATTTGCAGCGCCTGGATGTAGATTTCCACTTCCAGCGTGGCATAGCGCGGGCCGCCCAGCAGCAGCACCACGCCAAAACTGGTGAAATCAAACAGGAACACCAGCAGCGCCGAGGAGAGCAGCGCGGGTTTGAGCAGCGGCAGCGTCACCTCGCGCAGCGTGCGCAGCGGCGAAGCGCCCAACACGCGCGCGGCCTGCTCCAGGCGCGGGTCAAGCTGCGCCAGCGCGCTGCCCACCACCCGGATCACCACTGTGGTGTTGTAGAAAACATGCGCCAGCAGGATCGCGCCCAGCGTGTTGAGGATCTGGATGGGCGGCGTTTCCAGCCCGAATGCGTTCATCAGCAGCAGGTTCAGCCAGCCGCGCGGCCCCAGCAGCGCGTTGAAACTGGCCGCCACCACCACCGTCGGCAAAATGAACGGCAGCGTGGTCAGCACGCGCAGCAGCCGCTTAGCGGGGAACTCGAAGCGCGCAAAGATGTAGGCGGCGGGCAGCCCGACCGCCAGCGTCAGCAGCGTGGAAAGACCCGCCTGCCAGAAGGTGAACCCCAGCGGGCGCAGCACGCGCTCCCACTTGAACAGCGTGCCGCCCGCCCAGGATTCGACCGCCAGGCGGAAAACCGCCCCCAGCGGCAGGAAGAAGAACACCGCCAGGAAAACCAGCGGCACGCCCCACAGCCAGGCGGCACGCGGCACGCGCTTCAGCACAGCCCTCACTTCAGCACGACCTCAGTCCAGGCCTCAATCCAGCCCTCGCGGTTGGCGTCAATCAGCGCGGGGTCGAGCGTGGCCGGTTTTTCCGGGATCTGGACGTTGTTGGCAAACACATCCGGCAGTTTGGCCTGCGAATTGACCGGGAAGACGAACATCTGCAACGGCATATCCTCCTGGAAGGCTGTGCCCAGCAAGAAATCAACGAACTTCTCGGCCAGGGCGCGCTGCTGCGTGCCCTTGAGGATGCCAACGAACTCGATCTGGCGGAAGCAAGCGTTGTCGCCGACGATCGAAGCAGTGGGCGCGTCCTCGCGCGGCGGATCAGCAAAGATCACTTCGGCCGCCGGGCTGGAACCGTAGGAAACCACCATCGGCTGCGCGCCTTTGCCGGAAGAGCCGCTGAAGTTGGTGTAATAGGCGGTCTCCCAGTCGCTGGCCACCACCAGACCGTTATCCACCAGCCCCTGCCAGAACGTCAGGTAGCCCTCCGAGCCGTATTGCGCGATGGTCGCCATCAGGAAAGCCAGGCCAGGCGACGACGTGGCCGGGTTTTCGGTCACCAGCATGCCCTTGTACTCCGGCCTGAGCAGATCGTCCAGCGACGCAGGCACAGCCAGCCCCTTCTCAGCAAAATAGGCTTTGTCATAGTTGATGCACACGTCGCCGTAATCCACCGGCAGCGCGCCGTTGGCAGGGTCAAGCTTGAATTCAGCCGGAATGTCCGCCAGCAGCGGCGAGGCATACGGTTCAAAGATGCCCGCCTGCAGCGCGCGGCTGAGGAAGGTGTTATCCACGCCGTAGAACACATCTGCCCGCGGTGCGTCCTTTGAAAGCACCGCCAGGTTCAGCGCCGCGCCAGTATCGCCGCTTTTGGCAAACACCAGCTTGACGTTGTTTTCCTGCTCAAACTGCCGTACCAGGTCCTCGCTCACGGCAAACGAGTCATGCGTCATCACGGTCAAAGTGGTCGGCCCGGCAGGCTCCGCCAGCGTAGCCGCCGGTGCGCAGGCCGCCAGCAGCAGCCCAAACAAAGCCATTAGAAGTAAATTGCGAGCAACTTTCATTTATTGCCTCTCCTTGTCCACAGAGTCTGCGATGGTTAGCCTTTTCGCGTGTGGATGCATAACAGTATTCCGGCGCGCAACGACACCTGCGCCGTGTCGCCTTGCATTTCGTTGCTGATGCCGCGCGTGCGGTCGGGGTAAAGCGTTTCGCCGCGCAGCGGGTAGCGCAGCGCCTGTGTGGTGACGCCTTCGGCCGGGCCGTTCCACGGCAGCAGCGAAACGATATCACCGGCACGCCCCTGAATTTCAGCTAGGCCGCGGATCAGGAAGACCTCCTCGCGCCCGTCCTCCAGGCGCACGTCCAACCCGTCCAGTTCCGGGCGCAGCAGCAGGCCCAGGTTGCCCAAGGTCTGGTCCAAACGGCCGCCCAGCGCCGCCGCTAGAAGGATCTCGCGGCTGCCAGTTTGCAGCCCGGCTGCCAGCGCCAGCTCCAGGTCGGTTTCATCCTTCTCGCGAGGGTAGCGGCGCACCTCGGCGCCGTTTTCGGCCGCCCAGCGCACCTCGTCCTCCGTCACCGAATCCAGGTCGCCGATCAGCAGGCGCGGCGCCAGCCCCAGGCGGCGCAAATGGCGCAGCCCGCCGTCCGCGGCGATCAACCAGTCGTCGGGGCGCAGCAGCGCGGCCAGCCGTTTAGGACTGCGCAGCCTGCCATTGACAAAAATCACTGTGCGTTTGGCCGAAAGCATCAAAAAACACCCCCGCCGTGGAGGGTGTTGGAAATTCTGGCACTCGACTTCCCTCCGCCGGCATTACCCGGATCAGGTTATTAGGGTCGAGGACTGGTTGTCCTCCTCTCAGCCCGGTTCCACCGGGCTCCCCGTGTTCAGTTGTAGGTTCAGTATAGCCCCGTTCAGGAGAAAGTCAAGGTCAGCGCACGCGCCGCTTCCATTCCTCTTTCAGCTGCAACTGGCGCGGACTTTCGCCCGAGGCCAGCATCAAAAAGTCGGTCACCAGCCGGTTGAACTTGCTGCTGTCGTCCAACATTGGGAAGTGCCCGCCCGGTTCGAACAGCACGGCATGCGTCTGCTCGGGAAGCTCATTGAGTTGGTCGGGGCGCGGCGGCAGCACCGCCGGGTCGTTGGTGCCGTGCACCAGCAGGCACGAGGTGGCGAACTGCCGCCACAGCGCGTCCAATCCCGCCAGGTCGCCCAACGATCCCGCCACCACGGCCGGATCCGCCTTGGACAGTTCCACCCGGGCCGCATCCGCCCCAGGCACACGCGGCAGCAGCCATTCGCCCAGTTCCGCCGGACTGGCGGTGCGCACGCGCCCGGCCAGGTTGCTCTGGTCCAGCGGGTAGGATACCGCCATCACCCGGTCCACAATCTGCGGATGGTTGGCGGCGAAAGTCATGGCCGCCAGCGCGCCCAACCCGTGCCCCACCAGCACCACCCGGCCAATGCCCATATTCTCCAGGAAGCCGTCAATCAGCGCGGTTTGCTGCTCCAGACCGTATTGTTTGGTCTTGGCACTGTCGCCAAAGCCCCACAGGTCCAGCGCATAGGCGCGGTAGGAAATCGAGGTCGCCTGCATGGCCGGCAGCCAGTAGCGCCACGAACCCACCCAGCCGTGCAGGAAAACCACCGGTTTTCCACGGCCGAGCACTTCGTAGTGTACGCTGCCAGCATCCAGAAAGACGACGCTCATGGCTTCTTACTTCCCAAATTGCTCCAGCAAAGCTTTTACACGCTGCACCAGTTCGTCAGGCGCAAACGGTTTGAGCAAATATTCGCTCGCGCCGGCTTCCAGGCCGGTGCGAATTTCCGATTCCTGCCCTTTGGCAGATAGGAATACCACCGGGATGTGCGCGATGCGCGGATCGGCTTTCATTTGTGCACAGGCTTCATACCCGGTCATACGCGGCATGCGCACGTCCATCAGGATCATATCCGGCATTTCCTGCGGCGCGGCCGCCAAAGCCTCGGCGCCGTCGGGATATGTCACCACCTCAAAACCGGCAAAGCGCAACGTGAATCCGATCAAATCTCGAATGTCGCGTTCGTCTTCTGCCACCAGAATTTTTGTCATGCCTGTTCTTCCTCCGATTTTGTCACCGGCAGCGAAAAGGAGAAGACCGATCCTTCGCCCCGCACGCCGTTGCTGTGGAACCAGATTCGCCCGTGGTGCATTTCCACCAGAATCTTGCTGATCGCCAATCCCAGGCCCGTGCCGGCGGTTGCCAGCACCAGGGGATCGTCCCCGCGGTAGAAGCGCTGGAAGATCCGCGACCGGTCCCGTGGTTCGATGCCGATGCCGTTATCGATCACGTCGACTTGAATCTCATCCTCGCCGGACGGGAAGATCTTCACCCGCACCGTGCTGTTTTCCGGGGAGTAGTTGTAGCCGTTGGTCACCAGGTGCGCCAGCACCTGGTGGATGCGCTCGCTGTCGCCGCTGACCGGTGGCAGCGCGTCGGCGCACTCCACTTCCACGCGGATGGGTTTGTTTTCCTCGCTGGAGCGGCGGTGCAGGTCAGCGGCCACGTCTTCGGCAATTTTACCCAGCGAGAGCGGCTGCACCGAGAGCGTCACCCGGCCGGCTTCGATGCGCGAGATATCCAGCAGGTCATTCACCAACACGCTCAGGCGCTCGGTGTTGGTCTTGACTACGTCCAGGAAGTGCCGCTGCTGGCCGGTCAGTTCGCCAGTCGCGCCCATCAGCATGATTTCGACATAGCCCTTGATCGAAGTCATCGGCGTGCGCAGTTCGTGGCTCACGTTGGCCACAAACTCCGATTTCAGGCGGTCCACCTGCACTTCGTGAGTGATATCCCGGAAGATGGAGACCGTGCCCAGGAAATCGTTGCGCCACGCCACGGGTGCCAGGTGCACCGAAACCACCTGGCCGTTCTCCAGGCTGATTTGCTCCGAATAGGTTTCAGCCTCCGCGGCCGTTTGCGGGTTGCTGGACCACTCGCGGATTTTGTGACTCCAGGTGCGCCCGGCGCGGCCAAACAACCCCAGGAAGCGGTCAAGCGATTGACCAACCACGTCGGCGTTCTTTAGCTCCAGGATGCGCTCGGCGGAGGCGTTGAAAAGCGTGACAGAATTCTTTGCGTCCGTCACCACCACGCCGTCGGCCACGGCTTCCAGGATGGCGCGCGAGCGGCTGGCTTCGATTTGTTGGTCGCGCAGCATCCCGCCCAGGCGTTCCGATTGGTCGCGGATCAGGTTGAACACCTCAGCGTTGCTCAAAGCGATGCTAATCTGGCGCGCGGCGGCTTCGACCAGTCCGGCTTGTTCGACCATGAAGGTGCCCGGCTGGCGGTGCAGCAGCAGTAGCGTGCCCTGGTAATCGGCGCCAAGGATCAGCGGGACAGCCAGCACAGCAGAATACTGCGCCTCTTTAGCCTCGGGCATCTCCCAGCGCGCATCGGTGTGAATGTCGTCCGCGAGGGCCGGGATGCGTTCCTTGCTCATCCAACGCGCAATGGCCTTCTCCAACGCAGTGAGCGCGTTCACATCCACCAATTTTTCGCCGGCCTGGTAGCGGCTGCCCGTCTGGCTCATCATGATGATCGACTGTTCGGCGCCAACCGACTCGTTCAATACGCCCAGGGTACGGTTGAGGACCAAACCCATTTCCAGGCTGGCCGAAAGCTCGGTGGTGACGCGCAGCAGCATCTGCGAATTGCGATGCTCGCGGCTGAGCTCGGCGGTACGCTCCTCCACCCGTTTTTCCAGGTCCGTGGTCAGGCGGCGGGTTTCGGCAAACAGCCGGGCATTTTGAATGGCAATGGCTGACTGGTTGGCAATCGTGCGCGCCAGCTCAATTTCAGAGGCGGTGTAGCGGTAAATATCCGACGATTCCAGCAGCAGCCAGCCCTGCAAATTGGCCGCCGTAGCCAGCGGCACCAGCAACAGCGAGCGCACCGACCGGCCACTGGAGTAGGATTGCAGCAGCGGGGCTAGATCGGGCTCCGATTGCGCGTCGTTGGTGCTGAAAATGCCCTGCGATTCGCGCAGGCGTTCCAGCAGCAGTACAGGCGGCAGTTGCCGGGGCAGCAGCGCGGCCGTTTCCGGCAATTCTCTCTGCAGCGTCAACCTGCCGTGGGCGTCCACCAGTATCACCGCGGCGTGCGAGCCGCCCAACGCGCCCATGAACTGCTGCAGGCACAGGTTGAGGATCAAATCACCTTCCAGCGTGGAGCCCAGCTCGGACGAGAAGCGGTTGAGCAGTTGCAGACGCTGGCTGCGTTGGTCCAGTTCGCCGGCGCGCCGCTGGCTCTCCTCAAACAAGCGCGCGTTCTCCAGTGAGACGGCGGCCTGCGAGGCAAATGTGGTGGCGGCCTGAATGTGTTCGGGGGTGTAAAAACCGGCGTCGGTCTTTTCCATCGCGATCACGCCGATCAATTCGGATTTTGCCAGCAGCGGAATGCCCAGCCAGCTCAGCCGGTCCGGTTCAATCAAGCTGGGGAAGCGCTCATCCAGGCGCACGTCCGCCACTGAAATCGCCTGTTCGGTGCGGATCATCTCCTGGAACAAACGGCTATCCTCCACCGACACCGACAACCCCGCGCGGGATTCGCTATCTTCAAAACCGGTGGCGGCAGCCACGCTCAACTGATCGCCGTCACGCAGCCAGAGCGTAGCTGTGGTGTACGGCACCACTGAACCCAGTTGGTCGAGCAGCGAGGCAATCAAATCACCGGATTGCAGGCTGGAGGTGATGGTGCCCGCCACCTGGGTGAGCGCCTGCATCTGGGCGGCGCGCCGCTCGGAGGATTGGAACAGGCGGGCATTTTCCAGCGCCAGCACGGTTTGCTGCGCCAGCGACTGCGCCAAAGCTTCATCTTCCACGCTGAAGGATTCCGGCGAAACATAATCTTCCATCACCAGCACACCCAGCGTGCGCCCGCCGAATTGCAGCGGCACCGCCAGGTTGGCAACCGGCAGGCGGCCGCCGGTGGCGTGACGGTAATGCAGCAAATCCTCCGGCTGCAGCGGGTATTCGCGCGCGAATTGCATGTCGCAGACGCGCTCCAGCCGGCTCTGCAAAACCACCTTCACCGGCAGGGCTGGCGGGTTCGCGGCCAGATCATACCGAGTGGCCAACAGTTCATCCATCTCCGGATAACCTTGCGCGGCGCGAGGAACCAACTGGTTTTCCTTCTCCGCCACCATCCCAACCCAGCCGGCCTGGGCGGCGGGCAACACCTGCATGGCGGTTTCCACCAGCACCCGCAAAATGCTGTCCGGATCAAGGCTGCCGCTGAGCTTTTGAGCATAATCGAGCAGCAGGTTCACTTCGCCCAGGCGCTGGCGGGTCTGGTTCAAGCGTCGCAAGTTTTGCAGCGAAGCGCCGACCTGCCGCACCATCTGCGCAAACACGTGGCGGTCTTCATCGCCAAATGGCGCCTGCGCGCGCAACCCGATGCATAACAACGCGGCGCGGCGGTCGCGCGAAATATCAAACGGCAACGTGATGAAACTGCGCGCGTTCAAGGTGGATAGCAATGGAGAATTGCGCCACTCAGCCTCGGTTTGCAGGTCGGCCGCCAGCAGCATCTGCCCATCCTGCAGCGATTGACGCAACGGATTGCGCTGACCAAACAGGGCCTCGGGGTTCGCGCCAGCCGGCAAATTGCCGATGACGTCCAGCAGGCGCGGTCCGGTCAGCGTGTGTTCACCGATCAACACAATTTGCAGGTCAAAATGATCCATCATGCCCGCGGCCAGTTTGTTCAACACCTCAGGGATGTCATTCTGGCGGGCAGCCTGATCGGCAATCTCCAACCCAGCCTGCATGCCTTCCACGCGGCGGCGCAGCCCCTGGATGTGCATGGTTTGATCCAACTGCTGGTGCAACAGCACCGGCAGGCTTTCGCGGGCGCTGCGGGCCGATTGGGCCTGGCGGTCATAGTCGGTTTGCAGGAATTGCAACTGGCGGCGCAGGTCATCCAGGGTGCGCTGATTTTCCAGCACCAGGCCAACCTGGTTGGAGAACAAGTCCAGCACCTCAAAGGTGATCGCGTCCGGCCGGCGGCCATCGCTTGGTGCGTCGAGTGAAAGCAATCCCAGCGGTTCTCCCGCCGCGGTGAAGATGGGCACGGCCAAAATATCATCCGGGTCCCAGGAGCGGGTGGATTTGCTCTCAACAGCTTCCATCACGGTCACCATGTGCACGTCTTCCGGCGGGACGGGCATCTTATCCGCGGGGATGAAATAAGAACGGCCGATGCGGTACTCATCCGCGAGCATGTTCTGCACGCTATCCCAGGCCACCACCCGCGAGCGCAATTGCTCCCAGGCGTCCGCCGGAATACCAGCGCCGTGCAGGCGCACGAGGTTCTTCGTGTTCGGGTTGACCGAGCTGATCAACACCGTTTGGAAGGGCGTGGCTTCACGGATCGCGGCCGAGATGGCGGACAGCGCGTCCTGCAACTGCATATCCGGTCGCAGGGCGCTGCTCGCCTGGAACAGCCTGCCCAGGGTGCCCACCTCGCGACTCAGCGTTTCATTGCGGCGGGCCAGTTCATCGTATTGCAGGGCATTTCCCAACGCCACCGCAGCCTGCACCGCCAGCGACTGGGCCAGTTCCAACGCGGCGGCGTCAAAATGGCCGCGTTTCATAGCGTGCAATTCAATCAGGCCCACCGTGGCTTGTCGGTAGATCAACGGCACAATCATGGCAGAGTGGATGCCCGCGTGAAGGGGCATGGATTCGCTGCCAGCCTGCAAAATAGCGGCCTCGCCGTTTTGAATCACCTGTTTTTCAAGGGTAGACAGGGCGGGTTGGGGCTGGCAGCCTTCAAAAAAACGCAATTGAGGTGCGCCATCTTCATCCGGCTCCTGCTCGAACAGCAGGATGGAGCCACAATCGGCCTGCGTGGCGCGCTGCGACTCATCCAGGATGAGTTTGAGCAAATCCTTGAGGTTGAGCGAAGTGCTCAACTCGCGGTTGACGCGCGTCAGCAAGGTTAATTGTTCCAGCCGGCGGCGCAGGCCTTCATCCGTTTGGGTAGAAAGGAACGATTGCTCCACCACGCCGGCCAGTTGCCCCGCCGCGGTGAACACCATCTGCAAATCCTGCGAACTGAACGCCTCGGCGGCACGGCAGGCAAACCACAGCTCGCCCACGCCTTCATCCCGCACCACCAACGGAACCGCTACGACCGATTCTGCCTGCCAATCGGACAGTAAATTTTGGAAGAAGGGAATGATGGTTTTTTCGGCCCGTTCCTGCGAAAACTGCTTCAACATCAGGGAATGCTGGCTGCCGGTGAGCGTAAACGGGAATTGCGGATCTTCGACCAGCAGGCGCAGGATGCGTTCAGGCTGGAACCCTTCGCTCCCATATA
>JAPKMQ010000111.1 GCA_026645875.1 Longilinea sp.
CTCTGATTTAATAGGAGCAGAACGATGGCAGGAACGACCAATGCGTTTGAAATGGCTCAGCGGCAGTTTGACCACGTTGCCGAGCTGCTGAAGCTCGACCCGCAGGTTCGCGAGATCCTGCGCTGGCCGCTGCGCGAATATGCCTTCCGCATCCCTGTTCGCATGGATGATGGCAGCATTCGCGTCTTCCAGGGTTTCCGCGTGCAACACAACGACGCCCGCGGCCCCAATAAGGGCGGTATCCGCTTCCACCCGGCCGAGACCCTCGACACCGTGCGCGCCCTGGGCACCTGGATGACCTGGAAGTGCGCCGTTGTGGATATCCCGCTGGGCGGCGGCAAGGGCGGCGTGATCGTCGACCCGGCCACCCTCTCGGTCGGCGAGAAGGAACGCCTGGTGCGCGGTTGGGTGCAGGTGATGTGGAAGAACATCGGCCCCCGCCAGGACGTACCGGCTCCTGATGTTGGCACCACCCCGCAGATGATGGGCTGGATGATGGACGAATACTCCAAGCTGTCCGGCCAGTACACCCCGGGCGTCATCACCGGCAAGCCCCTGGGCGGCGGCGGCTCGCAAGGCCGCACCGAAGCCACCGGTTTCGGCGTCATCTACACCGTCCGCGAGGCGATGAAGCACCTCAAGCTCGACCCCAAGAAGTGCACCGCGGCCATTCAGGGCTTTGGCAATGTGGCCCAGTACGCGGCCATCGGCTTCACTGAAACCCTCGGCGGCAAGGTCGTCTGCGTTTCCTGCTGGGACCGCAATGACAAGACCTCCTACACCTTCTACAAGGCCGACGGCATCGATCCGCGCTTCCTGATGAGCATCACCGACCAGTACGGTACCGTCGACAAGGAAAAAGCCAAGGCAGCCGGTTATTCGATCGAAGACGGCGGCGAGTGGATCAAGAAGGACGTGGACGTGCTCATCCCGGCCGCCCTTGAAGGCCAGGTGAACGCGGAAACCGCCCCGCTCATCAGCAAGAACGTCAAAATCATCGCTGAAGGCGCCAACGGCCCCACCACCCCCGAAGCCGACGAAATCATCAAAGCCAAGGGCATCTTCCTGGTGCCCGATTTCCTGTGCAACGCCGGCGGCGTGACCGTATCCTACTTCGAAGGCGTCCAGAACGATATGAACTTCTACTGGACGAAAGCCGAAGTGCTGGAAAAACTCGACACCAAGATGACATCCGCTTTCGCGGCCGTTTTGGAAATGTCCGAGAAGGAAAAGGTCTACATGCGCGATGCGGCCTACATGGTTGCCATCGCCCGCGTGGTCAAGGCCATGGAACTGCGCGGCTGGATCTAAACCCAACCATTACTACACGAACAAAAAAGAGACGCACAATTGTGCGTTTCTTTTTTATTTACCGCTGAATTGAACATGGATTAAGCTGGATAAGAGGACATGCCGATGCAATTCCTCTATTATTCCAATATATCATTGACTTTAATTGTCAATATTATAATAATAAAACCATATCAAGTAAGAAAGTTGTTCGCATTATTGGTAAAGCTTCGGAGGTGACCATGAAATCAACCATCGCGCGCGTCCATACCGTCCTGGCATGGCTGGCCGTGCTTGGCAGCATCGTCCAGTTCTTCATGATCGCGTTATTCATCTTCAATCGGGTCAACCTTGAAGTACATGCCACCACCGGCCGCGTGCTGGAAGGCGTCGCAGCCCTTATGTTAATCGCCGCGCTCATCATTCGCACCAGCCGCCGGACGACCTGGTATTCGGTAGCGGTTTTTCTGTTGTTGGTCCCCATCCAGGGTATACTGGCCTATGTGGATCTTCCCGGGTTCCTAAACGCGCTGCATGCCGTCACAGGCACATTGATCCTGTGGCTATCCTATTTATTGGCTGCCGGTAATGCCAGAGCCACCATTCCGGTTAATTCAGCGTTCAGGCAGACCAGCACCGGGTAGTCGGGCAACTCATCCACTCGACTGCGAAAATTCGACAGGACCGGTCTGGTTGGGCCGGTCTATTGCGGTTGGCTTGCATAGCGTCCTGAAATATGGTATGATAGCCGCAATTAATTAACCGTACAGATGCATATGGCTTGAAGGAAATCGCTCCGTAGGGAGTGTTTTTTTCATCGTTTAACCCTGAATTTTTCAAACAGCACGGTAATGATGCCGTGCATCCCTATTTGTACCACCTCATAGAGGAATCCGATATGCCCATTTCTTTCCTGACACGCGAAGGTTACCACAAGCTGCAAGAAGAACTCGAATACCTCCGCGGCGAAAAACGCCAGGAGATTGCTGACCGGTTGCACGAGGCCATGGAAGGCGGCGAATTAATTGAGAACGCCGAATACGAAGCCGCCAAAAATGAGCAAGCCTTCACCGAGGGCCGCATTAAAGAGCTTGAGGTGCTGCTGGCCACCGCGCGCGTGATCGACGAAGCTTCCGCCGCTGCCGGATTGATCCAGGTGGGCAGCAAGGTGACCATCCAGGAAGAGGGCACCGACTTTCAGGAAACCTACACCATCGTCGGCGCTGCCGAGACCGACCCCTCGGAGGGCCTGATCTCCAACGAATCACCGCTGGGCAAGGCCCTGCTCAATCATAAGACGGGCGACACCGTGCAGGTTGAAGCGCCGGCGGGTGCCTTTACCATCCAGGTGGTTAAGGTCGAGTAGCCTTGGGGCAAGGAAATTTTCAGCCCCGCCCGTCGAATTCAGCCGGGCGGGGCTTTTTTGTGAAATAATTAGCTTACGCGAGTAGCGAAACAGAAAGGGGACACTCTCCCATGGAAAGAACCGAACTCGAACGCATCCGCATTGAAAAAATCGAACGCCTGCGCGCCGCCGGCATCGAGCCTTACCCCACGCGCGCCAATCCCACCCACACCGTCGCACAGGCCGTGCAGGCTTTTGAAGCCGCCGAAGCCGCCGCCAGCGCCGACCCGGTGCAGGTGACCGTGGCCGGGCGGCTGCGCTCGCTGCGCCCGATGGGCAAAGTCGCCTTCGGCCACATTGAAGACAGCACCGGCAAATTGCAGCTCTTTATGCGCATCAACGAGATCGGCGAGGAAGCCCTCAAGCAGTTCGCCGAGCTGTACGACCTGGGCGACTTTGTCGAAGCCGCCGGCAGCATGATGCGCACCCGCACCGGCGAGATCAGCGTGCACGTCAGCCGCGTCACCATGCTGGCCAAGGCCATCACTCCGCTGCCCGCCGCCAAGGACGAGGTCGTCGACGGGGTTTTGGTGCGCCATGCGCAGCTTTCGGACCCCGAAACGCGCTACCGCCAGCGCTACGCCGACCTGGCCGTCAACCCCGACGTGCGCGAGGTCTTCCGCAAGCGCGCCGCCATCACCCGCGCGCTGCGCGATTTCTTCGATGGGCGCGGCTTCCTGGAGGTCGAGACGCCCATCCTGCAGCCCATCTACGGCGGCGCCGCGGCCCAGCCCTTCACCACCCACCACAACCAGCTCCACCAGGACCTCTACCTGCGCATCTCCTTTGAGCTGTACCTCAAACGCCTGCTGGTGGGCATGCTCGACCGCGTCTATGAGATCGGGCGCGACTTCCGCAACGAGGGCGTCTCCTTCAAACACAACCCTGAATTCACGCAGCTCGAGTTCTACTGGGCCTACGCCGATTATGAAAAGGTGATGGCATTGGTGGAAGAGATGCTGGTTTACGTGTGCGACACCGTGCTGGGCACGCGCCAGTTTGAATACGACGGCACCATCATCAACATGGACCTGCCCTTCAAACGGCTGCGCATGCGCGACGGCATCCTGGAGAAGACCGGCATCGACATCTACGCCCACCCCACCGCCGAGAGCCTGGCCGAGGCCATGCGCGCCAAAAACATCCCGGTCAAACCCGGCGCACAGCGCGGCAAACTGGTGGATGCACTGCTGAGTGAATTCCTCGAGCCGGAGCTGATCCAACCGACCTTCCTGTACGACTACCCGCGTGACATCTCGCCGCTAGCCAAGTCCAAGCTGGAAGATCCCAGCATCGTCGAGCGCTTCGAGATCTACGTCGGCGGCATGGAACTGGGCAACGCCTTCACCGAGCTGAATGACCCGCTCGACCAGGAACAACGCTTCCTCGAGATGGGCCGCGCCTTCGCATCGGATGACGAGGAGCGCCACCCGCTCGATGAGGATTACCTGCAGGCCATGTCTTACGGCATGCCGCCCACCGGCGGCTTTGGCATGGGCATGGAACGCCTGTGTATGCTGCTCACCAACCGCCCTAACATCCGCGAGGTGCTCCTCTTCCCGCATTTGAGAGAAGAAAAGTAGGGAAGTTCTGAGTGATGAGTAATGAGGCGCGGCATTTTGCCGCGCCTTTTTCATTCCAATCTTCTCGAATAACATTTGGCAGGGGTGAACCGCTGGTATTGTCGTTAACGATGCCATGGATCATTTTCCGTGGTAAGGGCGAGGCGGGAGAAACCCTATAAATCTCACTCAGCGTCAAAAGCCTCGCCCCAGATGCAATCAGCGTAGGGGGCGAAGCGGCCGGCATAACGAAGGTTTCCAATTCATTGGTCCTGGGCCGTTGCTTCGCCCTTACCGAAGAGGGTATAAGTTGATTAACAATTGACCGGCAACAGCTCAGGCGTGCCCCCTCAAAAATTCCACCTCACCACACGTAAGGCAGCAACCGGAAGCGCACCTTCTGCATGTATTCCGCATAGCCCGGCAAATCCTTCTTCAGGACCTTTTCCTCGTCCAGGATGCGCCAGATCAAAATCGGCATGATCAGCGCCAGCACCGCCAGCCCCCACGCCGAACCCAGCGCCAGCGGCACGCCGATCATCATCCCCAGCAGGCCCATATACATGGGATGCCGCACCAGCGCATACAGCCCGGTCGAAATCACCTGCTGGCCTTCCATCGCCTGGATATTGGCCGCCCCGTAGCTGTTCTGTTGAAGCACAAGCAGGTTGACCTACAAGCCCAGTGCCACCAGCCCGTCCCCGACGATTGAAACCCACGCCGGCAGCGGCGACCAGCCAAAGCGGTGATCCAGCGCGCAGAACACCAGCAGCCCAAGGATGCCCACCAGCGCCAGCGACATAATGATCTTTTGCGCCGCGCTTTGTTCGGCCGCCGGCCCAAATTGCTTGCGCCGCTCCAGCAACGCTGGATCCTTCAGCGTCAGGTACAGGCCAAGCCCGTTTACGCAGACCATGAAAACGACAATGAATACCCACGCCTGCCAGTAATTCAACGTCCAGGCGGGCAGGAAAAAGATGATTCCCAGCGCAAGCGCGCCAATCAAAAATGTTCGCAGCGTGGCGAGGGCGAGCTTCAAGTTCATGCGAAAATCCTCCGGAGTTCACTCTATTCTACATCCCATTCAGGAAACGATCTCCGCTTTTCGTAGTCACGACGCCAGTCGTTCTTATGCGATAATATCCACATGACCTCCCCCGCCTTCCCCACGCTTGACACCCCGCACCTCATCCTGCGCGACCTCACCCCCTCGGACATCGACAACTTTTATCTTTTGCGCTCCGACCCGGCCGTCACCCTGCCCTATTACGTCGAGCCCAAAACCCGCGAGCAGGCCGAGGCCAAGCTCATTGCGTTGATGCGCGACAACGCCGCCCGTGAATCACTCACCTGGTGCATCGCCCTCGCCGCTGAGCCGGACGCGCTGATCGGCACCATCTGCCTGTGGAACTTCCGCCCCGCCACCGCCGAGATCGGCTATGACCTGCTGCCCGCCTTCCACCGCCAGGGCATCATGCGCGAGGCTGCCGCCCGCGTGATTGATCACGGTTTCAATGGCCTTGGCCTGCGCGTGATTGACGCGCTGGTCAATCCGCGCAACGCGCCCTCGTGCCGGCTGCTGGAGAAGCTGGGATTTGGCAAGGGGGAAACGTCGATTGAGCAGGAAAAAGAGGGGGTGATCCGGGAGTACGTAAAATACTCATTGGAACGGTAGGGCGAGCCCGGACATTTGTCATCCTGAGCCACAGGCGGCACTTGCGCTGGCGCGCAAGCGCTAGTGAGGATTTCAATTCCCAATAGGGAAGTTGGCGGAATCGTTTGAAATTGACCGCTAACAGTTTACGAACCTAATACCATGTGTTCACGGCATGACTTCCGAGGCTAATAAATAAAATTGGATATTGACAATCATATTAATATACTATATATTAATTAATATAAATCGATCGTTCGATTTTAATGAGTTGACAACATGCCAAAAGTCTCAGAAGCATACTTGGATCAACGCAGGCAGCAGATCATAGATGCAGCATTCCGTTGTTTTGCTCGAAAAGGATTTCACCAAACAACGATGCGCGAAATTTATGCCGAAGCCGGGCTAAGCGCTGGAGCAATCTATCATTACTTCAGCAGTAAAGAAGAAATCATCAAGGCAAGCTTTATCTTCGATTACCAGCGCGGCCTGCCTTTGTTTCAACAAGCCGCGGAAGATCCTGATCCCCTACCCGCCATTGCGCGCCTGCTCGACTTTTTTTACGCAGGGCTGGAGTCCGCCGCTGCGCTGGGCGCAGACCGGGTGAACATCCAGGGCTGGGCAGAGGCATTGGTTAACCCCCAGCTTCTTGCTCCCCTGCGCGAATCATTTCAGGCCTTCCTGGATGAACTTAGCAAACTTGTGCGGCGAGGTCAGGCGATGGGAGTAATCAATCCTGCCCTTGGCCCAGAAGCGGTGGGTGAAGTCATCCTATCCAGTTATTTCGGGCTGTACCTGCAAAAGGCATTTCAGCCAGAACTGGATGTCGCGAAGTATAAGGCGGTTGTCATATCCCTGATTAATGGAAATTTTAAAGGTACACCTAATTGAGAGGAGTAAATCATGCGCAAGCTCATGAAATGGATTGGAACTGGGTTACTCGGATTGGTGGTTTTGATTCTGTTGGCCGGCGTTGTTCTCTATGCCACCACACTCCGGCGATTGGATCGAGCCTATACGCTTCCCAATGAACCGATTACGGTTCCGGTTGATCCGGTTTCCATCAGCCGCGGGCAGCGCCTGGTGACAGCCCGCTGTGGCGGTTGCCACGGTGAAAACTCGGTCGGCATGGTGATCTTTCAGGATCCCATGCTCGGTACAATTTCGGCTCCCAACCTGACAGCCGGACGAGGAATCGGAGGCGCTCAGCTTAAAGACGGCGATTACGTCCACGCCATTCGCCACGGTGTGGATCATACAGGCCGACCCATTCTGACCATGCCATCAGAATATTTCTATTCCATTAATGATCAGGAATTGGGCGAAATGATCGCCTACCTAAAAAGCACAGCCCTGGTTGAAAACTCGCTGCCAGCCACTCGCATTACCCCCTTGGGCGTTGCCCTGATCGGTGCTGGAGCGTTCGGAGATTTGATCGCGGCGGAAAAGATCGATCATCAGGCTGCACGACCTGCAACGGTTGCGGCGGGCATAACCGTTGCATATGGAGAGTACCTGGTCCAGGCTGGCCAATGCCGCACCTGTCATGGTCCAGATCTCACCGGCGGAAAAGATCCAGATCCCAATGCACCTCCCGCTCCAGATCTAACCACCACCGGTGAATTAACTGCATGGGAAGAAAACGGATTTATTCAGATGTTCCGTACCGGCAAAACACCGACCGGGCGCCAGATTAATCCGTTTATGCCATGGAAGGAAATTGGTCAGATGACGAATGATGAACTCCGGGCAATGTGGCTTTATCTTCAATCGCTCCCCACTGAATAGAAAGGCAAGTAACAGGAAGACCGGAGAAGGAATATATGAATATCCTCCTTGCTACAATAGAATCGTTGGGCGCGTTCAAAAACCGCCCGCGCCGATCTGGCGAAGAGGGTGGTATATTTCAGGGATATGAAACAGCTTACCCATACGTTCTCCACTGCCCTGCACATATTCCTGGCCAGCGCCATGGTGGCAGCCAGCCTGGCTGTCACACAGCCCCGCGCCGCAAGCAGCCAGGCTCTTGACCATCTGCTTTACCTGCCGGTGATCCTGCATCATGAGCCGGCGGTCAACCCGCTGCACCAGGGCATCGCCACCTATTACTACGCCACCGGCGACGGCGCGTGCATGTTCGGAGCATCCCCCAATGATCTGATGGTTGCGGCAATGAACGCCGAGGAGTACAACCATTCTATTTACTGCGGTGCGTATGTGTCCGTTCAGGGTCCAAAGGGAGTGGTGACCGTGCGCATTGTTGACCTGTGCCCGGAGTGCAAGGCCGGTCACCTCGACCTGAGTCTGGAAGCCTTCGCTGAAATCGCCGACGTGGCCGCCGGGCGGGTGAATATCACCTGGCGGGTGGTCAGCCCTGAAATCAGCACACCCATCGCCTACCACTTCAAGGACGGCAGCAACCAGTGGTGGACGGCGGTGAAGGTGCGCAACCACCGCAACCCGATCGCCAAGCTGGAGTTTTACAACGGCAATGCCTGGGTGGAGGTGCCGCGCACCGACTACAATTACTTCGTCCAAACCGGCCCCGGCATGGGTATTGGGCCTTACACCTTCCGGGTGACCGACTGGTACGGCAACGTGCTGATCGACAGCGGCATACCCCACGTGGAAAACGGCAGCGTAACCGGCGCAGGCCAGTTCCCCTATGGTCCATAACGCTGAACCCCTGCGAAGAATCCACGGCAAACAGAAGCCCATCTTAATTCAATCCGGGACGCCCATTTGCACGTCCCGGATTCAACTCATCTCAATTCCCAGCCCGGCTGCCTACTTACCCTTCCCCAGCTCCTTCAAGATCATCTCCTGGTCCAGCGGGATGGAATGCGCGCGCACGCCCACCGCGTTGTAGACCGCGTTGGTGATGGCCGGGATGGTCGGGATGAGCACAATTTCGCCCACGCCTTTGGCGCCGTACGGCCCGTCGGCGGTGGCATGCTCAACCACAAAGCTGATGATCTCCGGCGTGAAGGTGATCGACGGCGTGCGGTACGAAGCCAGCCGGTCGGTGACCACCTGCCCCTCGTTGACAATGAAGTTCTCGGTCAGCGCGTGGCCAATGCCCATGATCGCGCCGCCCTCGATCTGCCCCTTCAATCCCAGCGGGTTGATCGCTGTGCCCACGTCGTTGGCGATGACCATGCGCAGCACGCTCACCTCGCCGGTGCGCGTGTCGACCTCCACCTCAGCGGCCTGCGCCGCGAACGAGAAGGCCACGTGCATGTCGCCGCCAGTGCCCAACGGTTTGGTTTCGGGCGCCCAGTATTCGTAGGCGGCCATGCGCGTCATCTTGTGCTGCTCGAGGATCCCGGCCACCTGCGGCA
>JAPKMQ010000112.1 GCA_026645875.1 Longilinea sp.
GCTCAGGCAGGTCGGCGGTGCGGGTGTTCTCCTCCACCTGGGCAGGGTTCTTGCCGCCAGGGATGACGCAGGTGACCGCGGGGAACATCAAGATCCAACGCATGGCAAATTGCGCCATGCTCATACCGGTGGGCAGGATGGCGCGCAGTTCTTCCACGGCCTCCAGCCCGACCTGGTAGTCGACGCCCGAGAAGGTCTCGCCGCGGTCGAAGGATTCGCCCTGGCGGTTGAAGGCGCGGTGGTCGGTGGACTCGAAGGGGGTGTCGGCGCGCATTTTGCCGGTGAGCATGCCCGAGGAGAGCGGCAGGCGCGCCAGGATGCCGACCTGCCTGTGCTGGGCCTGCTCGAAGAACAGGTCAGCCGGGCGCTGGCGGAACATATTGAAGATGATCTGCACGCTCTGCACGCCGGGATATTCGATCGCCTTGAGCGCCTCCTCCACCTTCTCCACGCTGACGCCGTAGTGCCGCAGCTTGCCCTGCGCAACCAGGTCGTCGAGGATGCCAAAGACCTCGGGCATGTAGTAAACCTCGGTGGGCGGGCAATGCAATTGCAGCAGGTCGATGGCTTCGGTGGCCAGGTTGCGCAGCGAGCGTTCGACGAAGGCGGTCAGGTTGGTGCGGTTGTAGCCAGAGGCGACGTGCGGGTCGAGCCGGCGCCCGGCCTTGGTGAGGACGTAAAAGGGTTCCGAGCGTTCCTTGCGCAGGCGCGCCAGCAGGCGCTCGCTGCGCCCGTTGCCGTACACATCGGCGCTGTCAAACAAGTTGACGCCACAATCCAGCGCGCGGTGCAGCGCGGCCAACGAGTTCTCATCATTGACAGTGCCCCAGGCGCTGCCAATGGCCCACGCGCCAAAACTGACTTCCGAAACCGACCAACCGGTGCGTCCAAGCGTGCGATATTTCATGGTGATCTCCGGGAAAATGGGTTACTGAATCAATTATAGCCAAACCGGCCTGCCAGTGTTGCGGGCAACGGCAGTTTCTTTTATTATCACCATTATTATTCTTAGAGCAAATCCGCTGTAAAACAGGTGACTTTTATGAAATGCCCGGATGGCGGTCAGGCCCACCCGGCTTGGGTAGCCGGTGCTGCTGGCGGGCAGCATTGGTGCGGATTACGGCGAGGTGTTCGCGGTCTCGTTGGCGAGCGGCGAGGTGAAACGGGTGGCGCGGTGGATGACTGGCAGGTAAGCTGGGGCAAGTGAGCTAAGCAAAACATGGCACATTTGGAAATTTCTCATAGTAACCCGCATTTAATTGCCGGGGACTGCGCCGCGTGTGATGGTTCCTGTTTGCATGTAAAATTAGTCATTGAGATCTTTTCCCGGAGCAGCTCGATTTGACCATCTCTCCAAATGAAAAGCATGAGCGGCTGAAAGCCACCCTTTCAAAGTTGTCGCTATTTAACGACCTGACCCCCGAAACGCAGGCAGCTTTCCTTGCGGCGGCGGCCTGGCAGCATTTCGAGGCCGGGCAGGTGATCTATATTGAAGGCGAGCCAGCGAATTATGTTTACATCCTGGAACATGGCTGGGTCAAATCAACGCGCATGACGCATGAGGGTCGCGAACAGGGTTTGCTCTTTTTGCAACCGGTGGAAATATTTGGCGACATTGCTGTCTTTACCGACAAACCCTACCCCGGCACAGTCACTGCGCTTGAAAAGGTGGATGCCTGGGTGTTACCAGCTGAGCGCATGCTGACGCTGGTCAAAGAACATCCCGACCTGGCACTGGCGGTGATCCAGCGCCTGAGCGAGCGAGTGCTGCATTACGTTGGTCTGGTGGAGGACCTTTCGCTGCGCAGCGTGGAAGCGCGCCTGGCACACACGTTGCTGCGTTACGCCGCACTGCAGAACGGCCAACTGGTGGTGCCGCGGCGCGAATGGACGACCTTAGATGAGATGGCGGTGCGTTTGGGCACCGTGCGCGACGTGCTGAGCCGGGCGATGAAAACGCTTGAGGCGGAAGGGTTGCTCAGGGTGGAAAGACACGCCATCCTCCTTACCGATCCAAAGGGGCTGGCCGAACGGGCCGACCGGTAAGCTTCGCCGGCACGACAAAAGTCGTTCACAAACGAACAGAAGTTATCCATACTCAATCCTGGATCAAAGTATTGATTTCTGGGAGGAGCATGGAATGAAGACCATCTTTAATAAAATCGCGTCCGTTTTGGCTTTGGTCATTGGCGGCATGGCCATTTTCGCCGGCATCCAGGTGCTGCTGGGGAACGACCCCGGCTATTACGTGATCAACTGGCTGCCGGTCTACAACTACACGGCCGGCATCCTGACCGTGTTCATCACCGCCATCCTGATCTGGATCGGCCACCGCCTGGCCCTGCCGCTTGCCATCGCGACGATCAGCATCCACGCCGCCGTGATGGTCATCCTGCAGACGGCGTACCGGGATGTGGTCGCGCCCGACAGCATCCGCGCCATGACGGTGCGGCTGATTGTGTGGGCGGTCATCCTGGCAATGATGCTGGTTCAGGCGCGCATGCGAAAGGCAATGCCGACCGGCACGCCCGCGGCGTGACCGCGCGCCGTACGATAAAAGTCGTACCGCGAAACCCGGTAAGCCGGTAAACTGATACAAAATTCAAGTCTTTCAGATCGAGGGAAGATGGATCAAGGGTTGTCTCCCGACCCGGACGAAATGCTCCGGGCAGCGGTTCTATTTATGTTGTCTGCCCACGGGCTGGGCCCGGCGGCAGGGCTGCGCGTGGGCGTGGTCAACGGCGTGGTTCACCTGGCCGGCGTCGCTGACTCGCTTGCAATGCGCAACACTGCCGAGGAGTTCGCCCGCAGCGTGCCGGGAGTGCGCGGGGTGGTCAACCGCATCGAGGCACCTGGGGCTCCCAGTCCGACGCGCATCATCAACCTTGATCTGAATCAGATGCGAAAGAAGACAAAATCCAATTAATCCAGAGGTAACGAACGAATGACGAAGGTATTAGCCAAATGGCTGCGTAAATTTCACCGCTGGATCGCCGTGCCCACTGCCCTGGCGATCCCGATTGCATTCATCATCAAACTGATTGGCGACGAGCAACTGGCCGCGGCCTGGGCGAAGCTCGAAAAGATCCCATCGATCTTAATGCTGATCATGGCGCTCACCGGGGCCTATTTGATCCTGCTGCCGTATATCGTCAAATGGCAGCGCAAAAACAAGGCGCCGGTTCAACCCAAAGAAAAAGCGCAGCAGCGACAGCAGCAGCAGGAAGCCAGCTGAAATGGAAGCGAAAGCATGGCTCTTTGCAGTGGTGTCTTTTTTTCACGATCTGTTTACCGTGATTTGGATGGGTGGATTGCTTGTCACCGTGATGAGCTATCTGCCTGCGCTTAAAGACGCATTGGGGAACGGCCCGCAAACCAGGAAGACCATTCTGGCCTTCCAAAAACGCCAAAGCGTGTGGGTGTACATCAGCATGGGTGGGTTAATCCTCACTGGCCTGCTCATGAGCAAGCAAAACGCAGACTTCGTGCACTTGTTTGGGTTTGGCAACGCGTTCTCGACCGTGCTTTCGATCAAGCATATCCTGGTGGTCATCATGATCGGGTTAACGTTGTATCGCAGCCTTTTTGTGAACCGCCCCAGGGAAGGAATGCCGCCGAAAAATGAAAAGCTTAGCTTTCAGCTCTTGTTAATCAACGCAGGGTTGGCTGTCGCCGTGTTATTCACCAGCGGGTTGGTGGCTGCACTGGCCAAACCGTTCTCAGGTTGAGAATAACCGGATTCAAATTTGACCAGAAAGTAAAAAAATTCGGTAAAAGGAGAATGAAGATGAAGAACAATACCAAATTGGGAGCCGTGTTGGCGGTGCTTGGCGTGCTGACCGGGCTGGTGATCCTCTACCTGATGGCGGCCCAGTATAACCTGGTGATCGATGCAAAGACCGCCGCGGGCCGCACCGACGAGGCCACCTCGGTGACCATCACCTATGCCGTGCTCGGATGGATCGGCATCGCGGCCGGCGCGATCTGGGCTGCGGTTTTGTATGGTTTTGTGCGCAAGGAAAAATGGGCCTGGTTTTGGGGCACAGTCGCAGCGACCATCCAACTGCTGGTGGGTTTCTTCCCGGCCGTCCCCGCCATGGACAGCAACCTGCCGGCGCCGACCCTGATTGTGTTCGTGGCTGCCGCGGTGATGTGGTTTGGCATGCTGATGATCGGCGGCGTCAAGTGGAAGGTCATTCTGCTGACGTTCATCGCCGGCCTGGCCTACGTGTTGACCTTCATGGACGGCGTTGCACCAATTTCCAAGTACACCACTTCGCATGATAACCCATTCTGGAACGGCATGTACGTCATGCTGCAGCAGGTCAGCTGGTGGGGCGCGGCGGCCTGGGCGGTCTTCATCTTCGCCGTGCTGAAGAAGAAAAACTGGGCCATCCCGGTAGGTATCTTTGCAGGGGCCATGTCGATGATGGCCGGCTTCCCGCTGGGCATCAACAACGCCCTGTACGAAGTGCACCGCTTCTCGTTGTTCCTGCCTGCGCCGCTCATCAGCCTGGGGCTGGTGATCTACCTGCTACTGCCGGGCACGCACAAATTATTGCGCGAATGGAACGCGGCCTGACGCTCAAGGAGACTCTCGATGCAGTGGTTAACAGACCGCTATAAATATCTCTTTTCCTCGACCAAGGGTCTGATCCTGGTGGCAATTGCGCTGATTGCACTGGTCACCGCGACTTGGGGGATGCTTTCTGGGCCAATGGCGGAAATGGGCGTTGGCCAGGTGGTTGCCAGTTTCCTCAGCATGGACCTTGTGCAGGCTGAACGCGAAGGCCGCATCGTCACCCTGTACCATGTCATCGCCATGGCCGTGATTGCCATCGAAACCTACATGGTCACCAGCCTGGTGAAGATGAAGTCGGTTTACAAAACGACTATCAACGCAACCATCACGGTCGGTTACATCATCACAATGTTATCCGGGCTGGGTTTTGCGTATTTTGGCCACAGCGGCGCGCTTCACGGGATATATATCAGCGGTCTGACACTTATTTTCTTCGCTGGCGTGCTGATGGTCATTGCGCTTTGGCCGTGGAACAAGGAGTACCATCAGGCGGATCCGGCTTATGCCCGTACCAAGGGCGGTGTGGACCTGGAACGCGCGGCCTTTTTCACAACCGCGTTGACCACGCTGCTCTCAGCGCTATTTGGGGCCATCCCCGGCGCAAATTTTGGCAATGGTTTTCAGGTTTTTTTGGCTGAAAACGTGATTCGCTACACTGGGAAAACCGTCCTGGAGTATTCGGTCATCGGCCATCTGCACATCATGCTCGCTTTGATTGCCATCATGATTACCCTGATCATCGGCCGATGGTTGAACTTTAAGGGCATCCTGCACAAAATTGCCATGCCGCTCATGATCCTGGGTACCTTTGTTTTGAACATCGGTGTGTGGGGGGTGGTGACGCCCTTCCAACCGATCGCGCATATGATCATTTACGTGGGCGCCACGCCTTCCATGCTGGCGGCGCTGCTGCTGCTGATCTGGAGCTGGGGCAAACTGAGCCGTGACCACACCGCGCACATCGCGAAGCCGAATTTCTTCCAGAGGGTCAGCGGCCTGCTGCGAGACCCGTTGAAGTTTGGCCCCACCTGGCAGATGCTCTTCATGAACTTCACCACCAGCGGCCTGGGCATCTTTATGGCCGTGAAGCTGGACGAGATCTTCCGCGTCTGGCCGGCCCGAGAGGAGCGCATCGAACTGACGGGGCACTGGCACGTACTCTCGGCCATTATCGCCACCATCATCCTGCTCTACTACGGCGACATTGTGGGTTTGAAGGGCAAATGGCGGCAGATCTACGGCTGGGGTATCATCATCGCCTCAGATATCGCCCTGGCAGCGGTGACCATCTTCGAGATGAAACGCCTGTTCATCTCCGAGGCTGAACAGCAGCCGTTGGTCAACGGCTTGATGTACGCGATGGATTTTGGCCTGGGCCTGCTGCTGGTTCTGCTGGCGGGCATGCTGGTCTGGCGGTTGATCGACTTGTTCAAATCGAAAGGCCGCTGGACGGAGGAACAATCGCAGGAACTCTCGCAGGAGGTGATCCCATGAAACGCATCCTCCTGACGGCAGCGTTACTCACCGTTCTGCTGGCGGCCTGCGCGCCGGTGGACCTGAACGCGGCCATTCCCGCCTACGATACTGGCGTGGACCCGGAAGCCTGGGCGCAGATCCCGGCGGGCGAGTTCTTTTCCGGGCAGCACAACGAAGTGCAAAGCACCGCGGCTTATGAAATCATGGTCACCAACGTGACCACCGCGCAATATGCCGCGTTCCTCAACGCCGCGCTGGCCGATGGGACCATCCGGGTGGAAGACGGCCGCGTCAGCGGGTTTTACCCCGGCGATGTTTTCCGCGGCTACAAGCACGAGGAACGCATCGGTGCAGGGGATTATATCTACATCCCGCTGGATGATCCTTCGCAGCGTGTCAAATACGACGGCGCAGCCTTCACCGTCCAGCCGGGCTATGAGAATCACCCAATGACGATGGTGTCGTGGTTCGGCGCGCGCGGCTACTGCGAATTCAATGGTGACCGCCTGCCCACTGAACTGGAATGGGAGAAGGCTGCGCGCGGCACCGATACGCGCCCCTTCCCGTGGGGCGACGAAATTGCGCATGGCAACGCCAACTACTACGCCAGCCGCGATCCATTCGAAGACATGAACACGTTTGGCTCGCGCACTTCACCGGTTGGTTTTTACAACGGCAAAACCTACGACGGTTACGCCACGCTGGATTCGGCTTCGCCCTACGGGTTGTATGATATGGCCGGTAACGTCTGGCAATGGACCGGGGATGTGTACGAAAACATGCATTACCGTTTTATGCGCGGCGGATCGAAGGATACCTACAACATGGACTTGCGCATCTGGGTGCGCAACAACGCCACGCCGACTTATGTCAGCCCGGGCACCGGCTTCCGCTGCGCCCGCGACAGTCAATAGTTATCTAAGCCTGCATGGGGCCGGAGGTTTTCAATGCCGCCCCATGCAGCACAGCAGGGATTGCCATGAAGACATTCGCCAATAAATTGCGCCTTTACGCACCGTTGATCAAAAGCCCGCAAACCGCGCTGCTGGTATTAACCGGCGTGGCCGGTTACCTGACCATACGATGCCCGGTTTATAACCTGGCAACGCTGATGGGGTTGTTTGTCAGCCTGCTGGCGTCCATCAGCGGCAGCACCGTGTTGAACATGTGGTGGGACCGCGACATTGACGCGAAGATGAGGCGCACCCAAGGGCGGCCGACCGCCAGCGGGAAGATCAGCCCGCGCGAGACGCTGGTGGTGGGGCTGGTAATCTCGGCGCTGGGCGTGGGATTGGCGTTTGTCATGGATGCGCTGTACGGCGCGGTCATCTTTGCCGGCCTGTTCTTCGACGTAGTGGTTTACACCATCTGGCTCAAGCGGCGCTCCTGCTGGAGCATCGTTTTTGGCGGCATTTCGGGCGGTATGCCCATCCTGGCCGGGCGCGCGCTGGGCCTGGGTACTATCGATTGGGTAGGCATTGTGCTCGCACTTGGGATCCTGTTCTGGATCCCCACGCACATCATGACGTTCAACATGCGCTATGCCGAGGATTACCGCGCCGCCGGCGTGCCAACCGTCGCAGAGGTCTACGGGGCTGGCGTATCGCGCGTCATCATCGCGATTTCCAGCCTGCTGGCCGCTCTCGCGATGGGAGCGGCATCGCTGGGCATTGGTATGGACTGGGGCCTGATACGCCTGCTGGTTGTAGAGTCGCTGGGGCTGCTGATTTTGGCGGTCTTTATGGTCGTTCGCCCAACCGAGCGAATCAACTTTGGGTTGTTCAAATACGCATCGGTGTATATGCTCTCGTCGATGGTGTTGATGGCCATTTAACCCTACGGAGGAAATTGCCGGGCAGGTGAGCAGAGACTGGTTGGACTCTTGAAAAGTATCGCGCAGTGATATAATCCCGCCTCGTTGATCCTGTGGGAACGAGGCGTTAGAAAATTCCGTTGGACTGGGCGATAGAGTTGATTGCGTATCTCGGCGTGGCCGCCGGGACGGTTTCGGGCGTGATGGCGGCGCGCCGCAAGAATATGGACGCGGTGGGCGCGGTGGTGGTGGCGTTTCTGACCGCGCTGGGCGGCGGCACACTGCGCGACATGCTGCTGGGGCGCGGGCCGGTCTTTTGGATCCGCGAGGAGGGTTACGCCTACCTGACGCTGATCCTGGCGGTGGCGTTTTTCTATTCCACCCGGCTGCTGCGCTTTTCGGCGCGCTCGATCCTCATTCCAGACGCGCTGGGGCTGGGCGTGTTCACCGTGATGGGCGTGGAGGCCGGGCTGACCGACGGCACGTCGTGGTTCATCGCCTCGCTGATGGGCGTGATCACCGGCGTGTTTGGCGGCGTGCTGCGCGACATCACCTGCAACGAGGTGCCCGCGCTGTTCTCCAAGGATATGTATCTCTACGCCACCTGCTCGCTGCTGGGGGCTTGGCTGTATATTTTGACAACCCAGGTGGGCGGGATGTCAGCGCTGGCGCTGCCGTTGACGGTGGTCTTCATCTTCCTGCTGCGGCTGGCGGCGGTGCGCTTCAATTTATCGCTGCCGGAGCCGAAGCACTCGTGGGACTGAAGCGCGGTCTGACCAGTCATTGTACAGTTGAAACGGATTTGTAATTTGTTTCTAAGGACAAATATCATATATTTTATTACATTAATGATAGAATAATGGCCGCGGGGGGACACCCAAATTCCTGCCAAAGGCAGCGGACTCCAACAAACACAACCCTGTTCTGCACTTTTAAGTGGGAAATATCGTATCCGGATGCAATGCACATTTGAGCGTGATTTCTGGAGCACACAGGTTTTTGATAACCTGCTTATTCGCGCATGTCATGCCGCCATTGCTGTGATTACCAGTGCGCCTGATTAATTGAGAGGGCGAGCGTTGATGAAAAAGCGTGGGTCGGTCTTAAACATCCTTGTCATCTTCAGTATCATCATCACCGTTTGGCTGAGCGCCGTGCCCGCCAGCCCCGCCAGCGCCGCGCCTGTGCTGACGATCACGCCGATCACCTGGAACGTGGTCGGGTTGGACAGCAACAATGTGACGGTTGGCCCCAATAACTTCCCGGTGGGCGCGCGCGTCTGCAATATTGATACGGTCGATACCGCCACCAACGTGGTCAGCACCTTCG
>JAPKMQ010000113.1 GCA_026645875.1 Longilinea sp.
GCCGGCGCATCCATCGAGAAAATCTCCACGCAGTTGGGGCACGCAAGTGTGGTGCGCGCCATGCCAAACACGCCAGGCCAGATCGGCGAGGGCATCACCGTCTGGACAGCCTCGGCCAGTTGCTCGCCCGCCCAACAGGAAATAGCCCGCCAGATCCTGGGCGCGCTTGGCCAGGAAGTGTTCGTCGAGGAGGAAAACTACCTCGACATGGCCACCGCCCTCTCCGGTACGGGACCAGCCTATGTATTCATGTTCCTGGAGGCCATGATCGACGCCGGCGTTCACCTGGGTTTTCCGCGCCGCATCGCCGAGCAATTGGTGCTGCAAACGGTCAGCGGCTCGGTGGAGTACTCGCGCCGCAAAAAAAACCACCCTGCAGCGCTTCGTAACGAGGTCACGTCACCCGGCGGAACCTCCGCAGAAGCCATTTATTACCTTGAAAAAGCCGGATTCCGCACCGCCATTTCACGCGCCATCTGGGCCGCGTATGAACGCTCGCAGGAATTGGGCAAGGGAAAACCTTCCAGCCAATTGAAAGAAAATTCATAGGAGGAACGCATGAACCGGTTTTCACGGAGTTGGGAATTGATTAAAGCCAGCGCCCGCGTGCTGGCAGCCGATAAGGAACTGCTGGTTTTCCCGATCGTCTCGGCCATTGCCTCGCTGTTCGTCTCCGCCGCCTTTGCAATTCCTCTCTTCCTGAGCGGCGGCATCAACCTGGGCGCAGAAAGTGGATTTCCGGCGGTTTATTACCTGGTCCTTTTTCTCTTTTACATCGTGCAATATTTTGTGATCTTTTTTGCCAACACCGCGTTGGTGGGCGCGGCTACCATTCGCCTGAAGGGCGGTGATCCGACAGTGGGAGACGGTTTCCGCATCGCGTTCAGCCATTTTGGTGCCATTTTAGGTTACGCGGCCATCGCCGCCACGGTAGGCATGCTGCTGCGGCTCGTTTCGGAACGCAGCCGCGGCCTGGGACGACTGGTCGTCTCGCTGCTCGGATTTGCCTGGAACATTGCCACCTTCCTGGTCGTGCCCATCCTGGCCGTCGAAGGCATCGGCCCCGTTCAGGCCATCCAGCGAAGTACAGCGCTACTCAAGAAAACCTGGGGTGAACAGATCATTGGGAACTTCGGCGTAGGCGCGATCTTTGGCCTGATCGTTTTCGGCCTCATCCTGATCAGCCTGCCCATCTTCTATTTGCTCATCACCGCTGAAAGTATCTGGGGCATCATTGCGCTGGCAGCGGGTCTGGTGCTGGTATTTGTCCTGATCGGGTTGATCCAATCCACGCTCAACGGAATCTACACCGCAGCGATATATCAGTATGCCATTGACGAACGCACGGGGTTCTTTGATGAGGCAATGATCCGCGGCGCGTTTGTTTCCCGTTCCTGACGCATCCGGAAAATTAAATCAAAAACCGGGATGGAAGAGCATTCTCTCCATTCCGGTTTCAGTTAAGTGATCGACATGCAGAGGTTTACCGGCGATCCGCTTCTTTAACCAGGGCGCGGGCCAGTTCGAGCAACTCCACCCACTCTTCGGTGAAGAAGTGCAAGGTGACGTTGTTGAGTTCCAAGTGATAAGTGGTCTCGCCATCGGGTTCGTCCGCTTTCCAGGCCAGGTAATTCTCAGTTTCAGCGATCGTATCGGTCTTGGGTTCTGCCGGATTGGCCATCTTCATTCTCCTTTTTCTTTAGGTTGTATCCATTATCTCACAAAATCATTCGAACCGAGGTTCGAAGCCATCCAAACAACATCACCGACAATAGCCAGGGACAAACAGGTTCACCAGCTTCGGGAAGAGTGCACAGTACAGGTTCAGCGCATCCACTACCACAAACACCAGGCACAACAAGACGAGCAGAGCCACTACGATAATGGTAATGAGAGCCCAGTTGGATAATTTCTTTTTCGTGGACGCAGGTGCGGCCGGCTGGCCCGGCATCTGACCGGAATATCCGCTGGCAACCGGCACAGGCGCTGGCTGCTGATACAGGTTGGGATTTTGATCCTCGGCCTGATCCAACCAGGAACCTTGGTCTGGCGGAGTGACCGGTTCGTACACGCTGGCCGGTTGCGGGGTGGAGTAAGGTGGCGTGGAAAATGGCGGCGGCGGTGCTGGAATTTTGGGCTGTTCTGCCTGCGCGGGGGTCTCCTGGCGCAATTGCGTGCCAATGGAGGCAACGGTAGCGTCCGTGTCGACCACTTCGTAGACAAAGTTGATCCGCTCGCCCAGCGTCAGAAACTCGCCCGGATGGAGCACGTAAGGCCCGGCCAGTCGCTGACTGTTCACAAAGGTGCCATTGGTAGAACCCATGTCCTCAACGCCGTACTGGTTTCCCTGCAGGAACATGCGCAAATGACGGCGTGAAACCTCAGGATCGTTGACGATGATATCGTTGCTCAAATCACGACCGATGGATAATTCGTTTTTTTCAAGCGGGTAAACCTGGCCAACGTTTGGACCAGAGCGCATCACCAACCGGTATACAATCATTGCCTGCCTCCTCTGTGCCATTCTATTAAAGTTTACTGATATTGAGAAAGCCTGTCAATGAAAATTCCATAGGGAACAGCCCTGGCCTGCATCCGCCCTGCACCAAATGATATTTGAGAAGACCGTTTTCACTATAATCAAGCATAGAAAACCAATCATTCTGCACAAAAGGATCCATGATGGTCATACAGAACGTTCCAGATGATGTCAAGCTGGCCTACCTGCAAAACTGCCGCTTCTGTACCGGTTTTGCCCCCGCGATCCTGGCTGATTTGCAGCGTGTTACAGTGATCCGGAAATACCATGCCGGCGAGACCATTTTAGTGGAAGGTGATCCCTGTGAAGGCCTGTTGAGCCTGATTGACGGCAGCGTCAAACTGTACAAAATATCGCCAACCGGCCGGGAATTGATCCTCACTGTGTTTGAAGAAGGCATGTCGTTCAATGAAGTGCCTGTTTTTGACAACAGACGCAACCCAATCAATGTGGACGCTATGGAAGATAGCACGCTGCTGCTGATCCCGCGGGACGCGCTGACCCGGACCATCCAGTTGCACCCGGAGCAAGGTTACGCAGTCATCCAACGGCTGGCAGAGAATTTGCGAAATATGCTCGAAATGATTGAGGAACTGGCATTTATGCAAATCCCCAACCGCCTGGCACGGTTGCTGCTGCGTCTACCGGAGGATCATTCTTACACGCAAGACCAATTGGCCGCGCGCCTGGGCACCGTGCGTGAGGTGGTTTCACGTGCGCTGACCGAATTGGAGGAATCTGGCGCCATTCACTGCCACCGCCGCCGGATCGTGATCCTGGACCGCGCGCTCCTGGAAGGCTGGGCGAACCATCCCGGCCGGTAGACTCGAAAACGGCGGGGAATGACCCCGCCGTTGAGTGGGTTGTGCCAGATTGAAGCTATTGCTGGGCAACTTCGACAGCCGAAGGTGCCGCCTGGAATGCTTTCAATTGTGCCTGGCGTGCCAGGTTGGTGGCATCCGCCAGGATGCGCAATGTCTCTTCAGGATTGTGGAAGCCCATGCTGTTCTCGGCGGCGATGAAATCCCAGCGCAATTGCGCCTTGCGGTGGAGAATGCGCGCCTCCTCCAACAGGCCGGCATCTGCCGTCTTCACCGCGGCCGCTGCTTTGATGGCCGCGATGGCATCCACGATGGCCTCTTCGGTCGCCAGCATGGTCTCATTGACCTGGTTTTGAATGGTGGTCACGCGTTCGACCACGTAGGGCACGTCGGTGTGGCATTGCCCGCATGCCTGCGAGGGGTTGAGCAGCGGCGAATGCACATCGTGCGACGAGTATTTGACTGCGCCGTCACGCGTGTAGGGCATGTGGCAGTCGGCGCAGGAAACCCCGGCGTTGTAATGCGTGCTGCCATTGCTGAACAGTTCGTAATCAGGGTGCTGCATCTTGATCATTGGCGCGCCACTGTCAGGGTGAGTCCAGTCGGTAAAGCCCTCTTCATCGTAATACGCATCAATTTCCTCAATCGAAGTGCCATTCACCCAGGGCAGGGTCAGGTATTTATCATCGCCCTCAAAGTAATATTCGACATGGCAATTGGCGCACACGACGGTGCGCATTTCCTGGCGAGTGAAGGTCTGCCAATCCTTGCCTTGCGCCTTCAGGGCCTCGTCGAGAGCGGGATTGGTGACGATCAGTCGCATGGTGTTGGCTTCATGGCAATTTGCACAGCCGATCGGTTCAGTGATCTTTTCAGTGAGTTGCGAGAACTTGAGCGAATCGTACTGGCGCATGCCCATTTCGGCCCACAACTCCGGATTATTGGAACTCTTGCATGAATAGCACGTACCAGGGGTGGTGTCACTCAAGCGCGGCGTATTTCGTACGTCGGTCACCGAATTCAGGTGACCGCGGTCTTCACCGTAACCCTTGCTGAAAGAATATCCGGCAAACAGCGTCCGTAGCATTGGATCCACGTCCAGTTTTTCAAAGGGTTCCGATCCGCCGTAGGTGGTGCGCGTGTTGTTCGTCAGAGTCTTCTGCAGCGAAGAATACTGGTTGGCGAAATTCTGGCCCCACTTGCTGCTGTCGGGTTCCATCGCACTGATTTCGATCAGTGGCGGGATCCCGCGAGTTTGCGCGGGCTGGTTTTTCATGAAGATCAGCAGTGCAATGATGACCGCTGCCAGGACAAGGATGATTGCTGAAACGATGATTTGGATGGGGGTAAATTTCTTCAACATGATTCACTCCTTGTTGGTAAGTTCGGGTGCGTACAATCCCTGATCCTGGTACGGCAAAATGGTGATGCCGCGCGGGCCGTGGGCGCTGTTGCGGTGGCAGTCAAAACAATACCGGCCCGAATCCATGCTCCCATCCGCCACCGCTGAAACGGTGGTTTCGTGGCAGCGCAGGCAGTTGCCCTGGATGATGTTGTCGGTGTCGGGCTTAGCGCGCAGCGGTTCTGGGATGTTACCAAGCGTAAAGTGGGTTACGTGATTGACGCCGGAACGTGCCTTGACGAAATATTTTTGAATAAAAGCGTGCGGTGTGTGGCAGTCATTGCAGGTTGTAAAATTCTGGTGGCTGGCGTGATACCAGCCCTCATAGACATAGTCCATGACGTGGCAATTGTTGCAGGTGGTTGGGTTGTCTCCCAGGTAGGCGGTAAAGTTGGTGGCATACAGGCCAACGCCAAGAACCGCAATCAGCGCCACGATTCCAACGACCAGGGGAAGTTTCATGGAATCCTCATTGAGCCGAAGGATAATTTCTTATTTTATTTTAATGTGAGCGGGGGATTCGGGTATGTGACTAAAGTCACATTAAGGATTGGCAATCTAACAGGCCAACGACTGGTTAAAAACAAGACCCCGCCGCGCCGTGTGCTGCATAGTTTTGAACCTGCTAACGCAGGCTGGGAACCTCCACGGAGGATCTGCCTTGGCCGAAGCCTATCGCATCACAACCGTGATCATGGATCCCATTTAAAACGTGTTGGCTCAAAACCGGTCTTGCCGCATCACGAACACAGCAGGGCAACTTCCTTATACCACATTTTAAATCAAAATGAAAGTAGTCGCGGTTTGCAGCCGGTTGTCAACCGTTATGGCTTGACACAAGTTTTCCTTGTTATATACTGGTTTTTGGTCGGGTACCCATCCATTTATTGCGTAAACATGCGGAGTGCACATGAAGAAAAGGTTTTGGACATCCTTTGTTCTTCTATTGATCCTTGTGGCAATGGCGGCCTGCCAGCCCAAGGCCACCAACCTGTCGGCAAAGGCTGCCTGGGCTCGCCCCGGCATGGCCGGGGGGAACTCGGCGGCGTATATGATCCTGCAAAACCCGCTGGACAGTCCCGATAAGCTGTTAAGCGCCAGCAGCGCCGCCGCCGAATCGGTCGAAATCCACATGACATCGATGGACGCTAACGGCACCATGATGATGCGTCCGGCCGGGCCGGTGGATCTACCGGCGCAATCCACCGTGGAGTTGAAACCCGGCGGCCTGCACATCATGCTGGTCGGTCTGAAGAATGACCTGGTCATCGGCGGTACGATCACTGTGACGCTGCAATTCGAAAATGCCGACCCGTTAACCCTCGATATTCCCATTCAAGAAGCCGCCAAATAACCCCCTCCCGTGTGAACCATGACTGCCATCCGCGCCTTCATTGCGATCGATTTGCACAGCGACGTCCAACAGAAGCTGGGAGATGTCATCCGCCGGTTAAAACCTCTGACTGGTGACATTGTGCGTTGGGTGCCGGAACACAATATCCATGTCACCCTGAAATTCCTGGGCGACACCTCTCCGGCCAACCTGGAAATCCTCAAGAAAATCATCACCAGCGAAGCAGCCCGGTACGCCCCGATGGAGCTCACCCTGACAGCGCTGGGGGCTTTTCCCAACCTGCGCCGCCCGCGCGTGATCTGGGTGGGCGTCGAAGCACCGCCCGCGCTGGCTGCCATTACACGCGGCATTGAAGCCGAAACATTGCGGCTGGGGTACGCGGCTGAAGACCGCCCCTTCTCGCCGCACCTCACGCTTGGAAGGCTGTCACACAATGCCTCACCGGACGATATCCGCAAAATCGGCGAGCTTCTCGTGCGTTTCCCCACCACCCTGGATGCAGCCGTCACAGTTAAAACCGTTACACTCTTCCGCAGCGATCTCCTGCCTGGAGGCGCGGTTTATACGCCCATTCACATCGCGGCGTTTCAAGCCTGACCGTTGAGTTGCAAAATGGGATCGAGTTATGCTAGAATTGTCGAAATCCAATTCCATGAGGTGAGGTCTGAACACAATTGAAGTCGCACGCTCCGTCGTAAACATCCTGGAAGATAAAAAAGGCGAAAATATCGTTTTGGTGGATGTGCACGACATTTCCAGTTTTACCGACTATTTCATCTTCGCCACCGGCACGAGCGACCGCATGTTGGATGCACTCGCCAAGGCCATTTCGGATGGCATTGATGCGCAGTTTGACCTTAACAGTAAAATTGAAGGCGGCTCGCAGACTGGTTGGATCGTCGTTGACCTGGGTGACACCGTGGTGCACCTGTTTTCTGCCCAGCAGCGCGAGTATTACCGTCTTGAGGATCTGTGGAGCAAGGGAAAGACCCTGCTGAGACTGCAGTAACAGGACTTCAAAAATAACCGCCGCGGGGTTAAACTCCGCGGCGGTTTGTTTTTGCCAGGCTACGCCAGCGCGTCGATCACCATAGCCAGGAAGATGAAAGCCAGGTACATGCTGGAATAGCGGTACATCAGGTGCGCGTTTTTATTACCGCCATCGCGCAGCACGCGATAAGCCGAGTGCAGCAACCACAACCCGAGCACCACGGCAGATATCAAGAAAATGCTGCCGGTGACCTTAAAAATCGGCATCAACACCGTCAGGGCAACCAGTTCCAACGTATACACAAAGATCTGTTTGCGCGTTTCCTGCTCGCCACGTACCACAGGCAGCATGGGCACGCCGCCTCGTGCGTAATCCTTCTCCCGCACCAGGGCCAGCGCCCAGAAGTGCGCGGGCGTCCATAAGAACACGAGTGCAAACAGGAACATCGACGGAATGTTCAGGCTGCCTGTGGCGGCTGCCCACCCGACCAGCGGCGGAATTGCGCCGGCGCCGCCGCCGATGACGATGTTCTGCACGGTGGCATGCTTCAACCAGATGCTGTACAGCAGGACGTAATAAATCATCCCGGCCAGTGAGAGCAGCGCGGCCAGCAGATTGACAAATCCGGCCATCAGGAAGAAGGCAAGCAAGCAGGCACCCAAGCCATAAGCCAGGCCTTCGGCAGGGGTGAGCCGGCCAGCCGGCAACGGGCGTTTGGCCGTGCGCTGCATGCGCTTGTCCAGTTCGCGGTCGATGTACTGGTTAAGCGCGCTCGAACCGCCCGCGGCCAGCGCGCCGCCAAGCATCGTCCAAACGGTCAGCTCAAGGCTCGGCAGTTGTTTGGCACCAACAACCATGCCCGCGTAGGTGGTGACCAACAGCAGCAATACGATGATGGGCTTGTTTAACATGATGAAGTCGCGCACCCGCAGGCTGAAGCGAGGGAGTATTTGAAGGCTCTCTTCCTTCTCTTCGGCAGAGGTCCGCCCGGAAAACCAGGCCGAGGCAACCAGCACCACCTGCACGCCCCACAGGGCTGCCGCGCTGGCCGCGTGCAACCCCACCAGTTCGGCAGGGAATCCGCGCTGCACTTTGAGTGCGCCAACCATCACCTGTCCGAGCAACAGGATCATCGCGCCGGTGGCGGCGCTGAGTTGAACCGGTTGGCTGCGCTGCCCGCGCCAGGCGCGCAAAAACTGATATGTGATCAAAACACCCGCCGTCAGCGTGATCAGGCGGTGGCTAAAAGCCAGCCATGCCGCGCCGTTGGAAGGCAATAAGCTGCCGCACAACGGCCATCCGGAACAGGCTGCGCCGGCATCCGCGGCTGTGACCAGCGCGCCGCTGAGCAGTAACACGAAGGTCAAAGCCGTGGTGAGCGCGGTAAGCCGGTTGAAGCGCACCTTTAGGATCTGTTGCAGGCGCGCCGTTTCACCGGGCTGCCGGAAGGCGGCTGTCACGGCCGTCAGCAGCGATCCCAATGCCAATAACGCCAGCCCCAGGTGCAGTGCGTTGACCGCCGGCGTTGCCTCAAGCAGCGCCATCCCGGCGCCCAGGCCGGTTTGCAGCAGCAGAATGACCGCTGCAGCAGCCAGGGGCAGCCTGACCCACCGACTGATAGATTCATGAACCAGAACCCTCCACAGGGCGGTCAGGGTGAAAACCAATGCCGCGGCCGACAAAATCTGGTGCAGCATGGAAACGCGGGCGAACTGCTCCGCGGGCAGCGCCAACTGGCCGTAACAGGTCGACCAATCCGGGCAAGCCTCCGCAGCACCACTGGTCCGGGTGACATTTCCCAGCACAATCGTCAAAAACACCAGCACCGCCGCCGCCATGATCCAGTAGCGGCCCCTTGTTTGTTCCCCACCCTGATTTTGAAGTTTCAACATGATATTCTCCCTCCCCACCTATCATCCAACCCGCGCAGCGGCTGCCTGTGGCTCGCGGCTGGCGGACTGCCGCAATTGCCTGCGCACAAAAAACGGATAGCCCAGAGCCAGGCTT
>JAPKMQ010000114.1 GCA_026645875.1 Longilinea sp.
TGGCCGCCGGGATGCGGAACACAGCCTCCAGGCTGGCACGCTCGGCCCCGGCGCGGATGCTGGTGGCGTCGGCCTTGCCGCCCACCAGGGTCATGATCGCGTCCAGGATGATCGATTTGCCCGCGCCGGTTTCGCCGGTGAAGGTCAGCAGCCCGGCGTCCAACGCCAGTTCGAGGTGCTGGATGATGGCGAAATTATCGATGCGCAGCTCAATCAACATAAACCCGTTCCCTGTGCGCGGGCTAGCGTCCCAACTGGATGCCGGTCAGGCGGTAATAGAAGCTGGAGGTGACCAGCACGGTGTAGAGGCCGCGGATGAGGATGCCGATGATTGAACCAATCGATCCGCCGGTGAGCAGCGGCAACAGCGCAATCATCAGCAGCGGCAGGCTGCCCACCACCACTGCCACGGTGGCGGCCTGCCAGAGCAGTTTCGAGCGGCGCTTGCGCACCACCCAGCGCACCGCTTCGGCGATGATCACGCCGACGATCGGCGCGGCCATCAGTACAAAGAACCACAAAAAACCGGCCAGGAAGCTGCCCAAAAACGAGAGCACCCCGGCCACGATGACGGCCAGCGGAAAATCAAGCGGCCGGCTGTTGTCGAAGGTTTTTTGCTGCCCGCGGATGCACTCCTTGCAGCGGTAGCCGGTGGGGGTCAGCACGGCGCACTCGCTGCAGATGGGGCGCTCGCAGCGGTTGCAGCGCAGCATGGTTTCGCGCTGCGGGTGGTTGTAGCAATTCAGTTTGGGGGTGGTTTCTACCGAATATGGGTCGGTCATCGTGATTCACCGGTGGAGGGATTTTGTTGCATGTAACGGGTCAGGTTGCGGTAAAAATAGCCGCGGTCTTCAAAGCGGATGAAGCGGGCGGTGTGGTCGCTGGCGGCCACGCGCACCTCGTCGCTGTTTTCCAGGTGCACGGGCGGGTGGCCGTCCACGCTGAGCACGGCCTGGTGGGTGGTTTGCACGCTGAGCGAAACGCGCGCGCCTTCGGGCAGAATCACGGCGCGGTCGACCGACAGGTGCGGCGCGATGGCGACGATGAGCATGTTGCGCAACTCGGGGGGCATCACCGGCCCGCCGACCGCCAGCGCGTAGGCGGTGGAGCCGGTGGCGGTGGCCACCAGCAGCCCATCGGCTACATAGCGGGTCAATTCAAAGCCGTCGATGTGCGCGGTGACCACGATGGGGCGCACGATCTGCCCGCGCGCCACCACGGCCTCATTGAGCGTCTGGTAGCTGCCCAGGCGCTGCCCGCCGCGCCAGTGTTCGCTGGTGAGCATCATGCGCTCTTCCACCCAGAAGCGCCCGGCCAGCAGGTCGGGCAGGCGCTGCCGCCAGGTTTCGCGCTGCACTTCGATGAGGAAGCCGAAATGGCCGAAGTTGATGCCCAGCACCGGCACGCCCTGCGGCGCGCTGAGGTGCACGGCGCGCAGCATGGTGCCGTCACCGCCCAGCGCGATGAGCAAATCGAGCCCGCCGCTCTGCATCTCAATACGCAGGTCATTGTTTGAAATCGGCGCGGCAGTCACGCGGCTGGCACCCATGTCGCGCAAGGCCTGGGCCACGTGCTTGCCCTCGGCGGCGGCCTCTGGCATCTGCGGCGGGTACACCACGGCAATGCGGCTGAAGGTGGAATCCGGTTGGCCTGGCATGTGCATGATTATACCAACTTACAGTTTCTGATCGCAAACGGAACGGAAACCGCAGCCGCGGCAGCGCGCTGGATCTTCGTGCGAGCGCTCGACCTGGCTGCGTTTTTCCAGCGCGCGCATCGTGTCCAGCCCGTCCAGCAGGCGCTGTTCCCATTCGGGGGTGTAATCGACGGCGAAGGTGCGGTCGCGGTAGCGCAGGATGCCGTAGGGCGGGCGTTTGCCCGTGGCGCGTTCCACCAGCAGGCAGTAGGCGAACAATTGCAGCAGGTGGCCTTCGTAGGGCTGGTCGGGCGCGCGGCTGCTTTTGACCTCCACGGGGATGATATTGCCACCCTCGGCGACCAGGTAATCCGGTTTGCCGGTCAGGGCGGAATCGACGTCGTAGAAGGGTTTCTCCGGGCGGCCCCACAGCTTGGGGTCGGCATAGATGACGCGTCCGCGCGGCAACCCGGCGGCGCGCTGCTGGCGGCCGCCCCACCACAGCAGCAGCCCGGCAAGCAGCAGGGCCGCCAGAGCGGCGATCCACAGGCCGGTCATCGGTTCAACCCATCCAGCCGGAAGCCAGCGCAGCGGCGGCCAGCGCCAACGCGAGCGCCAGCAGCAGCCAGGCCGCCAGGCGAGCCAGCCGGCCGGTCAGTACCCGGCGGCCGTGCCCGCGGTGAAATTCGCTGCCGCCGGCTAGTTCGGTCTGATTCTCGGATGGCATGCCCTGGCGCTGGTACCACCAGGCGCGGCGGCAATATTGAAACGTCCCCAGTTCAGACGCCCGTATCGTCCGCATCCGGCGGTTGCACCTCGGGCAGTTCGCCCACATCCGGCAAGCGCGCCGCCAGCACCTGCATGGCTTCGCGCAGGCGCTGCTCGCGCAGGCTGATGGTCATGTCGCCGCGCGTGCGTTCGACGATGCCGCGCACCAGGTCGGTCTGGCGGCGCAGCCCGTTGGTGATGGCGTCGGGGTAATCGACCGTGATCAGCAGCGCGTAGATTTCGTCCATGCAGGCCAGCAGACGCTCGGCCTCAGGCGAGTAACCCTGGCGCAGCATGTCCAGCGTCTTGCGGCGCAGTTCGCCGGTCACCTCGGCCAGGCCGTTCAGGTAGGTGGCGTATTCGATGCCCAGCGTTTCGGGCATGGGCAGCGGTTGATTCTCAATCAGCGCCACGGTGATGCTGGCTTCGGCATATTCCTTGATGGCGTCCTGGGTGTAGCCGGCGAAAAACAGGTCGGGGAAGGCGGCCAGGTCGCTTTTGAGTGCGTCGACCAACCCGCGCGCCTCGCGCAGGTGCTCGTGCGCCAGACCGCTTTCCGAGCGGTGGATGGCGCGGATGGTCTGCGCGGCGTGGCGGGTGAGCGCGCGCGCCTGCACCAGGGCCTGGTCGCGCGCTTTGTTGCGTGCCTCGAAGGCCGCATGTACCTGGTCAGATAATTCGGCAAAAAGATCCATGGATTTGTCCGGTGAGAAAGAAGGATTCACCCGCCCGGTTTTTCGGGCGGGTGAATATTGCGAAATAAATCGGTGGCCAGGGCGTTGTCACCGGGGAGTTGAATGACCCCGTTGGCAGCTTCATAACGCGCCAGGTTTTCGGCCAGCGCGCGCAGCAGTAGCTTGGTGGCCTGCGGCGACATCACCACGCGCGCCCCAACTTTGGTGTTTTGTCCGGGCAGCAGTTGGGTGAAGTCAAAGACGAAATCGGCCAGCGAATGGCTGATGCGCACCACGTTGCTGTAGACGATGGCCAAATCGTCGGGCAGTTCCATTGGCGGAAGGCCGCGCGCGTTTTGATCGCTCATGGCAGGTGATCCTGGGTTTAGAAGGGAATATCTTCGTCGCCGCCGGCCGGCGCCACGGCACCTTCGTCGCCGTACTCGCCGCCGCCTGCGCCGCTGGTTTCGCTGCGGGTGGAGAGGAAGCGGACGGAACTGGCCGAGATTTCAAAGGATGCGCCTTCGGTGCCGTCCTGGCGCTTCCAGACGCGCGGTCCGCCGGTTTTGGGGTCAGGCGTCAGGCGGCCGTCGACCAGAACCATCGAGCCTTTTTTCAAATACTGATTGGTGGTTTCGGCCTGTTTTCCCCACACCGAAACGCGGAACCAGGTGGTTTCTTTCACTTTTTGACCGTTGGCGTCGGTATACTGGCGGTCGGTTGCCACGTTGAAGGAGGTGACGGCCTGCCCGCTGGGGGTGTAGCGCATTTCGGGATCGCGTCCCAGCCGGCCTACGATGGTGATATGTTGATACATGGTGTTTGTTCCTTTCTGACACAAGAAGGATGAAGGATATGGGTTCAGGAAATGCTTTAAAGGTTCAAGGGCATTTCATCCTGACAGAACAATTGTACAAGAAATTTAATCCAGGGGCAACTGCTTTTGCGCATCAATTTTTTCCATTGATGAATGCAATCATGAAATCCCCGGCGCTGTGGAGGCCGTGGCGGTTCATCGCGAGGTTGAATTGAGGGCGGCGAGAGAGAATCAGGCTGAGGATTGGCCAAGCGCGGTGACGTCGCGCATCCAGCGCCCGGAAAGGAAACGGCGCAGCGCCCAAACGTACTTGATGACCTCTTCAGACATTACCATCAAGTATACCCAGTACACCGGCAGGTGCAACACAAAAACGCCCAGCAGCGCCAGCGGCACGCCCACGCCCCATACCGTGCCGATGTCGACGATCAGCCCAAAGCGGGTATCGCCGCCGCTGCGCAGCACGCCCACGATCAGCGTCATGTTGGAGATGCGCACCCACAGCGTGAAGCCCATCACCAGCAGGATGCGGCTGGCGTAGCCAATGGCCTGATCGGAAACGGCGTACATCGTGAGCAGCGGCCCGCGCAGCAGCAAAATCAGCCCGCCGACGGCCAGCGCGATCAGCGTCGACAGGGTAATCGTGCGGCGCGCGTACAGGAAGGCGGTCTCTTTTTCACCCGCGCCGATCTTGTTGCCAATGAGGATGCCGGTGGCGTCGGAGATGCCAATGAAGATGACAAAGGCCAGACTTTCCATGGTGGAGGCAATGTTGACGGCGGCGATCGATTCGGTGCCGATGCGCGCGTAGGCGAAGTTATAAACGGAGATGCCCAGCGACCAGAGCGTTTCGTTAACCGCCACCGGCATGGCCAACTTGAGGAAGCCGGCCAGGAAGTCGCGGCGCACGTCGAGCAGTTCGCGCAGGGGCGCGCCGGCGGGGGTCTTCAGGCGGTAGGCGGCGGTCACCAGCACGGCGCATTCCAGCGCGCGCGCCAGCAGCGTGGCCAGCGCCGCACCCTGCACACCCAGGGCCGGCAGGCCCAGCTTGCCGAAGATGAGCACGTAACTCAGCACAGTCTTGAATGTGATGGCCAGCACGCTGGCTGCCATCGGCAGGCGCACGTTTCCCGTGGCACGCAGCGTGGACGAGAAGCTGAATGAAACGGCGGTGAGCAGGTAGCTCCAGCCGACGATGCGCAGATAGCCCGTCCCTGTGGCGATGACGGCCGGGTCGGCGGTGTAGATGGCGAGCACCTGGCGGGGCAGAACCAGCGCCGCCAGCATGAACAGCAGCGCCGCGCCGGTGTTGAACATCAGGGCCAGTCCCAGCACGCGCCGGATGCCAGGCAGGTCGTTCTTGCCCCAGAACTGCGCCGAGAAGATGGCCGCGCCGCTGCTGACGCCAAACAGCATGAAGGTGAGCAGGAAGAAAACCTGGTTGGCCAGCCCGACGGCCGCCACCGGCACCTCGCCCATCTGTCCCAGCATCATCACGTCGATGGCATTTAGCGAGGAGGAGATGCCGTTCTGAACGATGATCGGCAGCGCCAGGGTGAACAGGGCGCTCAGGTAGACGCGGTCAAATTGGAACGTGAAGATGCGGCGCATAGGGATGGATTATACCGCCCTGGCGAGCCGCTTCACGAAATGTTAATCAAAATAAAGTCGCGGCGGGGAAGAAGATGCTTCGCTGCGCTCAGCATGACAATGGCGGCAGCTGGTAGGGTGGGTTCGATTCCTGCCCTGAAAGGGTTGAACCCACCGCTTTACTAAGGTTAATTATACGCTCCAACATAAAAACCGCCCTCCATCTCTGGAGGCGGCTCGGGTTTACATCCACGCAGCGTCTACTGCTGCATCACCGGTCTAAACTTATGCCCCTCAGCTGCACTTGCATGCAGGTGCAAGTGTCGGGCGCCCTGAAGAGGGTACCGGTATATACGACGCGGTCCACGTTGAGAGGTCGAATTGCATATATATTTCATACCATATCCTTCAAAGCGCGCTCCAGTAAATCACTGACTTTGAGTTCATTCGCCCATTTCCGCAAATAGTCCAGGTCGAGCCCACCGGCGCGAGTTTTCAGCACACCAAGAATGTCACGCCATTGACGCTCCGACACCTCGCCGCCAAGACGATACCACTCCAGTTTCGCCAGGATCGTATCTTCGGGGCTGCTGAATTTTGCGCTGATCTCCTTTTCAAAAAGAAAAGTTTGCTTTTGAGCGCGGTCCAGTTGCGATTGTAAAAAGGGACGAGGATGAGGAATGAAAATATCTACCTTGAACATGCTCTCGCGATGGATGATGTTGAAACTTGAGTGACGCTGAATGGATTCAGCCATCATCTCATCGTCCACATAGAATTCATCTTGCAAGGCTAAAACAAATGGCTGAAGATGCTCCATCTGCATTTCAGCCACGATGTCTGAATCCTGGGTAGTACGGACCATGCCATATAGAGTACTGGCAAGGGAGCCGCCAATGAGATAAGGTATGTTTAGTTTTTCAAGGACCTGCGTGACCCGGATGGTGACTTCAATCGGTTCGTTTTGCACCAGGAAGTCCCCCATAGACCTTACATGCGATTTCTTCACCAAGCAACAGACCCGCCAGTCTGCGTTGCAGCTCAGCTTCACCAGCCTGGGGGTATTGCGATCGCAGACCCGCTAACGCTAACAAACGGGCTGATTGGTTGAGTTGAGCCAACATTTGCATTTTCTGAGTGGGGCTGGCTGCTCTCCATAGTTCAATTTGCAAGGCTTCCATTTTAGGATGGGTATCAGGGAATAAGGCAGTCATCTGCTTTTTATTGCTTCCATGGCGGCAATTTCGTCTTCTGTCAAATTACAGAGGCCATAAGTCAACGCGCCATTTATTATGGCTTTGATCGTACGGTTTAATTTTACACGAAATCGAAATGAGAAGAGCCCTCCATTTTCAAGGAAGGCGCTTTTGTCATAAGAATTCCATAATTTACCGTGGACTGGCAAGCACCGGCCGGAACTTACCCTCTTCGAGGGCTTCCCTCCTCGAGGGCTTTCCTCTACGAGGGCTTCGTACCCGTACACCAGCATCCCTCTTTGGCTGCTGTCTTCGTGCAGTTTGTACCCTAAAGGGTGCGGGCGCACGCCAATCTTGACGGACTGCTCGTGCAGGTCCGTGAAGGCGATTGATGTGTTTACAAAAACTCTTTGGGATACAAGCCAAACGTATCTACACACTTACTGTAGCGTTATTATGTAGGAAAAGGCTGCTAAACCTATCATTAGAATATAGAAGATAATATTTAATAACCAATCTTTTCTTTGTAAAGGGTGACGCCAATTTTCAAATACCCATATTATTGGGTAAATAATAACAAGATAAATTGTTGGATGCATACCGGGAATATTATTGTTTTGAAAGAGACTATCGATCACCATCATAATCAACGTTCCAAGATACGCAGAAAGCGCCAGATCCGTTATTGGATTTGGCATTCGCCATGCAAGTACTAATGACAGACTAAGGAGAATTGAAATTGCGATAACAATCGGAATAGTAACATTTCTTTCATGAAGTCGCGACTCTATAAGTGGCTCGTGCGACATATAATAAAACCCTTTTGACTCGATATCAAAAACTACTATGAAGACCGCTTCAGAATTTTCCGCCCTTTTCAAAATGGATAGTTTGATCGGGTCACCCACCTCGACTTCGGAGAGAAATTTGTCTTTCTCAAAGAATTTTTCATCATCATTAGGTACAACAAACGGGAGAGTATTATTACTGAGATAAATAGCAAACCATCCATTCTTATCGCGTCCTGTGCTTTCCAGGTTTCCGGACACGGTTTTTAAGCTGGAAGAACTAGTTACTGGAATGGCGAAATTAATTAAAATCAATAATCCACTAACGAGGAACGAAAGGGGGACAAGTATCCCCCATCGCGATTTTCTTGCAATGCGGTTTAAGCCTTCGATTAATAAGACATGAATTATGATCTTAAAAATGATAGTGAAAATCATAGAATTTTACTTGGTTGAAAGTCATCATCAATTTTTGTGAATACGGATTTTTTTAGTGTTCCAGCTATCACCAACTGGAACTTATAACAACATGCTCTTTGGGCATCATCCTCGCATTATCCACACGGTATCATCTTGGCCAGCGGGTTGATCTCGATGGACTGCTCCCCAGGGTAGACTGCTGTTTGAGGGGGAAGGCTGGTCGGGAATTGGGACGCCTATGCGGGTCACCGTCCCGGGCGGATCACGCAGCCACCTTACTTGAGCGACAGCACGTCGGCCAGCGGTTTGCCGTTGATGGTGATTTCCACCGCGGTCACTTCGGGGAACTGCCCGGGGATCATCTCAAGTTGCGCCTGCACGCGCGGGCTGTCGCACTCGCCGCCCAGCAGCAGCGTGCCTTCCAGCGCGATGGTGGCCGTGCCGTCCTTGATCTCCGCGCTGACCAGGGTCAAATCCGACTGGTACAGCGCGTTATACAGGCCCGACTCGCCAACCGTGCGCTCGCGGGCGTAGAGCAGCTTCTCGTAGGCATACTCCATCGGTCCTTTGCCGAAGCCGATGGGGTATTCCACCGCGATGGCGCTGTCGCCGCAACCCACAGGCGCGCCGCTGACCCCGTTATCCTCCAGGGCGATGTAATAGACCTTGACGGTGGCAAATGGCAGGTCGGTGGCGGTGGCGGTGGGTTCGGGCGGCAGCGGGGTGGGCGGCGGCAGCGTGGGGGTGGGCGTGGGCAGCGCGAGCAGCGTGCCGCAACCCGAAAGCAACACGGCGAGCAGCACAAGGGCGGCAAGCGGCCGGGTTTTCATGGGCGGCCGCCCTCATCTGGCGGCTGGCCGGCGGCCTGACCCTGCTGCTGGCGCAGCATCTGCGCCGAGGCGCGCGTGTTTTCCTCCACCGCGATGAGCAGGTGGCAGACCTCGCCGGCGCCGTACAGCCCCAGCCCGCCCAGCGCGCCCCACAGCAGCGCCACCAGGCCGGCCCAGATGCCGCTGCCCATCAGGGTGCGCACGCCGAACATCGGGCTGTTGAGCGGGTTGGCAAATGAGTGCGTGGCGGCGAACATCCCCGCGACGACCGCCATGGCGATACCGGCGATCACAGAGAGAATTCCAAGCACCTTAAAAATGGTACCGATCA
>JAPKMQ010000115.1 GCA_026645875.1 Longilinea sp.
TCGCGTTGTCGAAGGTGGTGTCGAAGGCGTTCATCACCATGATCATCTCGCGAGCCGGCGGGCGCCCCTGGGGCGGGTCGATGATGAGCGTGCCGTACAACCCCTTGTGGATGTGCTTCTTGAGCGACATGACATGGCAGTGGTAGGGATGGACGCCGAACGGGCGGGCCTTGAATTCATAGGTGAACGATTCGCCTGGCTGGACGATCGGCTCGACGCCGTCCATGGCGGGCGGGTGAAAACCGTGAAAGTGGATGGTGTGCGGGTGGCTGCTGGAATTAAGGAAGTTGAAGCGCAGCAGGTCGCCCTCGCGGCAGCGGAAGGTGGGCCCAGGCACCTGGCCGTTGTACGTCCAGGCCGGGAAGAACACGCCCGGCGCGATTTCGATCTCCTTTTCGACGACCGACACATTCCATTCGCGCACGGTGATGCCGTCCGCGCCGGTGGACTGGCTGCCCCAATCGAAGGCGTACAGGAATTCGCCCGGGTCGAAGCGGGTGAGGTCGACATCGCCCACGGTGCCGCTAAGATCGCCGTGCGCCATGGCTGGCATGTCGTCCGGCTGCACCGGCATATCGTCCATGGGGTGCGGGCCGTCGGAAGCGCCGGCTGGTTGCGGGCGGCCGGCCGCCAGGGCAGCCACCGCTCCCACTGCCAGCCCCAGCTTGAGCGCGTCCCGCCGGCTGAGGTGCTTCTTTTGCGGTTCGGATGGATTATTCATGGGATGGCTCCGTGATTGTGCTGTGTAAAGGCGCTACCAGTATTTTTTCCGCGATTTCGCGGCCAATGACCCGCTCGGACGGCTGCGCGCCCAGCACGCGCAGCGTGACGGGGCCGTTGAACGGCGCGCTGGATACCAGCTCGAATTGAACGGAGGGGGTCAGCCCCAGCCCGGCCAGGTAGCGCAGCAGCTCCGGCTCCTGCGCCACCACGCGGCGGATCTCGGCCCGTTGGCCGTCGGCCAGGTCCGCCAGGCAGGGATCGTCGCGCTTTTCGAAATGGCCCTCGCGGTCCGGGATCGGGTCGCCGTGCGGGTCGGTGGCCGGGTGTCCCAGCGCGGCGGCCAGGCGCTCTTCCATTTCCTCGGAAATCACGTGCTCCAGCCGCTCGGCTTCGGCGTGCACCGCGTCCCACGGATAGCCCAGCGCCTGGTTCAGGTAACTCTCGATCAGGCGGTGATGGCGGATGAGTTCGAGGGCCGATTTGCGGCCGGCCTCCGTGAGCGTGGCCCCGTAGTAGGGTTCGTAATCGACCAGTTTAGGCTCGCCGGCCGAAAGCCGCTTCAACATGCCCGTCACCGAGGCGCTGGCCACGCCGAGCTGCGCCGCCAGGCGGGTGGTCGAGACCGGCTGGTCGTTTTGCCGCTCCTGGATCTGGTAGATGGCCTTGAGGTAATTGCCAATGGATTCAGATTTCATGCCCTGCTCCAAAAATTAGGTAAGCCTAAATATTAAGTTCATTATAGGTAAATATTTATTTAAGTCAATATATATCCAAATAGTCAATAATATCCTGCCGTAAATGGATGTCCCCCAACGTATGGCGGTAGGGGCACGGCGACAAGGCTTAAGTCCACGTTGTCAAAAGCGGTCCAGCCGTGCCCTTGTAAGGGCGAGGCAAGAGAAAACATCGCGGTGAACCCATTGTCTGGTGCCTCGCTCCCTTCTGCCCCGGGGCGAGGCACAGCGTTGGCTTGGGAAACTGACTGGTTTCTTCCTGCCTCGCCCTTACGGGAGCGCGGTCTGCTCAGGTCGCACAAGGAACGACTGACGTCGTCACTACGGAACGAATTGTGCAACCCTCAGCACTCAGAACTCAGAACCCATAACTCTTTTTCGTGTATAATCATTAATCAATACAAACTTCGGGAGGGAAGAGAATCCATGAAAGCATCGGTTTCGCAACAACACCTGGCGCACGGCTTAAGCATGGTTTCTCGCGCCGTTTCTCCGCGCAGCACGCTGCCCGTGCTGGCCAACGTCCTGGTGGCCACCGATGGCGAAGACCGGCTGCGCCTCTCGGCCACCAACCTCGAACTCGGCATCACCTGCTGGATCCCGGCGCATAACGCGGAGCAGGGCTCCATCACCGTGCCGGCCCGCACCTTCGTCGATCTGATCGGCGCGCTGCCCGCGGAGCCGGTGCAGATGACGCTCAACGCGCGCACGCAGACGCTCAACGTGCGCTGCGGCGGCAGCAACACCGACATCAAAGGCATCGATGCCAACGAATTCCCACCCATGCCGGTGCCTGACCTCTCCGACGGCATCGAGCTGAAGGTCGCCGACTTCCGCGAGATGATTCAACAGGTGGCCTTCGCCGCCTCGGCCGAAGAGGCCCGCCCCGTGCTGCAGGGCGTGATGGTCACGGTCAACGGCAACGAAATCTCGCTGGCCGCCACCGACGGCTTCCGCATCTCGGTGCGCAAATCGGCGGTGGATCACGCCCCCTCGCGTCCCATCGCCGTGATCATCCCGGCGCGCGCGCTCAGCGAGCTGGCCCGCATCGCCGCCGACGGCGAGCAGACCCTGGTGATGGCCGTGCCCAACGGGCGCGGGCAGGTCATCTTCCACACCAAGGATTCTGAACTGGTTTCGCAGCTCATCGAGGGCAACTTCCCCGATTACAAGGTCATCATTCCGCGCTCGTTCAAGACGCACACCATCCTCACCACCGCCGCCTTCCTCAAGTCCTGCAAGCAGGCCGAGATCATCGCCCGCGAGAGCAACAACGTGGTGCGCCTGAGCATCAAGCCGCAGGAGGGCCAGCCCGGCCAGGTGGAGATCTCCGCGCAGTCCGAGCAGACCGGCTCGGCCGAGGTGCAGGTGGACGCCACCATCGACGGCCCGCAGATGGCGATTGCCTTCAACGTGCGCTTCCTGCGCGAGGTGCTGGACGTGATCAAGACGCCCTCGGTGGCGCTGGAATGCAACGCCAGCAACACCCCCGCGCTGATCAAGTCGGTGGGCGACGAAGACTTTTTGCACGTCATCATGCCCATGCATTTGGGTTGATCTTTAACACTCGATCGCAATGGCGCAGCGTATGGACGGCCTCGTCCGGCTGCGCCTGCCTTTTTAACAAGGGGGAGGGCACGGCTAAGTTGTTTCCAGCCGCAGAGATTTGAGCTTTGCCGCCGTGCCCCTACCGGCTATTCCTCTCCGTAGGTCGGATCGAAGATCTGACAACCCCTGGCTCTCAAGGGCGCGATAAGAAGATGCTTACAGGCGCTTCCCCACTTCGCCCCTCCCCACAGGTCCCACCATGTCCTTTTCCGCCAAAACCTCCGACCGCCTGCTCTCCATCTACCTCACCCTGGGGCAATACCCCATCCTCTCCACACGCATCCTGGCGCGCCTGCGCCGCGAGCTGTTCGCGCGCGGCATCATCCAGCCGCCGGCCTTCGAGGCCGAGGTGCGCGAGATGGCCATCAACTCGCAGCAGCAGGAGGGCATCACCAACCCCTACAGCGACGAGCCGGCCGAGATCTGGGACCTGCGCATCAACCGCGTGCGCGACCAGCTCACCATGCTCATCTTCAGCCAGCACCTGCCCTTCGACCTGTTCGAGCAGATCGTCAGCGAGGTGCTGAAGGAGCGCGGCGTCAACCTGCGCGAGATGATGCTCTCGCTCAACCCCGAGCTGGCCCCCATGGAGCTGGTCTTCGAGCAGGCCATGACCATCGAGCGCATGCCCATCGACCAGCGCGGCCAGTTCGAGGCGCGCCTGCAGGAATCCAAGGTGGTGCTGATCCGCTCGCTGATCAGCGACTCGCTGCGCTACATTAATATCGCCAAGCAGTGGTTCACCATCGCCGACCTGGCCGAAATCCGCCGCCGCAAGATTGGCGCCGGGCGCATCGGCGGCAAGGCCGCCGGCATGATGCTGGCCTACCGCATCCTCAAAGAATCCAGCGACCTGACGCTGCGCACCTGCCTGCAAATACCCGAATCGTACTTCGTTGGCTCCGACGAGCTGTACACCTTCATGTCGGTCAACAACCTGGGCCACTGGAACGACCAGAAGTACAAGAACGAAGCCGACATGCGCGCCGACTACCCGGCCATCCTGGAGGAGTTCGAAGCCGGCGCGTTTTCGCCGGACCTGCTGGAGCGTTTCCAGGCCATGCTGGCCACGGTCGGGCACGTTCCGCTGATCGTGCGCTCGTCGTCGCTGCTGGAGGACAACTTCGGCACCTCCTTCGCCGGCAAATACGAGAGCGTCTTCCTGGCCAACCAGGGCAGCCCGCAGGACAACCTGCGCGCCCTCACCCGCGCCATCGCGCGCATTTACGGCTCCACGCTCAACCCCAACGCGCTGCTTTACCGGCGCTCCAAGGGCCTGCAGGATTACGACGAGCGCATGGCCGTGCTGATCCAGGTGGTGCAGGGCGAGCCGCTCGGCCGCTACTTCCTGCCGCACGGCGCGGGGGTGGCTTTCAGCCGCAACCTGTACCGCTGGGCGCCGCAGATTCGCCGCGAGGACGGCTTTGTGCGCCTGGTGTGGGGGCTGGGCACGCGCGCCGTGGACCGGGTGGGCAACGACTACCCGCGCCTGATCGCGCTCAGCCACCCCACGCTGCGCCCCAACAACGAGCCCAAAAACATCCGGCGCTATTCGCAGCAATATGTGGACCTGATCGACCTGCAGGTAAACGAATTCAAGACGCTGCCGGTGAGCGAAGTGCTGGACGGGCACTACCCGCCGCTGCGCTACCTGGCGCAGGTGGACGAGGACGGCTATTTCGTGTCGCTGCGCAGCGCGGTGCTGCCGGGCGGCCCGGGCAGCCTGGTGCTGACCTTTGACGAACTGCTCAAACGCACGCCCTTCGCCGCGTTGATGCGCGAGGTGCTCTCGCTGCTCGAGCGCTCCTACCGCACGCCGGTGGACATGGAATTTACCCTGGGGCTGAAAAACCTGGAGAGCGGCAAGCCCGAGCTGTGCCTGACCATCCTGCAGTGCCGCCCGCAGGCGCGCCTGATCAGCTCCGAAAAAGTCCGCCTGCCCGAGCAACTGCCCGACGAAGACCTGATCTTCAACACCAACTTCATGGTGCCGCAGGGCGTGCTCGACCGGGTGGACTACGTGGTGTACGTGCCCGCCAGCGGCTACTTTGCGCTGCGCACGCCCGCCGAGCGGGCCGCCCTGGCGCGCGCGGTGGGCAACCTGAACGCCGCGCTGGCCGGGCAGAACTTCATCTGCGTGGGGCCGGGGCGCTGGGGCAGCACCAACACCGACCTGGGCGTGCCAATCGACTACGGCGACATCTACAACGCGCGCGCGCTGGTGGAGCTGGCCGGGCAGGGTTTTGGCCTGCCGCCCGAGCCCTCGCTGGGCACGCATTTCTTCCAGGATATCCTCGAGGCGCAAATCTACCCGCTGGCCATCTTCCTGGACGACCCGCAGAACACGGTCAACGCGGCCTTTTTTGAGCAGACTCCCAATCACCTCGACAGCGTGCTGCAGATCCGGGAAGAGCTGCGCGGCGCGCTGCGCCTGATCCGTGTCAGCGACTTCCGCCCCGGCCACACCCTGCGCATCGTGATGGACGAGGATAAGAGCCAGGCGATGGGTTACCTGGTGGAAGAGGAAGCGGCCGAGTGAGCCGGGTCGGGGCACGAAATCTGACCTATCCCCCTGACCCCCTTCCCGAATCGGGAAGGGGGAAGCGGCGCAGCCGCGGGGGTTAGGTTCCCCGCGAGAATCGCCAGGCAATTCGGGTTGGGCCTGCCCAGGTGGAATTCTTGCCGTTCTTTCTTACTGACCTATTCCCCTGGCCCCCTTCCAGGGCAGGCGGGAAAGGGGAACAGAGGGGGTTAGGTTATTTGCCATCCCCACCGCGCGTTTCCATTTCGCCGGGAGGATCAGCCGGACATCAATAATACGCTCTCCGCTTAATGACCTGGAGGATGAAGACAAAACAAGGAATCAACAAACCAACAAAAACGATCAACGCGGATGGTATATTTCCGAACCTGGTCAGAAGCAGAAAGAGGGTTGTAAAAAATATAGCCGCAAATAGAAAATAACCAGAGATCAAAGCGAGATCGTAGGGAAATTCAGGCTGTTTTTTTCTTTTTAAAAACAGAAAAAGACGGTTCTCGAATTGATAAATATCCCAATCAGAGACTGGCATCTTCGATCGATTATTGACCATATCCGGCGCGCCAAACAAACGAAGTTTGATTCCAAACGCCTTGATCATTGGAAAGCTCAGGATGATGAATAACACTCCCAGCAAACCCGAACCGATAAACCAGAACCAATAATAATACCGGGTGATAAATTCTGCCAACACCTGCCATTGGTAAATGACCTCCGGCAGGCTGACTGTTTTTCCATAAACAAAAAGAAGAAACAGGCTGGCAAGAAAAACAAGGATGCCCCCGGCAATTTTCACCGGCCGGGCAAAGAACTGGTTGAAGGTGGTCAGTTTCGCCGCAATCGCGCCGCAATCCGCCGCCTGGGCTGCCAGCCAGCCCGAAAAGGCCGCGTCGACCGAGCGGTGGTGAAACCCCAGCAGCGTGTAGACCTTTTCAAGCTGCAGCAGCTTTTCGCGGACGTGGCTTTCCACCAGCGCCTGCACGGTGCGGTTTTTGCGACCGGCCTCGTCCACCAGCACGCGCGCGTATTCGCGCATCAGCGCGTCGTGTGCCGCTTTGATTTGCCCAAAATCAAACGCCTGATCTTCCATCGTCCCCTCGCTTGCGATCCGTTCGGCAGGCTGCCGCGCATTGAAAAAATAGTTGTATGAATACAGTAACAAATAATGATTAGTATTGCAATCTATGTTATCCATTTATAAAAATTGTTCGCTCCATTCCTTGCTGGCGCGGGTCCTACCAAATCTGCAACCTCAAATCAAAACCGCCCCATTCCGGTTGACGCTCCCCCGGAAAGCGGTTATCCTAAATCTCATGGAGCAAATCCCGCTGTTCACCCCGCTTTCACTCACCGTCAGCGACCTGACGCGCTACCTGCGCCAGTTGATGGAAAGCGACGACGTGCTGCGCGACGTGTGGGTGCAGGGCGAGATCTCCAACATCGCGCGCCCGTCCTCCGGGCACATTTACTTCACCCTCAAAGACCAAAACGCCGCGCTGAAGTGCGTCATCTGGAAGACCAACGCCCTGCGCCTGCGCCTGCCGCTGCAAAACGGCATGGCGGTGGAGGCCCACGGCTACATCAGCCTGTATGAGCGCGACGGCGCCTACCAGCTCTACGTGGACGCCGCCCGGATGGCCGGCGAGGGCCTGCTCTACCAGGAATTCATGCGCCTCAAGGCGCGCCTGGAAGCCGAGGGCCTGTTCGACCCCGAGCGCAAGCGCGCGCTGCCGGCCCGCCCGCGGCGCATCGGCATCGCCACCTCGCCCACCGGCGCCGCGCTGCAGGATATGCTCAACACGCTGCGGCGGCGCTACCCGCTGGCCGAAGTGCTGGTGGCGCCCTGCGCCGTGCAGGGTGAAGAAGCCCCGCTGCAAATCGTCGCCGCGCTGGGCGCGCTCGACCGCCTGGGCGCGGACGTGATTCTGCTGGCGCGCGGCGGCGGCTCGCTGGAGGACCTGTGGGCCTTCAACGACGAGCGCGTGGTACGCGCCGTGGCCGCTTCGCGCGTGCCGGTGGTGACCGGCGTGGGCCACGAGACCGACTTCACCCTCTGCGACTTCGCGGCCGATCTGCGCGCGCCCACCCCCACCGGCGCGGCCGTGCTGGCCACCCCAGACAAGACAGATTTGCTCAACGAGCTAAACGGCACGCTGCGCCTGCTGGACGGCGCCTTTTTGGACGGCCTGGACCTGCGCCGGCGCGGGCTGCACGAGACGGTTGGGCAACTGGAACGCAATTCGCCGCGTGATGACCGACAGCGCGCGTTCGCGCCTGCTGGCGCTCAACCCGCTGGCCGTGCTGCGGCGCGGATTCGCCGTGGTCACCCTTGACGGCGGCGTGGTGCGCAGCAGCGGGCAGCTTGCCCCCGGCCAGTCCGTGCAGGTGCGCCTGGCCCGCGGCGCGTTCGGCGCGCGCGTCGAAACGCTTGCACCCGATGACGATAAATCCAACCCAGGAGGTTGAGCATGACCATTCCAGCAACCAAACCGGTTGAAGAATTGAGCTACGAAGAGGCCTTTGCCGAACTGGAATCGATCGTCGCCGCGCTGGAGAACAGCCAGCAGGCGCTGGAAGAATCGCTGGCCTTGTTCGAGCGCGGGCAACTGTTGGCCCGGCGCTGCGGCGAACTGCTCGACAGCGCCGAACTGCGCGTGCAGCAGGTGAATGTGCGCCTGCCCGGGCTGCCTGAACAGGACGCGCCGGAAGGCTGACATGCCGGGCAGCATCTTTGACAACCAGGTGTTGTGGACCGGCCTGCTGGGCTGGTTTTTGGCGCAGACGCTCAAGCCGTTTGTCGAATACCTCATCCGGCGGCGCTGGAACTGGGGTCTGTGGTTCAGCGCGGGCGGCAACCCCAGCTCGCACTCGGCCCTGATGACCTCCACCACCATCGCCATCGGGCTGTACATCGGCTTCGATACGCCGATCTTTGCCCTGGCCACCGCCATCAGCATGATCGTGGTGTACGACGCCGCCGGGGTGCGCCGCCAGGCGGGCATGCAGGCCGCGCGCATCAACCGGCTGTTCGAAGAGATCTTCGCCGGGCGCCCCATCAGCGAAACGCGCCTCAAGGAGGTGCTGGGGCACACCCCGCGCCAGGTGATCAGCGGGGTGCTGCTGGGCACGCTGTGCGCCATCCTGATGTATGTGATCTGGCCGCCGATTCAGCCCTAGGCGGACTGCCGCCGGGGTGCGCTTTCCTGTTACAATAGGCCGCATGACCATCCATACCCCCTCCGACAAGGCCGCGCTGCGCGGCGAACCCTCCTACGTCTGGCGCGCCGGGCAGGAGCGCCGCCTGGCATTGATGCGCGCGGCGGCGGGCGAACGCGCCCGCGGCGACGTGC
>JAPKMQ010000116.1 GCA_026645875.1 Longilinea sp.
TTTGGTTGGCAATGTTGACTCCATAATATTTGTAATTAATTGCACCACGGAGACACGGAGAGCACGGAGAAGAGAGTTATAAAAGAAAAGCTCGATTGAAATTTGGAAATTTCTGGTCCTTTGTTCACCGGTTTAACTGATCAGATGACAACGCAATATGCTTTTTTTACTGAAATTTCCCTCTTCTCATTAAATTTCTTCTCCGTGAACTCCGTGTCTCCGTGGTGAATCTAATTTCCTGTCTCCGTGGTTAAATTTCTTGCTCCTTCACCCACACCGTCATCTGCGACGCGCCGCGGTTGACCCACAGCCAGTACGGGATAAACGTCAGCGGTTGGCCGTCAACCGTTTTACCAACGATCTTCACGATCCCGCCCAGCAGCGACGGATCCTCCACTGGCTCCAGCGAATTGGGGTCAACGCGCGCTTCGAAAATATCAACGCCCGGGTTGTCGACGCTCTCCAGGCAGTAGACCAGCGGCCCGCGCGTCACGGTGACCTTGCCGGCGTGCCCTTTCACGCGCGGGTGCGCGCGCAGCCGCCGCACCGGCATCTCAAAGTCGATCTCGACCGCGTCGCCCGCCTGCCAGGCGCGCTCAACGGACAAAAAGGCCGCCCCGCGCGGATCGTAACCGCCGCTGGTCGGCTCGGGCGGCGCGGCGGGCGCGTGGTCGGGCAGCGCTTCGCCGTTCACGCGCACGCGCATCGCACCGGCCCACGACGGCCGCCGGAGCAGCACCTTCACCGGCCGCGTGTCCTCCACCGCGCTGATTTCAATGCGCACGCTGCCTTGCCAGGGCAGCCCGGAGCGCATCGTCAGGCGCAGCGGACCTTCGGTTAATTCGCTGCTGATGTACTGGTGCACTGTCAGGCTGTCTGCCTGGCTGGAATAGATATAGCCGCCCACATCCGCCCAGATGCGCGACAGGTTCGATGGGCAGCACGGTACCCAGAACCACGCCTTGCGCGTCACGCCGCCGCGGCAGACCAGCGGGTTGTTGTACAGGTAACTGTTGCCCTCCGCACCCATGCCGACCGAGGCCGCGTTGTAGAGCTGCCACTCGAACAGGTCGCTGTACTGCGCCGCGCCGCTGATCTGCGCCATCTCCCAGTTCCACATCAGGCTGGCCAGCGCGGCGCACGGCTCGCAGTAGGCGGTTTCGGGATCCAGCTCGTCGTCGTTGCCAAAGCCTTCCAGCTCGGCCAGCGCGCCAAGCCCGCCGGTGACGAACATGCGCCGCGTCACCATGCGCTGCCAGGAGTCCTCCAGCGCGGGCAGCAGCGACGCGTCGCCGGCCTCGCGCGCGATGCGCGCCGCCGCGGCCATAAGGTAGCCGAAGCGCACCGAATGGCCTTCCGGCACGCTTTGCCGGCGGATGGGCGCGTGCTGCTGGAAATATTTGCCGCCCAGCGCCGAGAGGTACCAGCGCTGCCGCACGTTGCGCGGCGCGCGCGCCAGGTTGCCGGCCGGGAATTGGACCGGCTTGAATTCGGGGTGCAGTTGCCGGTAGGCTGCCGTCTGCTGCTTCACAATCTCGCTGCGCCGGTTGGAATCGCTGAATTGCCGCAGGATCGAGAGCGCGAACAGCGGGTCGCGCCCGCGCTGCTCGACGAACTGGCGCGCCAGCTCAAAATAGGTCGCCCGGCCGGTGACTTCGTGCAGGCGCAGCAGCGCGATCTCGATCTCCTCGTGCCCGGGGGTGAAGGTCGCGCCCTTGCCGCGGAAGTCGCTCACGATGCGGTCGGCGGCCTTGACCGCGATCTCCAGCAGGTCGCTGCGCCCGCTGGCCTGATAATGCGAAACGCCCGCCTCGATCAGGTGGCCGTGACAATATAGCTCGTGTTCAATCTGCAAATTGTGCCAGCGCGTGCCCGGGAAATGCACCTGGTTGTAGGTGAACAGGTAACCGTCCGGCATCTGCGCCTGGGCCAGCAGCGCGATGAAGCCGTCCACCAATTGCGCCAGGCGCGGGTCGGGGAAATCGCGCTGGATACGCGCGGCCGCGTCCAGCCACTTGTAGGCGTCGGAATCGGCGAAGAACAGGCCCTCGCGCGGTTTGTCGCTCAGCCCGGCGGCGATGCGGAAGTTTTCGATGCAGCCGTATTTTTCCAGTTGCCGCCACTGGTGAAAAATGGCCTGGCGCGCGTTGACCTGCTGGCGTTGGTACCAGAAATCACGCTTGAGGGTCGCGCGCATCGGGTTTCCTCAAAAACAGCAGCGGTATCAGTCCCAGCAGCGCAATCGCCGAGCCGACCTGGAAGATGATGGGCACGGGGATGAAGCCGGCCTCGCCGTTGGTGACGGTGGGGATGCCGTAGGCCTGGATCAGCGCCGAGCCGATGGCCGGCCCGACGATCATCGGGATGGCGATCCAGAAGATCATACGGATGCCCAGGAACTTGCCGCGGTTCTGCGCCGGCAGCAGGTCCTTCAACATGGCCACCGCCGGCACCGAGATTGCCACGGCGAAGCCCTGCCACAAAAAGCCCGCCAGCGCCAGCGGCGCCAGCCCCTTGAACAGCGAGAGCAGCGCGCCGCCCAGGCTGCTGACCACCAGCGCGATCGCCATCATGGCGCGCTTGTTCCAGCGGTCGGCCAGCATGCCGAAGGGAATGGCAAGGATCAGGCTGCCCACCATGACCGCCCCGCCGATGATGCTGAACTCGGTCTTGCTCACGCCGACGTAATTCTCCAGGTAGACGATCATGTAGGGGAACGAGACCTGCATGCCGATCGAGGTGATCATAATGAAGAGCAGCAGGATGAACAGCTGGCGGTTCTGGCGCAGCACATCCAGGCTGAACAGCTCCTTGAACTCGTCCCAGAACGGCGGGCGCACCCGGGGGTAGGGTGACTGGGCCGGTTCCTGCAGCAGGCTGCCGGCCACCAAGCCGGTCACCAGCACAATCGCGCCCAGGGCATAAAAGAAAATGAAGTAGCCCACGTTGTCGATGAGGATGCCCGCCGCCACCAGTGCCACGATCTGCGCGATGAACACGGCCATGTTGAGCACACCCTCCACCCGGCCGCGCTGGTTGCTGGGGGCGATGTCAGCCGTCCAGGCGTTGAAAGCCGCGTCGTTGGCCGTGGAGCCGAAGAAGGTCATCACCGAATCGGCCAGCACCACCAGGATCACCGCCAGGCTGGTAGCCTTGACGTAGGCCACGGTGGGGAACAGGATGGTGGAGAGGCCCCACAGGATGTAGCCGAACAGGATGAACGGCCGGCGGCGGCCCCAGCGCGTGCGCGCGCGGTCGCTGAGCGTGCCCATCAGCAGCGTGGTCAGCGTGGCGGTGATGGCGCTGCCCGCCACCATCCAGGCCACCGGGCGCGGGTCGGGGGTGATGGTGTCATAGACGAAGGTGTTGAACCAGGAGTTCTCGACCGCCCAGGCGATTTGCCCGGTGATGGCCAGCGCGGCCATGACGAACCAGGCGCGCGGCGAAATGCGTGTGGTGGGGGAAACAGATGTGGACATGGGAATATCTTACAGCAAAATGAAAAAGAAATGGTGAATGCTGAAGGGTGAAAGGGGTTTTCACCGCGAAGAAGGGAAGATCGCAAAGGATAAATAGGGGAAGGAAGATGCACTTGCTCTTCCCTTTGCATGAGTCCTGTTGGGGCAGGCCGCGCGGCCCTTGCAATCCCGAAAAAGAACTCTACAATATATAAATTAAGTCAACATTTTCGCAGGAGTAGCCCGCATGTGCCGCAACATCAAGCCCCTCTACCATTTCGAGCCGCCGGCAAACGAAGAAGAGATCCGCGCGGCCGCGCTGCAGTACGTGCGCAAGATCAGCGGCTTCAACAGGCCCTCGCAGGCCAACCAGGCCGCCTTCGACGCCGCCGTGCAGGCAATCGCGGCCGCGTCGCAGACGCTTCTCGATTCGCTGCAAACCTCCGCCCCGCCGCGCAGTCGCGAGGCCGAGGCGGCCCGGCGCCGGGCCCGCTACGGCTGAAGCTGTCAAGTGGAGCGGCACATATTTACGAGTGCCGCGAATGAACCTTTTCCGGGCGAAGCATCCGGGAATGGTGAATGTTATTTTTAGGTTTAGAGGCCTTCCCCGGATGCTATCGCCCCTACGGATGATCCTCTTGTAAGGGCGATAGCGGGTCGGGAAGGGTGGAAGAAGATGCATCATCTTGATTCCGACCTGCTTCGCCCGCGGCTGAACTGACGCCGGGCGCGGCGTTCGTTCATCATTTCGATTGACAATGCCAAAAAAATATTTATACTATGATTACACCGTTAATGAATCATCCTAACAAACTCCGATTCACCGATTCCCCCGCGGATAAGTGAACGATAGGGCATGGAGAGCAATTTCCATCGCCTGCCAGTGCGCAAAGGAGTCCAGCCTGCCGCCCCCGGCAGGGACCTTTGCGCATTTATGTTTAAGGAGGTGTTTGTACAGACATTCAGACGATGCCTTTCCATGGGAGAGCGTCTCCCGTTTTCTACACAATCTCTGAAACCGATATCTGCTGGAGGGAAATATGTGGATCTTGCGAATTGACATGAAAGAACTTTCCTACAAGCTCGAGGACGTCCCCGAGCGCTACCGCCTGCTCTACGGCCGCGCGCTGACCTCGCAGATGATCTTCGACGAAGTGCCGCCGCTGTGCCACGCGCTGGGCCCCAACAACAAGCTGGTCTTCTCGGCGGGCATCGTCACCAGCACCTCGGCGCCCACCTCGGCGCGCGTTTCGGTGGGCTGCAAGTCGCCGCTCACCGGCGGCATCAAGGAAGCCAACGCCGGCACCTCCTGGGCGCCCGACCTGGCCAGCATGCGCATCCGCGCGCTGGTCATCGAGGGTTTCCCCGAGCAGGGCGAAAAATACTGGGGCACCTTCATCTCCTGGGATAAGGACGCCGGCAAACCCAAGGTCGAGTTCTTTGACGCCACCGGGTACACCGGCCAGGACGTCTATGACACCTTCCCGAAGATCTACGAGCGCTTCGAGGGTCGCATCTCCATCTGCTCCGTCGGCAACGCCGGCGAGAAGAGCTACGGCAACTCGGGCATCGTCTTCAACGATCAGGCCAAACGCCCCAGCCGCTATGCCGGGCGCGGCGGCGTCGGCGCGGTGCTGGCCTCCAAGCGGCTTAAATTCATCATCCTCAACGAGAAGGGCTCGCCCGGTGTTGATATCGTCGACAAGCCGCTCTTCGATGAGGGCCGCAAGAAGATGATCGATGCCATCCGCTCACACGCCATCTCCAAGCCCAAGGGCGGCCTCAACAGCTACGGCACCGCCGTGCTGGTCAACATCCTCAACGAGGCTGGCGGCCTGCCGACCCGCAACTTCTCCTCCGGGCGCTTCGAAGGCGCCGCCAAGACGGCCGGCGAAGCCATCTTTGAAACCAACAAAGAGCGCATGGGCAAGGAGATCTACAACCACGCCTGCTCGCCCGGCTGCATCATCCAATGCTCCAACACCTATTACAACACCGACAAGACCGAGCGCACCTCCTGCATCGAGTACGAATCCACCTGGTCGCTGGGCGCCAACCTGGGCATCGACGACCTGGACGACATCGCCACCATGGTGCAGTTGTGCAACGCCTACGGCCTCGACACAATCGAGACCGGCGGCACGCTGGGTGTGGCCATGGAAGCCGGGGTGATCCCCTTCGGCGACAGCAAGGGCGCCATCAACCTGATCCATGAGATGGGCAAGGGCACCCCGCTGGGCCGCATTTTGGGCAGCGGCACCGAAACGACCGGCAAAGCGTTTGGCGTGCGGCGCGTGCCCACCGTCAAGGGCCAGTCCATGCCCGCCTATGAGCCGCGCGCGGTCAAGGGCATCGGCATCACCTACGCCACCACCACCATGGGCGCCGACCACACCGCCGGCTACACCATCGCCCCCGAAATCCTGGGCGTCAGCGGCAAGTCCGACCCGCTCAGCCCCGAAGGCAAGGCCGAATTGAGCCGCGCCTTCCAGGCCACCACCGCCTTCATCGATTCCTCCGGCCACTGCCTGTTCATCGCCTTCCCCATCCTGGATATCGCCAGCGGCTTCGAGGGCTTCATCCAGGAGTGCAACGGCGTGCTGGGCACCAACTGGACCGCGGCGGATATCGTGGCCTACGGCGCCAACGTCCTCAAGGTCGAGCGCGCCTTCAACGAGGCCGCCGGCATCAAGGCCGAGGCCGACCGGCTGCCCGAGTTCATGCGCCTGGAGCCGTTGCCCCCGCACAATCAGGTCTTTGACGTTCCCGACAGCGCGTTGGACGCCGTCTTCAAGGAAATGTAGTCCAACCAGTTTGTAAACGGTTCCACGCAGGAGGGTGAGTTCATCACCCTCCTGTTGGAATCCGGGGATTGTTGGTAATATTGGTATCAAAGGAATCAGTGATGCCCAAATTGTCTCCGGATCAGCACGGAAGCTTCCGCCTGCCGCCCGATTTTCTCAACCGCCGCCGCCTCGACCCCTCCGCCGAGTACTGGCTGGACGAGCGCGACGGCGATTTGATCCTGCACCCGCGCCGCCCCGACGCGCGCAAGATCTTCATCGAGGTCACCACCGCCTGCAACCTGAAGTGCCAGACCTGCATCCGGCATTCCTGGGCCGACCCTTCGACCCACATGAAGCGCGAGACCTTCGAGAACATCCTGGCCGGCATCGCTGCCTTTCCCGCGCTCGACCAGGTGGTGCTGACCAGCTTCGGCGAGCCGCTACTGCACCCCCACCTGCTGGAGATGATCGCGGCGTTGCGCGAACGGAAGCTGGCGGTGACGCTGGGCACCAACGGCACCATGCTGACCGAAAACGTGGCCCGCGAGCTGGTGCGCCTGGGCGTCAACCAGGTGGTCGTCTCCATTGACGGCATCGAGCCGGAGACCTACGCCGGGGTGCGCGGCACGCTGCTCTCGGAGGTGACCGATAACATCGCGCGGCTGAACGAGATCAGGCAGCAGGCCGGAGCGGCCGCGCCCTCGCTGGGCATCGAATTTGTCGCCATGAAGCAAAACCTGGCCGAACTGGAAGGGCTGGCCGAACTGGCCACCCGCCTGGGCGCCACGCGCACGGTCGTTTCAAACCTGCTGCCCTACACGGCCGAAATGAATGACCAGAAGCTCTACGGCTACGGGCCCATCCCGCCCCTGAAGACCATTGGCTATCCTGTGCGCACCAACGCCTGGGTGCGCTGGGGCGTCACCGAGCTGCCGCGCATGCACTGGGGCGCCGAGCCGCGCTGCCGCTTTGTGCATGACAATTCGATCGTGGTCAGTTGGGACGGCGGCGTCTCGCCCTGCTACGCGCTTTCGCACAGCTATGAATATATCGCCGTCGACGGCGTTCAAAAACAGGTCACGCGCTATACCTTCGGTAACGTCAACGACACCCCGCTGGCCGAGATCTGGATGAGCGAAGAATACACGCGCTACCGCAGCGAGGTGCGCGCCTTCCACTTCCCCTCCTGCCCCGACTGCGACCTGCGCGAGACCTGCGACCTGCGCGCCAAAAACGAGGCCTGCTGGGGGCCCAATCCCTCCTGCGCCGACTGCCTGTGGGCGCAGGATATCGTCAAGTGCGCGTGAGCGGCGGGGATGCGACGATGAAAGTCAAAGTGCGCCTGTTCGCCAACCTGCGCGACTACGTCCCCGAAGCCAAAATCGGGACCACCTTGGAGGTGGATCTGCGCGAAGGGGCGCTGGTGAAGGACCTGGTCGATCATTATCAACTGCCGGCCGAACTGGTGAAGCTGGTGTACGTCAACGCAATTTACCGGGAGATGGATTTCCAACTACGCGACGGCGACGAGGTGGGCATCTTTCCCCCGATCGGAGGAGGTTGAGAGGCATGATCCTGGATGTGTGGTTGTACGGCGAACTGCGAAAATTTTCGGATACCCCCAACAAAATCGGCTACGGGCAGATGCTGCTGGACGTGCCGGAGGGCTACCGCATGCGCGACCTGCTGGAGCGGTTGAATATGCCCACCGCCGCGCGCGGCATCACCTTTGTCAACGGCAACCTCTCGGCGCTGCCCGGCTTTCAGCCCGACCTGGAGCACGTCTTCGCGGACAACGACCGCGTGGCCATGTTCGACCTGCGCAGCATGTGGCCGTTCCAGTACCGCAACGGCGCGGCGATGACCGACTCGATGCGCCAGGCCGTGCAGGAGCACCCCGAGCAGTTGATGCACCACGAACATTCCGAGGAAGAAGAATAAGTATAGGGCCTCGCCCTTACCGAAACCTGCCCACGGCCGCAAAACCGCCCATGCAATCGGCGTTGGGGCACGGCTGTGCAGGCACAGGCCGCCGTCTGAAGTTGTGTCGCCGTGCCCGCATGATTTTTATCAAGAATGCGTTCGGTTTGAACGCACCCCATTTTATCCCTTTGCGCGCTTCGCGGTGAAATCTCCCGGGCCGCTTGTGCCATGTTCCGATGCCGGATTGTCGGATCTCCGGAGCGGATGAAGGGCAATCATCATCATCATTCAGCCCGCTCCTCCGATCCGACCTACAAAAATCTTTCCTCTCTTCTTCGTGTTCTTCGCGGTGAATTCGCCCTTACAGGGCATCCCTTAATGGGAAGATGTTGTTTCTATTTTTCTTTTTTTTCGTGTCTTTCGTGTGTTTCGTGGTTAATTTCTTCGTGGTTTATTTCTTCTCTTCCCCCGCCGACTTCACCCGGTTGACCATCCAGATGCCCGCCAGGGTGATCGCCCCGCCGAGCAGCGCGGCCCACGTCAGCTGCTCGCCGAGCACCGCCCAGGCCACCGCCACCGTCACCAAGGGCTCGATGTACAGGAACACGCCCACCTGCGAGGCCGGGATGGATTTCAGCGCGTCGTACCAGAAGATGTACGCCAGCCCCGAGCAGAACACGCCCAGGAAAATCACCGCGATCCAGCCGTCCCAGGGCATCTGGCGCATGGCCTCAAACTGCGGGTTGAACAGGAACAGCAGCGTGGTGAAGC
>JAPKMQ010000117.1 GCA_026645875.1 Longilinea sp.
ATTCGGCGAGCTCACCGGGAAGGGAAGGCCGCCGGTGGCGGTGGCTTTCACCGCGGGCGGCGGGGTGGAAGCTGGCAAAATGCAGGCGCTCAGGGACACACTTAACAACACCACAATCGTGAGCAAGGTGAGCATTTTTTTAGGCATTGGGACGATCTCCTTCAGGGAAGTATGGCAGCCTGTCGCTTGCCAGACAGGTTTATTGCGTGTATTTTAATCCTTAACATAGTAGCATAACCGTTGACCCTCGTCAAGCAGGGGTTGGAAACGGTTTTGTGGGTTCAAACCACGGTGCAACTGTTATGCCAGGTGGCACCATGCTGGATGGCAACCTTCCCGGTTTAGCACCTGCCATTTGGCGTTGGCGCGGTGAGCAAAATCATCAGCAAGCTGTGACTTTCAACAATAGAACGGCTGGTTTGATTTGGTTATCATTTGTATTGGAGACGGAAAAAACAGGACACCTCCTAGATGCTCATCGCTGTCTCCTCCTTTGGCGAAAGTCTCCGCCGGGTTTTCCCTCACCGCCCCCGGCGGAGGCTTGCATTAAAAGGCACATCCGAGGGCCCAGACGGGCCTTCGGATGTGCCTTTTAATTTTCTGACGGCTATTCCTGGATGACCGGAAGGACCACAGTGAAGGTGCTGCCCTCATCGGGCTGCGATTCGACCCAGATGCGGCCCTGGTGCGCCTCAACGATCGAGCGCACGATGGACAGCCCCAGGCCGGTACCGGCCATCTCGTTGTTTGCGTTGCTGGCGCGGTAAAACTTGTCAAAGATGAACGGCAGATCCACCTGGGGGATGCCGATGCCGTTGTCGATGAACCGCAGGATGATTTGCTGGTCTTCCAGGGTGACGTGGACGGTGATGACCCCGCCCGGGTGGGTGTACTTGCTGGCGTTTTCGAGCAGGTTTTCCACCATCTGTCGCAGTTGCACCGGGTTGGCGAATACGGGCGGCAACACATCCGGCACTTCCAGCAGCATGGTCTGGTGCTTATCATCCAACTGCTTCTTTAATGTATCCCCGACCAGAGGAATGAGCTGTTCGAGGTGCACCGGTTCTTTACGCGAGTCGAAGCCGGATTCGATCCGGCCCAGTTCCACCAGGTCATCAACCAGGTGGGTGATGTTGTGTACGCTGGTTTGCACGCGGCGGACGAAATCGCGCTGCAGTTCGTTGACCTGCCCGGCACGCTCGATCAGCTCCACGTAGCCGAGAATGGCTGTCAGCGGGGAGCGCAGATCGTGCGAGACGGTGCTGACAAAATCGCTCTTGATACGGTCGAGCTTCTTCAGGTTGGTGATGTCGTGCATGGTGACGGCCGCGCCAACCCCCGCGATGGGGGTGATTTGCGCGCTGAAAATGCGCCCATCTTCCACGGCAATTTCGGCGCGGTTGGTCATGGTTTTGCTGCCTGAATCCACCAGCGCCAGCAAATCGGGATGAGCAAAGACATCCTGCAGCGGCTGCCCGGCCAGGTTGGCGTCGTCCAGCTTGAAGGCGCCGGCGGCCATCTGGTTGACCAGCACCAGGCGCTGATCCTGGTCGAAGACGATCACGCCGTCCTGGATTTTGGTCAAAATCGTGCCCAGTTTGTTGCGTTCAGCGGACGTGTCGGAGAAGCTGCTGGCGTTGACGATGGCGATGGAGGCAAATTCGGCCAGCGCCGAGAGCAACTGGACGTCGTGATCTTTGAAGGGGATTTTCTTGGCGCGGTTGTCAATGCCCATCACGCCGATGACACTTTGGTGGACACGCAGCGGCACGTACACCAGACTCTGCACCAGGTAGGAGGTTTTGATCTTCTGAGGCGTATTTTCGTCCATCAAAACGGGCTGCCCGCTGCGCACCACCGAACCGGCCAGCGTATCCTGGATGGGAATGCGGAAGGTGCGTGCAAATTCGTCCTGAAAGTTACGCGAGGCGCGCATGTACAGCTCGCCGGTCACGTCGTCCACCAGTAGCAGGCTGCCTTCGTCGGCGTTGGTGAGCTTGACGGCGGCTTCGACTACCGACTGCAGGACACTGTCAAGGTCGAGTGAGCTGTTGATGGTGCGGGCCAATTCGGCCAGCGTTTGCATTTCGCTGATTTGGCGTTGCAAACCGGCCGTGGCGCGCCGCGATTCAAGCAGCACCCAGTCTTTGCGCTGCTGGGCCTTGTCCAGGCTGGCCTGCACGGTTTTAAGAATGTCATCCGTGCGCAGCGGCAGGCAGAACGTGTCGCTCACGCCGAGTTGCATAGCCTGCTTGAGCAGTGCAGGCGATTCATGCGAGATGAACAGCAGCACCGGGATGGCCGGGAAGCGCCGCAGCAGGGTCGCTGCGATTTCCATCCCGCTAGCTCCGCCAATGGTTTCGCCCAGGATGATCAGGGTGGGCGGGTTCAATTCGACGGTGCGTTGAATGGTGGCCGGGTTTTCCTGCAAGCTGATCGAATAGCCGGCCGACTTCAAGACCCGTTCCAGCAGGAACGTGATTTGCTGATCTGAAATTGCCACCAGGATGTGCGCTTGGGTCATCTGGACTGCCTGTGTATCTTATTGTGAAACCGGTAGGAGTATATGGAAGACTGTGGTCTGACCGGGTTGGCGGTCGGCCCATATCTTTCCATTAAACTTTAACACAATTTCCTTGACCAACGGCAGAGGGATGACCGCGGAAAAGAAGCGGCGTGCGCGGTTGGGGTCATTGAGGGGCGCCGTGTTGAAGATGCGCGTGAGGGTGTTGGTGTCTAGCGCGGGGCCAATGAACTGGACGCTGAGGTGGGCCAACCCTTCAGGTGTGCGCTCAAGGCGCAGGCCGGCCTGGCTGCCGCTGGTTGATTCGCGCAAGGCGTAGTTGAGCAGGCCATTGACAGCCTGAGCCAGCAACGCGGCATCGGCCTGAACGTTGACCGCCTCGGCGGTCAGGTCGGCGGTCAGATTCAGGTTGTTGGGCGCACAAAACGGCTGCATGCGGTTGGCGGCAGCACGCGCGATTTCGGTCAGGTTGGCAGGTGAGCCGTGCAGGCCTTCGGTGGTTTGCAGCGATTCGGCCAGCCGGCTGGTGAAGGCGATTTGATCCTGCACGGTTGAGAGCGCCTGGCGTTGGTCGGGCGTCCAGCGGGCGGTGATGTCTTTGGCCAGGTATTCCATGCCGCTGCGGGCCAGTTCCATCGGGCCGCGCAGTTCCTGGCGGAGGGAGAGCAACAGGGCGTTGTTCACCTTTTCACCCAGTTGGGCAATTTCGGCCGTGGCCTGTTGCATGCGGGCGCGGTCTTCCACCTTGCGGAACAGGCGCGAATTGACCAGCGAAATGGCGGCATAGTCGGCCAGGGCTTCCAGCAGGTGCTGGTCGCTGGCGGTGAAGGGCGTGGGTTGTTTGCGCATCATCACCAGCAGCCCGATGGCTTGTTTTTGCACCTTGACCGGCACGATCAACGCCGACTGGCCGAGCGCGGCGATTTTGAAGCGCTTGAGCGGTTCGCCGTGAATGCTGAGCGATTCGCCGGAAAGCCCCACCAGTGAGCTGATGCCGTCATCCCACGGGCGGCCGACCTGCACCGGCAGCGAGGCGGGCAAATTGCGCCCGGCCGCCAGCACGTAGGCCTTGGAGGGTTCATCGCGCAGCATGAACCAGCCCAATTCGGCCTGGGTGACGTGCGTGGCGCCTTCCAGGATCTTTTCAAAGACCTGCGCCTGGTCGGTGACCGATGTGACCGCCTTGCCGACCGAGAAAATGGCGGTCAGTTCGCGCACGCGCTGTTGTAACTCCTGGTTGGTGTTGTGCAGCTGGCGGGTCAGGCGCTCGCGCTCGCGGCGCTCGTGCACCTGCTTGAGGACGCGCTCCACCACGTTGATCACCTCCGGCTCGCGCGCCGGCCAGGTCAGGTAATCGGTGGCGCCCAGGCGGAAGGTATGCACAATGTCCGCTTCCTGGCCTTTCGAGGCCAGCAGGATGACCGGGATTTCGAGCCCCTGCGAGGCCAGCGCCACCAACAGGTCCTTGCCGGTCAGGCCGGGCAGGTTGAGTTCGGCAATGATGGCGTCCGGCGCGTATTGCAGGGCGCGGTTGATGGCTGAGGAGCCATCCGAAACCACCAGGTACTGGTAACCGGCGGCGCTCAGAATCTGGCGGCCGAGGGTATCGCTGATGACGGGATCATTTTCGACGATGAGGATGCGGTCACGGGGAGCAGTCATGGTTTTAATCATAGCACGGAACTTTTGCAGCCGGTAAAATGTAAAGCAGTTGTAATGCCTTCAGTCGGGATAGTTTTTTGTTAGAGTTCCATAAGAGCTGGAAGTACGCACTTGACTCTGCGGCCTCCCTGAGCATACAATCTAATCATGGAGTACAAGGATTATTACAAGGTATTGGGCGTGGAACGACAGGCAAGCGAGGATCAGATCAAACGCGCCTACCGCGACCTGGCAAAAAAATTCCACCCCGACAAGAATCCCGGCGATAAGGCCGCTGAAGAGAAGTTCAAATCGATCAATGAAGCCTATGAGGTTTTGAAGGATCCTCAGAAGCGCAAACGGTACGATCAACTGGGCGATTCGTATTCGAGCTGGCAGCAGGGCGGCCGGCAGGGGAACTTTAACTGGGAGGATTGGTTCAGCCAGTCGCCCGGCGCGGGTGGCCAGCGGGTGAGCATGGACGACCTGTTTGGCGGCGCGGGCGGTTTTTCCGATTTCTTCAGCGCCATTTTTGGCGGCATGGGCGGCGCGGGCACGCGCACCCAAACCCGGCGCGCTTCGTCGCCGCCGCGCCAGGCGGTCCCCGCGGCCGAAGTGCCGGTGAGCATCAGCCTGGCCGAGGCCTTTCACGGCGCCACCCGCATGGTGCAGGCCGGCGACCGCCGCCTGGAGGTGAAGATCCCGGCCGGTGCGCGCACGGGCACCAAGGTGCGCATGAAGGGTGCGGCGGGTTCGTTGCCCTACGGGCAAGCTCAGGATTTGTATCTGGTTGTCAAGGTGGAATCCGATCCGCGTTTCGAGCGCAAGGAGGATGACCTGTACACCGATGTTTCCATCGACCTCTTCACGGCTGTACTGGGCGGGCAGGTAAAAGTGCCCACCCTGACCGGCGAGGTGCTGCTCACGATCCCTGAAGGCACCCAGCCGGGGCAGGCTTTTCGCCTGGCCGGGCGCGGCATGCCGCGACTCTCGGCCGCCAATACCTATGGAGATTTGTACGCGCGCGTCAAAGTGACGCTGCCGCGGAAACTGACGCCTCACCAGAAAACCCTTTTCGAGCAACTCCGCCAGGCCTGACCTTCAGGCGCAGCGGATGGCTTTACCCCAAGGATGCGACCATGAAAAAGCAGACTCCCTGGATCTTAACGGCTATCCTGGTCATTGCGGGCTCGATGCTGGCCTGCCGGCTGAGCCCGTTTAGCATTTCATCGACGGATACGCAGCCCACGCCTTTCACGCAGACGGTGCCGGTTTTCCCCACCGCCCAACCTCAAGTCGTCATCCCGCAGGGAACTGGCAGCCTGACCGAGCGCGACGCCATCCTGGCGGACCTGTACAACCGCGTGAGCCCGGGGGTGGTGTCCATTCAAACCATCACAGCGGCGGGCGGCGGGCAGGGTTCGGGGTTTGTTTATGACACCGAGGGGCACATCATCACCAACTACCACGTGGTGGAAGGCGCCCAGGAACTGGAAGTCGATTTCTCTTCCGGGTTGAAGGTGCGCGGTGAAGTGCTGGCGACCGACCTGGATTCGGACCTGGCGGTGGTCAAGGTGGACGTCAACCCGGCCGACCTGGTCCCGGTGCCGCTGGGCGATTCGGATCTGCTCAACGTGGGGCAGACGGTGGTGGCCATTGGCAACCCCTTTGGCCTGAGCGGCACGATGACCATTGGCATCGTCTCAGCCAAGGGCCGCACGCTTGAATCGATGCGCGAGGCCTCCAGCGCCTCGTTCTTCTCGGCCGGTGACCTCATCCAGACCGATGCCGCCATCAACCCGGGCAATTCGGGTGGACCGCTGCTCAACCTGGCCGGCGAGGTGGTGGGTGTCAACCGCGCCATCCGCACCGAGAGCTCCAACACCACCGGCGAGCCGGTCAACGCGGGCATCGGTTTTGCGGTCTCCTCGCGGATCCTGGCGCGCGTGGTGCCGGTGTTGATTCGCGACGGCAAATATGAATATCCTTACCTGGGCGTCACCAGCCAGGATGAGCTATCCCTGTTTTTGATCGAAGAACTGAACCTGCCGCAGACCACCGGGGCATACATCGCCTCGGTGACCGCGGGCAGCCCGGCCGACCAGGCCGGTTTGCGCGGCGGCAGCATTGAAACTACTGTCCCCAACCTGCTGGCGGGCGGGGATTTGATCGTCGCCGTGGACGGGCGGCCGGTGCGGGTTTTTGGCGATATGCTCGGCTACCTGGTGACCAACAAGAGCCCCGGCGATACGGTTGTGATGACCATCATCCGCGATGGTGAACAAAAGGAGGTGACCGTTACCCTTGGAAAGCGCCCGTGAGCGGGCGGGATGGCAAGTTGAACTTTACTCACCTTTAAAGGAGGGTGTCATGTTGTCAGAAGCGAACCTGCGGGAATTGCTGGATTTTTCCGCAACCGTCCCCGTTCTCAGCGTGTACCTGAATACTGAGCCCAGCGAAGGCAACGCCGATGCTTACCGGCTGCGCCTGCGCAGCATGCTCAAAGATGTCAACCTTCCTCAAGATGTTACAGCCATCGAACGCTACTTTCAGCATGAATACAATTGGGCCGGGAAGGGAGTGGCGGTTTTCTCCTGCGCTCCGCAGGGCTTTTTCCGCGCCTATTCCCTGGCTTTACCGGTGCAAAACCTGGTGCACGTCGGGCCGCGGCCCAGCGTGCGCCCGCTGGCCGATCTGTTTGACAATTTCGGCGGCTACGGCGTGGCCCTGATCGATAAACAGGGCGCGCGCATGTTCTTCTTTCACCTGGGCGAACTGCGCGAGCAGAACGGCGTGCTGGGTGAGGAAGTGCGCCACGTCAAGAGTGGCGGCGCTTCCACGGTGACCGGGCAGCGCGGCGGCATGGCCGGCAAGACCGGCCACGCGGATGAACTGGTGGACCGCAACATCAAAGAAACGGTGGATTTTGCGGTGCGTTTCTTCGAAGATAATCACGTCCGGCGCATTTTGATCGGCGCGACCGACGAAAACGCGGCGTTGTTCCGCTCCCACCTGCCCAAGGCCTGGCAAAGCCTGGTGGTGGGCGCCTTTGCCATGCCGATGACCGCCAGCCATACTGAGGTACTGGCTAAAGCGCTGCAGATCGGGCGCGAAGCCGAAACGCAGCGCGAGGTGCAGATGATTAATAACCTGGTCACCCTGGCTGCCAAGCAGGGCGGCGCGGTGGTGGGGCTGCCGGAAACACTCGACGCGGTCAACCATGCCCGCGTGCAGCGCCTGATGTTGGCTGAAGGCTACAGCCAATCGGGTTACCACTGCCCGAGCTGCGCCACGCTGGTGGCGAAGGCCGCGCCGGCCTGCCCGAATTGCGGCGCGGCGCTGGCCCCGGCGCTGGATGTGATTGACCTGGCGGTGAGCGCGGTGCTGCGCACCGGCGGCGACGTGGAGGTGATTCACAAGAACCCTGAACTGGAGCAAAAAGGTAAAATTGGCGCGCTGCTGCGCTATTAGCGCATGTTTGCACAAGGCCCGGCGGCAACGCCGGGCTTTTTTGTATGGGGTGGCCGGAGACAAGCGCATCACAGGGTGGTTACCTGTCGTTCTGAGGCGCGAAGTGGCGAAGGATCTGGTTTTCGGCTGCCCGCCTTAGCAGGCCCACCGCTACCAGTGCCGGGAAGTGAAGTTCAGGTGGAACTTGTGCGGTTACAGAATCACCCTTTCAATTTTGTAAGGTGCGCGGGCTGGCTTTTCTTTTGCATCCCGCTCATGTAGACTAAACTTTAACAAAACCGCCATCTTTCTCATTCGCTCTTTCCCTTTTTCAAGCAAGGAAACACTCCATGGATATTGATGCTTTATTTTCACAGGCCAGGGAACTGGCCCGCCAGGGCGACCGGCCGGGCGCCCGCCGCATTTTTGAGGAAATCCTCCAGGAACAGCCCACCAACGAGGACGTGATGCTGTGGCACGCGCTGGTAGCGCCGACCAAGGGAGAGGTGATCGAAGGGCTGCAGAAGGTGTTGGAGCTCAACCCGAACAACGCCCATGCACAGCAGCGGCTGGCCAAGCTGCAGGCAAGCGCCGGCACGCCGGCCTCGACGCCCAGCAACAGCACGCCCTTCTCGTATGAAGCGGCCAAAAGCGCCGAGCCCGCCGCCGAAACGCCGGCTGCTTTCACCACGCCCGACCCGGTTGCAGCGGCGGCCGCCTACGCCTCACCTTCCACGCCGGTGGAGGCGTCTCACAGCAGCGGAAACGGCAACGCCGCGCTGATCAAGCGCCTCGACCACCTGATTGCGCTTCAGGAGCACACCGGTCAGCAGATTGATAAGATCAACCGCGTGGCGCAGTTCTTCTTCTGGCTGACCATCATCGGGCTGGCGCTGGGCGTGTTGGGCGTGGTGCTCTCGCTGATTGGCGCGCTGAGTTTGATGAGTTTCTAATCGCGGACGCGTGAATCGTGAGTCGTGAATCGTGAGTCGACGTTTCACGTTTCACGGTTCACGGCTTTTCTGTATAATACCTGCATGACTTCCCTCCCTCCACAAACCTACTGGGTGCAGGCGGGGCGATTGCTGGCCGGGCCGTGCCCGGGCAGCGATGAGCACCTGCGCGCGCTGGCCGCGGCCGGTGTGACCTGCATCCTCAACCTGCAATATCCCGACGAGGTCAACCACGCCGGCGAACCCT
>JAPKMQ010000118.1 GCA_026645875.1 Longilinea sp.
GAACGCGGCCTGAGCGTAATGGCTATTCTGGCCATGCTGGCTGCCTTCAACCTGGTGTACACGCTGGTATCGGCGCCAGCCGGGCGGATCTCCGACCGAATCGACCGCAAAAAGATTATCATCGGTGGGTGGGTTGTTTACGGCCTGATTTACCTGGGGTTCGCTTTTGCCCAGGCAGCCTGGCATGTGGTGGTGCTATACATACTGTACGGATTCTATTACGGCCTGGCATACGGCACGACCAAAGCCATGATTGCCGACCTGGTTCCGGAAAATTTACGCGGCACGGCGTACGGCACTTACAACGGCATTCTGGGCATTCTTGACTTTCCTGCCTCTCTCATTGCGGGCTTGCTCTGGCAGGGTGCCGGCGTGTGGCAGGGATTCGGCCCATCGGCGCCTTTCCTGTTTGGCGGCGCGCTGGCGCTGGTTGCGGCTGCATTGATGGCGTTTTGGATGCCGGCAGCGATGCCGCAAAAAGTGGGTTAGTACGGGATTTTGATCACGAAGCGCGGCAGGAGCACGTCGATGGTTCCTTCGGCTACCCATCCCATTGTGCCGTTAAAATTCACCTTCCACCAGTTCGTGCATTTGGCACGAACCCCGTTCAGCCCGTTGCCGTCCTCAAGAATTTCGCCGAAGCTGCCCGCGCCAATGATGCCAAAGGCCGGGTAGTTTGTGCCAGGTCCCTGGCGCAGCATGGCGTCCTGGATTGTAAAGATTTCATCGCCGGGGAGGAACAGGCTGGATGCTTCCTTTGGCGAGACGGCCGCGATCATGAAAGCGTTGGCCACGCGCCGCTCACACCCGTATTGCAGGCGTGAGGGAGGTTCAAAATTTTCTTCCATCGCGGGCATGGGTTTTGTGATGGTCTGGTTACCGGTGGTGATGACCATTGGGAGAAATAGAAAATTGCAGATATCGCTGGGCCGGTTGACCACGTTGCCGCGGACCACCATGGTGGATGAGCCGCCGCCATCCTGTGCGACCGCATCCTGGATGCCCAGGTTGTTGCGGATAAAATCGGCCAGTTCCTGGAAGGTCATACCGATACTGAAGTCGGGCTGACGGCCGTCCACGACGATTAAATAAATGTATTCGCTGTCGTGGGCGATGGCCGTGCGCGGGGCGCGGGTGGTATCCTGGGCGGGTACGAAAGCCACCCCTTTATCCAAAAGGTGGAATGCCGCGCCAAGGCTGGCGTAGGTTTTTGTCCATGGCAAGGATGGGGCCGTTGTGCAATCGCGGCTTAGGCTGGTGATTTCCTGGTTGATCCGCACGGTGAAGCCAATCTCCAGTTGGTCTAACAGGGCTCCCCGGCGGTTTTCTCCGGCGGACAGGACGATGGCATCAAAAGGGATCAGCGTGGCGCCCTGGCGGTCGCGAATGGCGGTAACCGTGCCAACCACGCTGGCAGCAGAGGATGGGATGATTAACAGCGGGCGGTTAAGCTGCAGCACAATTTCAGCACCATCGGTCCGGGTAGGTGTGCGCGTGCCGAACTGCGGGGTGTAGAGAACCAGGTCGTCGTTTCCGCGCGAAATGTTTGTCCCGGTGAATGTCCCATCCCAGCGGATCACTCCCTGTGAATCTTCGATGCGAATGACCTGTTTGGCGGGTTGGTGGTAGATGCAGTCTCCGATGAAGACTTGCCGATTCAAAGTCCATGCCAGCCCGCTGCCGCCGCCCAGGTCGGTGAAGCGTTTGGCATACCACCCCGATTGCACCATGCCGTTTTCGGGGGTGTCCGAGCCGCCAAAGTAGGAACCATTCACTGCGATCAGGATGTTGCTGCGGTTACCCCAGGTTTGCCCCCAGAAGCTGATGGCATCGTCGTAACGGGCGGCCATTCCGCGGACGGTTTCCAGCCCGCCAAGCACGCCGCGCCCCAAAGCGGTTTCCAACGTATTGGTTATGCCGTCGCTGGGGGCGGAATCCACGATTTCCATGCGGGCCACGTACGCGCGTACCGGCCCGGGAAGTAAAAACTCCTGGTATTGCACGCCGGGAGCCACATCGGTCCAGCCGGTCCCGGACTGCGCCAGCTGCGACGCCTGGACGGACGGCACGGGGATCCATCCCAGTAACAGCAAAATCAAGGCAATGGCAGCTCGATCGGAGGCGCGCATGGTTCAAGTATAGCATGGCTGAAAATGATCATGTATATAGAACAATAATTCTATTATACAAGCCTCATTGGACTTTGTAAAGTCGTATAGACAGCATGCTGGCTGCTTGCTATAATGAATTCAGTCTGTAGGCGGCAGGTGCGAGATGGCAGTAATTACCATATCCCGGCAGTTGGGCAGCCTGGGATTTGAAATTGGCAACCTGGTTTCAGAACGCCTCGGTTACCGCATTGTATGGCGGGAGTTGATCAACGAAGCGGCACAGCGTGCCGGTGCGCCGGACGTGGCGCTGGCTGTGATTGATGAACTGGGGTTGCTGGGTGTGACGCCTTCGGCCAGAAGTTCTCAGGCTTACCTGGACGCGGTGCGCTCGGTGGTCCTGGAGCTGGCCTCGAAAGGCAACGTTGTGCTGATCGGCCGTGCCGGGCAGCGCATTCTGGCAGGATTCCCGGGGACATTGCACGTTCGTCTGATTGCGCCGTTGGAATTAAGGGTTCAACGGATTTCGGAAGAGCAGAAGATCCCGCTCGAGGCGGCGCGCTCGCAGATTGAGGCCAGCGATGCGCACCGGCGGCAATACCTGAAGCGGTTTTACCGGTCCGATTGGGAGGATCCCAGTCTGTATGACCTGGTGATCAATACCGGGCGCATGACCAGCGCGGCCGCGTGTGAATTGATCTGCGTGGCGGCCAGGCACATCGATTTGGCAGTGGGGGATTGAGCATTAATTGGCAGGAGCCTGTCCTTGAACCATACAGCAAATGGAAAAGCGCATTTTGCCGGTCCCGTTGAAGAGACCTTCGCAAAAATCCTCGATTTTTACGGTATCGACTGGGTTTACGAGCCGCACACTTTTCCATTGGAGGTGGATGCGGATGGTCGGGTGCTGGAGGCCTTTACCCCGGATTTCTATTTGCCTCAACAGAACCTGTACATCGAATTGACCACGCTGCGGCCGCACCTGGCGCGGTATAAAAACAGGCGCATGCGGTTGATGCGCGAACTCTATCCGGACGTCAACGTCAAACTGCTCAAGCGGCGCGAGTTGCGCGATATGCTCATCAAATACGGTTTGATGCAGGAAGCCGAACCCATTGAGGGCACCCAGGCCCAATCGAGGGAAGAATGAGCCGCATTCAACCACCCGATTTTGGCGAATTATCCCCGGATATCAGCGATGTGCTGTTCACCGCCGAGCAGATCCAGGCGCGGGTGAACGCCCTGGCGGCTGAGATCAGCGCGGAGTACCGCGACAAGAACCCCGTGCTGGTGGGTGTGTTAAAGGGCGTTCTGTTCTTCATGGCTGACCTGCTGAAAGCGCTACCGATTGCGGCCGAAGTAGATTTCCTCTCGGTGGCGAACTATTCCACCGATTCGCGGTCACAGGGGCTGGTGAGGCTGGTGAAGGATCTTGAAACGCCCATCGAAGGGCGGCACATTTTATTTGTAGAAGACGTGATTGATACGGGCCTGACGCTCAACTATCTGCTGCGCACATTGCGGGCTCGCCAGCCTGCAAGCCTGGAAGTGTGCGTGTTGTTCAACAAACCGGATAAGCGGTTAATCGACATCCCGCTGCGTTTCAAGGGGTTTGACATCCCCGACCGCTTTGTGGTGGGTTACGGCCTGGATTTCCGGGAAAAATACCGCAACCTGCCGTATGTGGGATCCTTGAAGCCATCGGTCATTTCCTTAAAGTCCGGCAAATAAAAACACTCCTGGAGCTTAATTGCAACTCCAGGAGTGAAAGGTGCAGGGGTCCAAAGTAATCTCTACCTGACATTCTTCCCTGAATTTGTTTTAGCCTGATTCCTACATCAGGACATGAGGCCAACAAATTCATTCTGGGGATCTCTCATTGCTCCACTTCATTGGGTTCTCCTGACCAATGGTCCTCCAGTTTGATGTGAGAACCTGGGATTAGAGATTGCCTCATGAAGTTTCCTTGCTGGAGAGATGTTAATCTGTAGATGCCCGTTGCAATCCTCAACCTGCTGGGATGTACGTTGCAGTTCAGATTTTCAGGAATGCCAGCGACCCAATCCCTCTGAACTCCCTGCACTTTCATACTAGTAAAAAAGAGGGCGGGAGTCAAGTGAATCGCGCCTTTGCGCAGATAAGTTTAAGGTTTCTAACCTAATTTTCGATCAAATTAATCAAGTATTCTAGGAACGTTTATTCATTCGCGTAACCGATTTCGCATAACCATTTCGCCATCAGGAATCCTTTCGCCGGGTAAACAGGTCGGGTATCGGCCGACCGCCCAGCAAATGATCCACGAAGATGCGGTCCAGGTCGTTTTCGGTTGGGCAGCGGTATAGGATTTGATCGGGTTGAACCACCAGAATCGGCCCATCCCGGCAAACGTTCAGGCAGCCAGAGAGGTTGCATTTGAAGTAGCCGGACGCGTCTGGATCGTCCAGGCCGGCCGCGGCGCGCAATTCCAATAGTCGCTCGTACAAGGCCCGCGCGCGGTCTTTCTCGGTGCAATCGCCATTCTGGCAAATGAAGACTTTGCGGATGACGACAGGCTGGGTCTGGAGATCGCTGGTCAACTCGGCTGTGCTTTCACTGTTCTTCACAGTTTTTCGAGCAGTTCAGCTTTCTTTTTCTCAAATTCTTCCTGGCTGAGGATGCCCTTTTCCCGCAGCGCGCCCAGGCGTTCGATCAGCGTGGGGATGTCATTCGCGGCGGGTTCTGCGAGGTCGATGGTGCTCAATTTTTCAACGAAACCGCCAGCCTGTTCCATTTCCAGCCGTGATTTTGCGTTCAACATGGTGGTCTTAAAACGGATTGGGTTGCCGATTTTTTTGAACAGGTTGGCGCCCATTTCGCTGGCGGTGAGGATTTCGACGTTGCCATAATGGAACAGCCGGCCCCAGAAGGATTGGACCATCTTCACGTCGTTCACCTTCTCCAGCGACGAATCGATCACGTTTTTGTTGATGATGCCCGAGAGCTGGATGACACGCCGGTTGGTGATCACAATTTGCCGGTTCCACCAGATCATGAATTCCCGGGCGATGCTGATCAACGGTAACACCAGGAGGACATAGCCAAAGCCGACGGGGATGTTGGGGAGCGAAGCCTGCGCGATGACCAGAATGACGACCAGGACGAGCATCGCGATCAGCTCGAGGATGACCATCCTGAAGAGCACAAACCAGTGCTGGCGCGAAACCAGCTGAATTTCCTCTTGATCGCCCAATAAGCTACGTAAATAATTGCGTGCCATATACCGCTCCCATTTAAGAATTGGTTCAAGTATATTCGTTCATCACCGCTTGCGCAATTCAAATCCCGGTGGAATCTCTTCCGGCGGCGCGGAGGACTGAAAGCGCCATCAGGCTGACGAAGACATTCGATCTGGTTTTTGAGACCGGTCCCCATTCAATCGAAGAGCGGCCGCTCACGTCCCGCTCCGTAACGGTATACCAGCGCGCATCAGCGGGCAGTCCACCGTCCGGCAGGCGACGGGATTCCAGCCAATCCAACGCTTCCGAACAGCGCGAATCTGTAATCCAGCCGCCCTCCGCCATCACCTTGAGGCCGAACAGGACATCATAGTGCCAATAAAATGGATAATGCAATTCAAGGAAATGTGGATCGATCAACAGACCGTTGGTTAGTCGCCGAAACAACCGGCGGGAAAGGAACATTTCTGCGGCGTGCTGAGCGGATTGACGGGAAGCGGGGTTGCCGGTGAGACGGGCATGCAGCGAAAGCGCGCGCAGCGGAATAAGCGACTCGTGGAAGGAGGAATGCGAAGCCATCGGGTTCTTGTCGCAATTCCAACCGCCGTCAGGCCATTGCCATGAAACCAATCGGCAAGCCAGTTCGTCGCAGCGTTCATCCGCCAATCCGAGCGTCAGCAGGGAAAATAAGGCGTTTCCCTCCTGGGAAGTGCAGCGGCGCGTGCGGCCGTTGATTAGCAGGATGTTTTTCTTGTGCGCGTCAGAAAACAGCCAATCCAGTTCCTGCTCCCGCAGCGGAATCAAGTTCGTGTCGCCCGTCGGGTAGCCCCACTCGGCGAGGAGATACAGCACCCAATGCGTGCCGAGCCACTTCTGGTAAGGGTGGCGGGGTAATTGACCGTCCGGGGCGCGGTCGGCAAGCATGGTTTGTACTCGTTGGCTGTTGGGAATATTTTGCCGGGCCTGGATGGATTCGCGTGTGTCGGGCGAATGGACGACAATATCAACCAGTGCGCGGTATTTCAGAATCGGGTCGGGGAAGTTGAGCAAATCAGCCAGGATCGAAGCCATGACCAGTCCTCAGCTATGAATATTATGAGTATAACCCGGATTCCTGAATAATAAACAGGCAGCCGTTTGGCTGCCTGAGTGTCGAAAAAACAAAACGAATGAAAACGAATTACTTGCTTTCCTCTTCGTCATCCTCGTCATCGTCGTCGTCTTCGTCTTCGTCGTCGACATCTTCATCGTCAAAGTCTTCGTCCCAATCGTCCATGTCATCGTGCGCATGGCCGTGCTCGAGCTCTTCTTCGGTGGCTTCGCGCAAATCGGTGATGGTCACCTCGAAGTGCAGGGTCTTGCCGGCCAGCGGGTGATTGAAGTCGAGCTGGATGGAATCGGACTTGATGTCGCTGATGATGGCGATATCTTCGCTGCCGTCGTCCATGGCAACCTGGATTTCGGTGCCGATTTCAAGCGGGATTTCGGCCGGGAATTCAGCCCGGGGAACATCCACAAAGCTTTCCGGATCCATTTCGCCGTAACCATCGGCCGGCGAAACGGTGACCTTTTTGCTGTCGCCGATTTTCAGGCCTTCCAGGGCGCGTTCGAGACCGGCAATGATGTTCCCGTGTCCCTGCAAAAAGGCGATCGGGCCGTTTTCTTTGGAAGAGTCGACAACCTCGCCGTCCACGGTCAGCGAGTAATCCATGACAACGACGACGTCGTTTTCAATTTTGGTGGGTTTTGCGCTTTCGTTCAAGAGGTACTCCATTTCTGAATGAACCGGAATTCCGGCTTTTGCAAACGCAGCATTATATCATAAAACCGGCAGTTGCCTGCCGGTTTGGGTTGGAAAGCGAGAATTCTGCCGGATAATTACGCCACCGAGGCGGCTTCAGCAGTCTCCTGCGCAACCTTCACGATTTCGAGTTCGATGTGGATTTTAATCTCATCGCCCACCAGTACGCCGCCGGTTTCCAGGGCTTGATTCCAGACCAGGTTCCAATCTTTGCGGTTAATTTTGGTGTTGGCGGTGAAACCGGCGCTGGTGGAACCCCACGGGCTTTTAGCCTGGCCGTTGTACTCGGTTTCCAGTACCACTGGCCGGGTGACATTCCGAATGGTCAGTTCGCCGTAAATGCGGCCATTATTCTCATCAACCTTCTCAACGCGGGTGCTCTTGAAGGTAAGGTGTGGGTATGTTTCAGCTTCAAAGAAGTCGGCCGAACGGAGGTGATTGTCACGCTGTGGCTCGTTGGTGTTGATGCTGGCGGCCTCGATTTGGACATCGACGGAGGATGCAGCCGGGTCGTTTTCGTTGAACTCAACCGTACCACTGAAGCGCTCAAAGCGGCCGCGCACGGTGGAGATCATCATGTGGCGGACGGAAAATTCAACCAGTGAGTGGGCGTTATCGATCTTCCAGGACATTTTAGTTACTCCTTGTTATAAATAAGTAGTTTTGTTATCTTTATGATTACTAAAAGTAAGTATATAACGTATTGTATTAATTGTCAAGAATTAGATCGATAATATCCAAAATTATCATCAAACTCTTAACTTCATGACTTTATTCTTTACACGAGTCCACCCGCGCCGCTACGGCTCGAAAACGTCGCACAGGCCGCTTTGTTGGATGCGGTCCAATTCCGCGAATCCGGCATCCAGCGGCAGATCGGCGATCAGGTGGTCGGGGACGATTTGGCTCCAGTCCAGGCTGTTCGCCTGTTGGCTGCCGTTACCGCGTACGTCCGCGCAAAATTTGATCAACAGGTTGAGTTCAGAATGGAGCAACCCATCACCGTCGCCGTCTGCCGGTCGAGAAAATTCTCCGCCGGCTAATTGTTGCGACCAGAGATTCAATCCCGCATCATCAATCACCACCAGGTGGTCCCAATCGATCTGAAATTCCTTCTCGAGACGCTGGAGAAAGGCGGTGGAGACTTTTCTTTCAGGCGTCATTGAAAACGAAACAGCCAGGTCGCCGTCGCGGTCCTTTCCGGTGGGGTAAACCGGCAGGAAGGTCAGGCTGGGTGGTTCGGCCTGGTACGAGAAGACTACCCAAAGCGAAACCAGGGCCGGGTCGTTACCATCCAGCCGGTTCACGTGCACCAGCAAGATGTTGGATTGAACCGACATTTCAGGCGATGGCAAGTTGCCCGATTGGCCGTCACCCGGAGCGACGAACAATTTGGCAGCTTGTAATCCTAAAAAGAGAAAAAGGAGGAAGGCGAGGAGGGCTAGAACAATCCCAATCTTACGCATGGTCAGGGTCGGATTTTATTGAAAGCCTCGGTTTTAACCCGTCCTGGCGGGGTTCCCATGATGCCAGGATCATTTTGCTGGATGATTTCTCGAAAAACCTTGGTGAAGGGATGGCTTCCGCCCGCGAGCAGGTTGGCCGTTTTATGCGCTGGTCGGGCCGGATTGACCGGATTGAGATCGGCCATCACGGCCATGCCGA
>JAPKMQ010000119.1 GCA_026645875.1 Longilinea sp.
CAGTTGCAGCGGTTGGGTGAGCCGGAGCTGCCCACCCAACTGACCGTCAAAGGCGAGTTGGAGGACGCGTATGATGCCATCAGCCAGTTTGCGTTGATGGTGGCCTACGGCGACTTTGGCGCACCAGCTTCAGAAGACGAATAAGACTAAGAGAACCACAGAGACACAGAGTTCACTGAGAGGAAAAATTGATGGCGAGAGAAAGAAGAAATCGATAAACATAGCAACAGAAGGTTAAATTTATGGCCTCCGGTGTTATTCTTCATCGATTTATCTTTTTCTTCTCTTTGCTCTGTGTCCTCAGTGTCTCTTTGGTTATTTATCTAGAATAACCTGGCCGGCCAGGATGACCGTTTGCACGCGCTGCAGGGCAGTCAGGTCATCCAGTGGGTTGCCGTCCACAATCAGCAGATCGGCGAGGTAACCGGGTTGCAGCGAGCCAATCTCGCTGGCGCGGCCGCAGGTGCGCGCGGCGTTGGCGGTGGCCGCCGTCAGAATTTCGGCATTGCTCCACCCGGCCTGTTGCAGGAATTCCATTTCGCGCCAGGGCAGCCCGGCGGGCATGCCCGCGCTGCCGTAATCGCTGCCCAGTGCAATCACGCCGCCCATCAACCGGTACTGGCGCAGGGCTTCGATATACACCCGGACGCAGGCTGTACGCTCCTTTTCGCTGCGCGCCACGGCGTTGCACGTGCGCCGCTCCAGCACCTCGATGGTCGGCGTCAGCGGAATCTGGCGGCCGGCCAGGCGTTGCAATTCCTCCAGGTAGGCCCGGGGCAGCGGCAGGGGCAGGTCCCTTTGCATCCACAACTCGAATACCTGGCGGGATAAATCCGGCGCGGGAATGTGCTCGATAGCATCCACCCCGGCGTCCAGGGCGGCGTCCAGGTAACGCACGTCCAGCACGTGCGCGCGGACGGTCAGTCCCAGGCGGTGGGCTTCGGCGGTGACGGCCTGCAAAACATCTATGGAAAGCACCGGCAGCGGTTCTTCGCCGCGGCCATCGTCGAGCGCAACTTTAATATACGAAGCACCGTCAGCGGCCAGTTGCTGTACGGCCAGGCGGGCTTCCTCCGGCGTGCCGACCTCCAGGCGCGCGCTGTCGTCGGTGTCGGCGGGATAGCCGCCCGGCGCGCTGAGGAACGGCCCGGCGTAATAGGCACGTGCGGCGGGCATGTCATCCTGCGGGTTCTGGTATTGGCGCAATTGCACGGCGCCTGCGCCGGTGTCGCACACGCTGGTTACACCGGCTTCGAGGAACTTGCGGCGGACTTCCGGCTCGGCGGCGTTATGCACGTGGCCGTCGATCAGCCCCGGCAGAATTGTGCCGCCGCGCGCGTCCAGAACAGTTGCTCCGGCGGGAATGTCAATCTCCGCGGCTGGGCCGGCAGCTTCAATGCGATCTCCGCGCAGGATGACCACGCCGTCGGGGACCAACTGGTTGCCATCCAACAGCGCGCCGTTGATGATTGCCAGCGGGGTGGGGGCGGGTTGCACCGGGGCCGGCTGGCAGGCGCTCAGCAGCAGAACCAACAGCACGACCAACAGCAGGGATTTAGTCCAATTCGACATAGATGCGTTTGTTGATGCGCCCTTTGCTCTTGTAATCGACGACGCGCATGCGGCCCACCTCTGCGGTGTTTTGCACGTGCGTGCCGCCGTCGGCCTGCAAATCCAGCCCGACCAGTTCGATGGTGCGGATGTGGCTAATCTCCGGAGGCAGCAGGTTGATTTTCGTGCGGATCAGGTCGGGGATCTGGAAGGCTTCTTCACGCGGCAGAATGGCCACCTTCACCGGGCGTGCCGCGGCCACCTCGCGGTTGACGGCTTCCTCGATCACGCTGACCAGGTCTTTGGTGAGTGACTCGAACTCAAAATCCATGCGGCCGTGCAGCGGCTCCATGTCGCCGCCGGTGACCAGCGCGCCAAAATCGCGGAACACTACCCCGCACAGGATGTGCATGGCGGTGTGGGTACGCATGAGCGCATAGCGGCGTGGCCAGTCGATCTGCCCGGTGACAACTGCACCGACCGGGGGCAGGGGAGCATCCGCGGTAAGCACATGCCAGATGCCCTCGCTGCCCTTGCGGGCGCGTTCCACCGGCAGAGCGGCGCCTTGCCAGACCAACACGCCGCTATCGGCAGGCTGCCCGCCGCCGCCCGGGTAGAAGGCGCTGCGGTCGGGCAGAACGGCGCGGGCTTCGGCATCGATCACAGTGATGGTGGCCTGGAACTCTCGCTGGTAGCTATCGGTTTGGTAGAGCAGTTCTGTCATGCGCTCCTCCTGTGGATGATTGATTTTACCTCATCACAAAACCACCCCGGGGTTTCTTAACCGCCTGTTTGCTGGCTACTTTGCACTTTGCTTGCAGTTACCGGGGCCTGCCTTGACGCTGTATATGCAATGACCTATGATTACCTTGTTGGATTTCCACGCATTGACCATGCAACTCCGCCGGCAAGGTCAGGTTATCGGCGCAGACTCTTGGATCGGCATCCATTGGCTTTCCCAGGGATTTCATCTACAGGTAGCAACCGGCATCCCAATTTACTATTTTATAAGGAGTGATGGATGAAGAAGTATCGGGTTAAATTTTTCACTGCCTTTTTTGTGGTTGGGTTATTACTTTCCACGATATCGGGCATGGTTCAGGCCAGAACGTCAGGCGAAGGAAATGATGTTTTTCGATCCTTGCGGGAAGTCGAAGAAAATGGATCTTCCACAGGAACCGCGACCCGGCCCGCAACACAGAACAACCTGGTATCGCGACTGTCGTCGAATAGTGTGCCGTTTGTACTGGATGACGGCGACAGCGAAAATAACATCGGCGCTACCAAGGAATTTATCTTTTTGAACCGCTTTACTCCCTTTGCATTCGTATTCCCCTTTCAGTTGGAGGAAATCCAGGTCTATTTTTCATCGGATGGTTTTGTTAATATTGGCGATGATATTCTCCTGGTCGTTTATGAGAACATTTTAGGGGATGTTGATCCGTCCACGGGATCGAATTTTCGCGAAAGTTATCCGGCAAAAGTCGAGGCATTAGATGCCTGGAATTCGTATTTTTTAGACTGGCCGTTGACTTTTAACGGGCCAGGAGATGTGATTATCGGGGTGATCGCGTTGGAAAAACCGGAAGGGTCTTATTATCCGGCCGCGTTGGATGAAACAAAATCAAAACAACGTTCCTGGGCAGGAGTGTGGATCAGTTCACCACCCCCCGAAGTGCCCAATCTGCCACCAGATGGATCCTGGACGCTGATGGATGATGTTTTTCTACCCGGAAATTGGATGATCCGCGGGTATGGAACAACCGATATCACCATCCAGTCCGTTTACATGCCGGTGGTTTTACGGTAAACAGGCGTTAGTAGCGCAATTGCCCTATGGAGCAGCGCCAGCAAATGGCGCTGCTCCTTTCTCTGAATCGGTTCAGGCGTTTCAAGATTTACGGCGAAGCAATTGACGCCGGGTGCGGTGCGTGATAAAATCATCCCCGCTGGGCGTGTAGCTCAATGGCAGAGCAGTGGCCTTTTAAGCCATTGGTTGAGAGTTCGAGCCTCTCCACGCTCACTTTTTGTTTAAACCTATTTGTTGGTTGAGAGCACCCAAAAGGGTGTAATCCGAGCCCTCTCCACGCTCACTTTTTGTTTAAACCTATTTGTTGGTTGAGAGCACCCGAAAGGGTGTAATCCCTATCTTCACTTCATTGGCTGATAAATAAAAATGACAGTTCAATATTGAACCGTCATTTTTATTGTTTTAAGTAAAATTCTTACTTGCCCTTGAACATGGTGCCCAACATGAGTACCACAAAGCCGACCAGCAAAATCCAGAAGGCATTTTCGGAGACAAACGGAATGGTCTTCACCAGCACGCCCAGCAGGGCAATCACAGCCAGGGCAACGGCGATGAGGAAAGTCACAAAAGTCGGGGCTGAAAGTTTCATAGTATTTCTCCTTTTTGGGATTGGGTAATTGGTGATTTGCACGCGAATTGGTGCCAGAAAATGTTCCATCTTCATTATAGCGAAGATTTCCAAGTGATCAAATCGTTTTAGTCGGGAAATGTAATAGGCCGTCCCAATAACCCCACAGGTGAAAGAAGCGTTTCGAGACCCGCGTTGGAGAATGACGTGCTTGAAAATGATACAATACTTACAGATTACTCTTTAGAGGTAGAAAAATGGCTGAATCGATTGATATCACCTTTGATCTCCCGGTTTACCCGGAGCGTTTTTTCCGCGCCTGGACGGACGGTTGGGAGCACGGCAGGATGACCGGCAGCAGCGCGGTCATCACGGCGCAGGTGGGCGGCGCTTTTTCGGCCTTGAGCGGGCTGGCGGAGGGCGAGTTCCTGGCGCTGACACCATTCGATCGCATCCAGCAGACCTGGCGGATGAGTGCGCTGCCGGGCGATTCAACCGTTGATCTGCGACTGGAACCGGTTTGCACCGGCACGCTGGTGCATTTCACCCACACCGGCCTGCCCAACGGGATGGGCCGCCGGATGGCCGAGTGGTGGGGGGAAACCTATTTTCAACCCATTCAACGCTATTTTGGTGAGCTGGTGGGAGAGTACGTCGCCGATATGGGCGACGGCTAAACCCAGTCGCGCTCCTGGTAGGCCTTGAAGCCGGTTTCCAGCGCCGTGCGGATTTGCTCGACGCGCTGCTCGTCCAGCTTCTTGATGTGAAAACAGGATTTGCCCTTGAGCAGGGCCAGCAATTCCGGCGCGAAGACGGCTTTCATCTCCGGTTCGGCGTACACCGGCATGTAGTAAAAACCGACATAGCTTGCGTATCGGACCAACCCGGCAAAATAGACTTCCTTGCGTTTGCGGCCTTCAATGACAACATCCCTGACCGACCACAGGTCGTAATAGGTTTCTTCGTCCTTTTTGGTCATCAACGGCGGTGAATAGACGCGCATCAGCCCTTTTATGGTAGAAAAAATTAGCTCCAAATCAGTGGTCATCGCCTTCTCCAATCGTATGGTTACCGCTAAGCAATCAGGCTGCCCGAAAGAGCAGCCTGATTGATATTGATATGTTTTTTCTATATACTGCGCAAGCTGACGTCGGCAACAAACATCGAAATGTCCAGGCGCAGGCGGCGTTCTGAATGTGCGTAGCCAGGGCTCTCATAGTGGACCGGGGTGAAGACGCCTTCCTGTTTTCGCCCGTCGATTTTTGCGTCCACCGCGATCGCTCCGGCGCTCATCGAGATGGCCGCGTCGGTCGGCAGGATGAAGTTCAGATCGCCCACGAAACCCACCACGCGGAGGGTGGTTTCACCGGCAGGGATTTCAACCGATGTCAGGTCCATGTCCAGGTCGCCAATCATCAACCAGTATTCCTTGTTTTGCAACACGCCGGTGGGGTGGCGGCGCATATCTCCCAGCAGGGTGAAATCGATATTCGAACCTTCGCCGCCCAGTTTGGGACGGAAGATGGCCCACAATCCCAGTGCGATCAGGATCAAGGGAAAGAGAACCGCCCAGGCATTGATTTTGAAGACGCTGCTCAACAACAGCAGGATGCCTGAAGCGATCAGAATGAATGCAAGAGCCAGGATGCCGCGATTTTTCATTGGGTGTCCTCCCGGCGCGCTCGCGCCCAGGTCAGGTTATCGGCGGACGTCGCCAAACACTTCGACGTGCAGCGGCGCGCCGGGGGGCGTGTCGCCGTAATCAGTCAAATCGTCCAGCGTGATCCGCAGATGGAGCGTACCTGGCTGCCGGGTGGAGAACAGGTGGCGCATGATTTCTTCGTCAGCCTGGATCCCAAACGTCTTCAGCAGCGTGCGAATGTCGTTCCGGCTCACATCTTCCATGGGTTCCTCCATCTGGATTAATCATAGCGTAGATTGATTTGAAATGTATTGGCCAAAGGAACAGTTCTTAGCCGGTTTTGGACGGGTTTGCAGACAGGTCGGTGGTTCTTACGGGTTCTGATGGTTTGGGCCATTCCAGGCGGCTCACCTGGTTCAGATGGAGCAGGCGCGGGCGGCCGTTGCCGAGGGCCAGCGCGGTGATGGATGCCGTCGCGATCTGAAATCGTTCGAATTCCTCCAGGCCCAGCCCCAGGGAATGCGTCACGGCCATGCGAATCACGTCGCCGTGGGTGACGCAGGCAACGAGTTGCTGGTCATCATACTGCGCGGCCAGTTCGTCCAGCACGCGCGCCGTGCGCTGCATCAGATTTACCAGGCTCTCGCCGCCCGGAAACTGCACCGCGGCGGGTTGCCTGTGTAGCAATTGCCAGACTTTCAAGCGTTTGAGCTGCTTGTAGGTGCGTCCCTGCAGCTCGCCGTAATCGACTTCGATCAATCCGGGATGCACGCGCACTTCCAGCCCGCGGGCGGCCGCCAATGGCGCGGCGGTCTCCAGCGCGCGCTCCAGCGGGCTGCTGTAAATGGCTTTCAACGGAGCGTCCGCCAGATCCTGCGCCAGGGTTTGCGCCTGGCGCAACCCGTCGGCGTTGAGATGCACCCCGGGCAGGCGGCCGGCCAGGCGCGTTTTGAAAACGTCGTTGTCACCGTGACGAATCAGCAGCAGGATCGGCATGGTCGTTGGTTTCAGCAGTGTCTGGAGAAGATGCGTATCCCAAACCTTCGGCCTGCATATTCCGCCAGCGATCCAACCGATCCGCGATCTGGGCCTCGTAGCCCTCGCCGGAAGGGTGGTAGAAGGTTTTGCCAAGCAGCGCCGTGGGCAGATATTGCTGCGGGGTGAAGTGCCCCGGGAAGGAATGCGGATACTGGTAGCCCTTGCCGTGCCCCAGGCCGCGCGCGTCGCGGTTGGCATCCATGAGGTGCGTGGGCACCGGCCCGATGCCCTGATCCTCGATCAGCTTTTGCGCCGCGAAAATGGCGCCGGCCGAATTGGATTTGGGCGCGGTGGCCAGGTAGAGGGTGGCTTCGGCGATCGGGTAGATGCCTTCGGGCAGCCCGATGTACTCGTAGTTATAGGCGGCTGCCGCGATGACCTGCATGGCGTGCGGGTCGGCCAGGCCGATATCTTCGCTGGCCAGCACCACCAGGCGGCGCAGGATGAAGCGCGGATCTTCGCCAGCGGCGAGCATTTTTGCCAGCCAGTAGAGCGCAGCGTCGGGATCGGAGCCGCGCACGGATTTAATGAAGGCTGAGATGGTGTCATAATGCGCGTCGCCGGATTTGTCGTAGACCACGGCACGCTTTTGAATGGACTCCTGAGCGACATCCAGCGTGACGTGAATGTTGCCGTCCACTAACGAGGGCGTCGTCGTTTCCACCGCAAGTTCCAGCGCGTTGAGCAGGTTGCGCGCATCACCGCCCGAAAGACGCAGCAGGTGGGCGCGGGCGTCGTCGTCCAGGCGGACGTTGCGCTTGCCGTACCCGCGTTCCTCATCCTGTAAGGCGTTGTCGAGGATGCGCTGCAGGTGTTCTTCAGTCAGGGGTTGAAGCTGAAAGACGCGTGAGCGTGAGACCAGCGCCGAAATGACATCAAAATACGGGTTCTCGGTGGTGGCGCCAATCAGCGTCACCATGCCGGTTTCCACGTGCGGCAGCAGTGCGTCCTGCTGAGCTTTGTTCCAGCGGTGCACTTCGTCGATGAAAAGAATGGTGCGCTGGCCGTGCAACTGGCGGCGCTCGCCGGCTTCATGGATCACCCGGCGCAATTCGGCTACGCCAGCCAGCACCGCCGAGATGGTTTCAAAATGCGCCAGGGTGCGGTTGGCGATCACCTGCGCCAGCGTGGTTTTGCCGGTGCCCGGCGGGCCGGTAAAGATGATGGATGAGAATAGCCGGTCGGCCTCAATGGCGCGGCGCAGCAGCTTGCCGGGCCCGATGATGTGGTCCTGGCCGATGAATTCGTCCAGGGTGCGCGGGCGCATGCGCGCAGAAAGCGGCGCTTCGTGCGCCATCCGCTCGTGCATGGCATGCTCAAACAGGTCCATATGAGCCATTCTACCACGGGCCGGGCTGGTGCGCCGGCCGGAAAACCAGCCTGCTCAACCACATTGAAGGTTTATTAATCCGTTGGGAGGACGCTCTTAGGGTATACTTTCTGAAATGAATGACATTGCATTGCTCATTCTGGCCGCGATCCCGGTAGTGATCCTGCTAGGTTTATCCTGGTTATGGCTGTACCGGCGCAGGATGCGCTTGAATGCCAAAAAACTGGCCGCCAGCGAAGAGAAGTACCGCCGGCTGATGGAAAATTCCTCAGACGGCGTTTTGCTGGTCCAGGATGACCGGGCTGTGTACACCAATTCGCGTGCGGTGGAGATCCTCGGATATACGCCGGAAAAATTGGCGGAAATTTCCATCTCGGAATTATTTAAAAATGGTGTCGACACCTTGCCGGTTCTACAGGACGAAGACCATCGACGCACCCCGATTTATCGCATCCAGCGGCCCGATGGAAAGACCTGCTGGGTGAGGGTGACGCGCATGCCCATTGAGTGGGAGAACAATCCGGCCGTCATGGTCGTGGTGGCGGATGAAAGCGGACACATCCAGTCTCAGCGCGCCTTGCAGGAGGCGGAAAAGAAATTAGCTACAGCTTTGCTGACCATTCCGGATGCCATTGCCATCACCCGCTTATCGGACGGAAAGTTTATCGAGGTGAACGAAGGTTTTGAACGGTTGGCCGGCTATTCAGCCGCCGAATTATCTGGTCGAACTTCCCTGGAGCTCAACCTGTGGGCACAGCCAGAAGAGCGGAAATGGATGATGGAGCAGTTACGCCTGAAAGGTCAGGT
>JAPKMQ010000011.1 GCA_026645875.1 Longilinea sp.
ACGCCATTCATATCTAAATCAGCATCCCGATTTTTCCAGAGGCGCGGCGGATGCCGCGCCTCTGTGCGTTCGAACGGCTCACCGCATTCTTAATTGCTTATGCTATAATCCACCGCGGAAAGGGTGTCCTTATGTTTAAAAATCTGATTCGCATTCTGGGCGGTGACCCTTTAAAACGTGAAGTGGAACGCTTATCGCAGATCGTCGAGCAAATCAACGCGCTCGAACCTGCGTTTGAAGCCTTAAGTGACAAAGAACTCAGCGCCAAAACGCCTGAATTCAAGCAGCGCCTGGCCGAAGGCGAGTCGCTGGACGACCTGCTGCCGGAAGCTTTCGCCACCGTGCGAGAAGCCGGCAAGCGTACCATAGGGTTGCGCCATTACGATGTGCAGTTGATCGGCGGCATGGTGCTGCACAGCGGCAAGATAGCTGAGATGCGCACCGGCGAAGGCAAAACTCTGGTGGCCACTCTGCCGTTATACCTCAACGCGCTCACCGGGCGCGGCGCACACCTGGTGACGGTCAACGACTATCTGGCCCGTCGTGACGCGCGCTGGATGTCGCCCATTTACAACCTGTTGGGGCTCAGCGTGGGCGTGCTGCAGATGGCCTCGCGCACCGAGAACGGCAAAAAAGCCTTCATTGTTGACCTGGAAAAATCCTCACCCTTCGAGGATCAACATCAATTGCGTCTGGTCGAGCGCGGCGAAGCCTATAAAGCCGACATCACCTACGGCATGAACAGCGAGTACGGCTTTGACTTCCTGCGTGACAACCTCACCTACCGCCTGGCCGATCGGGTGCAGCGCGGACACTACTATGCCATTGTCGACGAAGTCGACAACATCCTCATTGACGAAGCCCGCACGCCGCTGATCATCTCCGGGCCGGCCGCCGACGATGCTCAAAACTACATCCAGATGGCGCAACTGGTGCGCCAGCTTAAGCCGGAAGACTACGAGATTAACGAGAAGGACCGCACTGTCACACTCACCGAGGCCGGCGAAGCCCATATGGAAGAACTGCTGGGCGCGCCGTTGCGCGATCCCGAGCGTCCCGAAGATATCGCCCCTGAGCAGGCGCGCCTGATGGGCTTCCTCGAACAAAGCCTGCGTGCGCAATTCCTCTTCCGCCGCAACAAGGATTACCTGGTGCAAGCCGGCAAAGTGGTCATTGTGGATGAATTCACTGGCCGCCTGATGCCCGGCCGGCGCTGGTCTGAGGGCCTGCATCAGGCCATCGAGGCCAAGGAAGGCGTCAAGGTAGAGCCTGAAAACGTCACCTACGCCACCATCACCATTCAGAATTACTTCCGCATGTACGAAAAGCTGGCAGGCATGACCGGTACCGGCCTCACCGAGGCGGAAGAATTCAGCAAAATCTACAAGCTGGACGTCCAACCCATTCCCACCAACCTCGAATTTTCCGCCATGCGCGCCAACGCTGAACTGGCGGAAGTGGAGGCGAAGGATGAGTCCGGCTATAAAATGACTTTTTACGCCCGCAAGAGTGACGCGCAAAAGAAGCCCGTGTTTTGGAAGCGTAAGGATTTCCCAGATGTTGTTTACCGCACCGAAGAGGCCAAACTGCGCGCCATCACCACCGAAATTGTCCGCTTCTCCCTGCTCGGCCGGCCGCAACTGGTGGGCACCACCTCGGTGGAACACTCCGAACGGCTCTCCAACCGCCTGAAGGCTGAGCCCGTCCGCCGCCTGCTGCAGGTGATGCTGGTCCGGCGCGCCTGGATGGACAAGAACAAACAGGATTACTTTGAACAGCGCGTCAGTGAACTGGAATTCCTCAACAAGCCGCTCGACGATCTCAACCCCGGCGAGCTGCGTCAGGCAGCCAAACCCCTCGGGTTGGCCTCCATCAACCCCGAAGATCCTGATAACCTGGACCTCGTCCTGCGCGCGCTGGATGTCGGCCCGGGCGAAAAAGATCGCCTGCTGAAAGCCATCCAGGGCGGCATTCCGCACCAGGTGTTGAACGCGCGTAAACATGACGAAGAAAGCCAGATCATTGCCCGCGCCGGTTCCTTCGGCATGGTCACCATTGCCACCAACATGGCCGGCCGCGGCGTCGACATCAAGCTGGGCGGCGAACTCCCGGAAGATGTGCTGGCCGGTGTGATCCGCGTGCTGCACCGCTCAGAAAATGATCCCTACGACATGACCAACGAACAGCGCCGGCAGGCCCTACTGGCCATGCCGCATGAGGATTACGGCATCTACGAGGAGGCGGTCAATGCCTTTCTCGAGTATATGGAAAACATGGAGCGCGTGCGCGCGCTGGGCGGCCTGCACGTGATCGGCTCTGAACGGCATGAAGCCCGCCGAATCGATAACCAGTTGCGCGGCCGCGCCGCCCGCCAGGGCGACCCCGGCTCCTCGCGCTTCTATCTCTCCCTCGAGGATGAGTTGATGCGCCTGTTTGGTGGTGGCCAGGTGGACAACCTGATCAAACGTCTGAACATCGACGACAGCTACCCCATCGAACACAACCTGCTTGGCCGGCTGGTGGAACAAGCACAGGAGCGCGTCGAGGGCAGCAACTTTGACGTGCGCAAGCACCTGATCGAATATGACGATGTGCTCAACGCGCAGCGCAAACGCATTTATGCCCAGCGCGACCGCGTTTTCACCAAACCGGATGTCACCGATGACGTCCTGGAGATGCTCGAGACCGACCTGACCTTGCGCGTCCCCGAGGCCCTGAAGGATGAGGTGGAAGGCCCCTGGAAGCTGCTGGCATTCATGGAGGAAATTCTGCCGGTCTTCGACTATGAGGGCGTGTATTATCCCTCGTTCACCCAGCGGCTGCTGGTGGACGACCTCAAACGCCAGCTCGAAAAGACCCCCGGCACGGTGTACGACCTGCGCGAAGCCTGCCTGGACCTGGCCGACCGGGCATTGCAGGCCGAGCATGATCACATTCTGAACGCCACCCGCAACCTGCTAGACCGCATGAGTGAAGCGCTCGAACGCCAGCGCGACGAACGCTTTGAGGTGCTGGAAAACTACCTCGATTCGCTGCACAGCGGCGATGAAGAAGAAGTGGTTGTGCAACGCCGCCCGCAGGAAATTGCCGAAGAATTGGGGACCTTGATCCACACGCCTTTGCGCCTGACACCTGAACAATTGCGCCAGCTTGCCGCTGGCTCAGAGACCGTCAAGCCCGTCCTGCAGGCGCAAATCGAAAACAACCTGCTCAACATCGCCATAGCACGCACAATAGCAGCAATTGAGCGCCGGGTAGAAAACCTGGATGTCAAAGCCGGGCAATTGCAGAACCTCGACTGGTCTGAGATTGCCAGCGGGCTGCTGCAAAGCGTGGAGAACAACCTGCGCCAGCAGGCGGAGCGTTTGATGGGCGACAACGGTCAGATCGCGCGCGATATGGAACCCTGGCTCGATCGGATCAAGAATGCCCCGCTGGTGGAACGCAACCTGGCAGCCATGCTGAGCCTGATGGCGCAGGGCACGCGCGTGGGCTTTGACAAACGCACCCACCGCCAGGCAACCCAGCGTTTTTCACGGCTCAATTATGTCTACCTGGCTGCCCGCAAACTCGAAGGCCGCCCGGCCAGGGAAATCACCGAACAGGTGCTCGAGCATGCCCGCGGCGCGATTGATGCGCTCACCATGATCTGGGGAATCGCTGAGTGGAAACGGACCAGCCAAAACCAGGTCACGCTCGATCAACTCGATATGCGCCAGCAAGACGATCTGGCCGGGCATATCGGCGTCGATCGGTTCAACGCCATGGCGAGCGTGCCGCTGGCGGAAATGCCCGCCGCTGAGCGCGACGTGCTGGTTAGCGCGCTGGGCAAACGCCTGTTGAACGAAAGTTTCCGCGAGTTGCTTCTGTCGGTCATCTCTCAGGCCTGGGTCGAATACCTGACAAAGATCGAAGCGCTGCGCGTTTCGATCGGCCTGGAAGCTTACGCCCAGCGCGACCCGCTTGTGCAGTACAAGGGCAAGGCCTCGGAATTGTTCCAGGAACTGCTCAAGGAAATCCGCTCGGGTGTGGTCAACCGCATGTTTACTTTCCGGCCCAGCCGCGCCGCTTCCGTCAGCGTAGACCGCGAGCGCCTGGAGGCTCCCGAAGCGGAGATCGAACCGGTCGAACAGGGCGCCAACGCCGAACCAGTGAAAGACCAACCCGGCGGCGGAAAAAAGAAACGCCGCCGACATTAGCGGCAGCCGAATGAAAAATCCAAGACGCAAGGGAAAGCAATCCCTTGCGTCTTAATAAAAATTAATAATTAGGATGATCACCAGGGTGATTTTCTGGTATAATTTCTTAGTTATGCGGGCTCTATCTTGCGCCTGATGGTTAGACCAAACCGGGGTTGTCAAGATGCATAGTTGCACTTATAATGAGCCTTAATATTTTTGTAACCGGAGTACACAGATCGTATGGTAGACCAAAACGACGCCCAACTCGAGCAGGGGGTCATGCCCGAGAATCATCAGGTTGACAACCAGAACGACATGGCTTCTCTTCTCGACCAGGAAGGCCCTGGGATTGAATTCCCCAAGGCTGGCGAGATCCGCAACGGTGTGATTGCAAGCATCACCCCCGGTCAGATTCTAGTCAGTGTCGGGACAAAATCAGAAGGCATGATCACTGGCAAGGAATATGAATTAATTCCTTCCGAAGAGCTTTCTGAGCTCAAAGTGGGACAAGAAATCCCGGTCTTTGTCGTCAACCCTGAAGACCAGAACGGGAACCTTGTCCTCTCCTATGTTCGGGCGCGTGAAGAAGTCAGTTGGACGCGAACAGAAGAACTGCTCAACTCCAAAGAGGTCTATCACAGCTCGATCGTTGGCTATAACAAGGGCGGCCTGATCGTCCCCGTTGGCGGATTGCGCGGTTTCGTGCCCTCCTCCCAGATCAGCCTGTCCCGCCGCGCCGGCCTGTCGGGTGAAACCCCCGATCAGCGCTGGAGCAAGATGATCGGCCAGGAAATCGACGTGATCGTCATCGAAGTCGACCGCGAACGCCGCCGTCTGATCCTCTCGGAGCGCGCCGCCAGCACCGAAACCCGCGAGACCCTCAAGGAACGCGTCATCGACGAGCTGAAGGAAGGCGAAATTCGCACCGGCCGCGTCACCAGCCTGGCTGATTTTGGCGCGTTCGTCAACATCAACGGCGCTGACGGTCTGGTTCACCTCTCTGAAATTTCCTGGGACCGCATTCAGCATCCCGGCGAGGTTCTCAAGGTCGGCCAGGAAGTCAAAGTCAAGGTCATCAGCATCGACCGCGACAAGAAGCGCATCGGCCTGTCCATCCGCCAACTGCTTGAGGATCCCTGGACGCAGAAGTCCGCGACCTTCACCGTGGGCCAACTGGTGGATGCCACCATCACCCGTCTGACCAAGTTCGGCGCCTTCGCCCGCCTGGAAGACGACCTGGAAGGCCTGATCCACATCTCCGAGATCAGCGAAAAGCGCATCGAGCACCCCAAAGAGGTGCTGCATGAAGGCGAACAGGTCACCCTGCGCATCATCAAGATCGACCCCGAGAATCACCGCATCGGCCTGAGCCTGCGCCGCGTCGAATCGATGGCCTACGCTGACATGGACTGGCAGTCGCTGGACGAAATCCTCGGCAACGAGGAAGAGAAACCCGCCGACGAAACCGACGCCGAGGAACCGGCTGCTTAAGTGTTTCATCCGTATGTAAGAGGGAGCGCACCAAAAGTGCGCTCCTTTTTCTACAAAACGTGGAGCACCACATGCCCTTTCTTATCGATGCGCACGAAGACCTGGCCTTCAACGCTCTATCCTTCCATCGCGATTACCGCAAATCAGCCCGAGAAATTCGCCAGAGCGAGATCGGCACCCCCGTTCCCGCTCTGACTGGCGATGCCACCCTGGGCTGGCCGGACTACCAGCGCGGCCAGGTTGCGCTCATCTTCCCATCGCTTTTCATTGTCCCGAAAAAGCACAACAAGGGTGCCTGGACCAGCCAGGTTTTTGATAACTCTACCGGTGCATACCGCTTGTACCAGGGCCAGTTCGATTACTACCACCGCCTCGCAGAGGAACACCCGGACGAGTTTCGCCTGGTGCGCACCCAGAAAGACCTCACAGCCGTTCTGGCGCCCTGGGAGGCCCGTCCCGCCAACCCGCCCGAAACCACCCACCCGGTCGGTCTGGTGCTGCTGATGGAAGGCGGCGAAGGGCTGCCATCATTTTCGGTGTTGGAGGAATGGTGGGATTTGGGCCTGCGCATTTTCGGCCCGGTCTGGGCCGGTACGCGCTGGTGCGGCGGCACCTTCGAAAAAGGCGGTTTCACCGGCGAAGGCCGAGAATTGCTGGATGTTCTGGGCAGTCTGGGGTTCGTGCTCGATTTGTCTCATATGACCGAGGAATCGACCCTCGAAGCCCTGGACCGCTATGAAGGCACGGTCATCGCCACGCATGCCAATGCGCGCAGCCTTGTGCAGGGCTCTGACAGCGAACGGCATTTCAGCGATGCCACCATCCGCCGCCTGATCGAACGCGGCGGCGTGATGGGCGTAATCCCATACAATCGTTTCCTCCTCCGCGACTGGAAGGTTGGCGATCCGCGCGAACAGATCACGCTGGATCATTTGGCCGCGCATATCGATCATATCTGCCAGATTGCTGGCAATCCGTTGCATGCCGCCATCGGGTCAGACTTTGATGGCGGCTTTGGCTGGCCCTCCATCCCCTATGAAATCGACACGATCGCAGACCTGCAAAAGCTGGAATCCCAGCTTATCCAGCGCGGTTACCGGCAAGATGATGTACAATTGATATTCAATGGTAACTGGCAACGAATGCTTACCATAGGTTTGCCGAAATCATGAGTGAACCGGTTCCTAGCAATCCCATTCCCCCGCTCAACCCCGAAGACACCATCCCGCAAAGACCGTACTCCCGCAGGCGCATTCGCACCGGGTTGACGATCACGCTGGTTGGCTTTGTCATTTTTTTGATTGGCATTCGACCGGGCATTTTCGGTCTGGACCGCAGCCCGGTCATTGGCTTTGTTCAAATCGCGGTCTTTCTGATCGGGCTGGCGCTCATTTGCATCGGCGGCTATCTCAGTATGATGGCACTGTGGAAAAAGCAACAGCCTTCCATCGCCGCCGATATCGGGCAGCGCCTGGTGGCCACCGGCTACGTGATCGCGGTTTTCGCGGGCATGGCTGATGTTTTTGGCATCGGCAGCCACCCGCTGCCCGGACTGCCCTTTTTTGGCAATCTTCAGGCGTTCGGCGTGGAAACCGGCCAGGCCATCATCGCCATTGGTTTCCTGTTGCTGATCCCTTATAAGAAAAACATGCCGAATACGCAATCAAAAGCATGACGGCTTTCTCTGAAAGCTGTGGAGATCCAATCAATGGATCTCTGAAATGCCGATCGCGTTCAGCATATCCTCGTTGCTATCAAACTTAAAGCCTTCCACACGCAGCGCCGCCCCACGAGCTTGCTCGGCGGCCTGCAGTTGCTGCAATTCATGCCAGGTCACCACTGGTTTTGGCAGGCCGTGAATGCGCTTATCCAGGCTGGGTATGATTTCAGCCCCCATGACCGGCTGGGATTGCAGGTATTGCAACACCACCCTGGCCCCGTTGGTGCCATCTTTGCGGGCAATACCCACAAGCCCGGTGCTGGCCTTGCGCGACCAGCCCGCCACAAACACGTCGGGGATCACTTCACCTGTTTGCGGATCGTAAATTTCAAAGGACTGGTCCTCCACCGGGAAACGGGGTGACGGATTCTTGACGAACTCGCCGCCCTTCACTGGAAGCCCAAACGAGCTGTCCACCTTATCCCCAATCGCGAAAATTACTGTGTCCACGTCAATCGTAAAGTGCCGGCCTGTTCCGCGCGCTTTCACAGTTTCGTTTTCCAAAATCAGGGTATTATCTTCCACTTCCAGTCCGCTAACCCGTCCATTTTGATCTCCTAGGATGCGGGTGGGCGAAGCGAGAAAGCGCAGCGAGAGGCGCGTGTTGGAGGTGGGCAGATCGCCTTTTTCACGTGCAGCCATCGCCGCCTCGCGAAATTGCAGCGGATCCTGACCCAATTCAAGCATGATCGGGCGCACACGCTCCAATTCCTCACGAAGCGAGGTTAAATCCAGGTAGCCCACCACATGCTCCAGCTCTTTGGAGTCAAACTTCACCTCGGCCGGGCCGCGCCGGATGACCCCCACCACCTCGTCCACCATGCGGCTGGTGGCCAGGTAACGCGTGATATCCATGCTCACATTCCCTGCCCCAACGATGGCTACACGGCGACCAATGACAAAGGATTTTTGGCTGAAGGGCGGCAGGCGGTTGTAATGGTAAACCAGGTCCTTGGCGTGATAAACGCCGGTCAGGTCCTCACCAGGCAGCCCCAACCATTTGGTGCCCTGCGCACCGACGCATACCATGATGGCCTGAAATCCCATTGCCCTCAGATCATCCAGACTGAAGTCAGCGTTTAGGCCGATGCTCACATTGCCGTAATAGTGAACGTTGGGCAACGATAGCACCTGGCGGAATTGCGTGCGCAATCCCTCCTTCATTTTATGTTTGTCAGGGAAAATGCCGTATTCGGCCAGGCCGCCGGGTTTGATATCTCGATTAAAAAGAACAACATTAACGCCTTGCACGGCCAATTCGCGCGCCGCGAACAACCCTGCCGGGCCAGCACCAACAACAGCGACCAAGTGTTGATCATTTTGCATGTTCACTGCCTTCTGTTGGGAAAGGTTATCAACTTTGTCAAGATGATTATACATGCGTTTAATTTTCCGTTTGGTCAAATCTATGCTATAGTCAACACCAACAGTCGTCTGATTGCACACACCGCTTCCATGTATCAACTCAATGCCAAACTATCCGTGAAAGGGTTTTTCACATAATGAGCCAGAGCGATCCTGAAAAAATAACGACAATTGAAGAGATCCAGCCCCGTTCCGCCGGGCAGACTGCCAAAACCCGCACGCCCGCCTACCGGCCCCGCTTTTGGACGGTGACGGCCATTTTCTCACTGGTGGTCAATTTGCTACTGGTCATTGTCGTGGTGGTTCTTTTGACCCAAATCTTTGCGATAAAGGCTGCCTTGCAGGAAGGCTTGATCGATCCACTCTATGAGAATTTTGTCCGCATGGACGAAGCGCGCATTGAAACCACCGTCACAGTTGAAACGCAGGTGCCGGCACGCTTCGACCTGCCCCTGGACACTGACACCACCGTTCGCCTCAGCCAGGATACGCCCATCGACAACGCCTACGTGGATATCAACACCGGCGCGCTATCGCTTTCCGCGCCCGCCGACATCCTCCTTCCTGCCGGCACCGATCTTCCCATCCACCTGACACTGTCCGTCCCGGTCGACCAGCAAATACCAGTCAGCCTGAACGTGCCCGTGAACATTCCACTCAGCCAGACTGAGTTGCACCAACCTTTCGTCGGTTTGCGCGACACGGTTGCCCCCTACCGCGATATGCTGAACAAACTGCCCAGCAGTTGGAGAGAATTGATTTGCGGCCCCAACCCGGGCGCTTTCTGCTCTGCCATTCTTCCATAAACGACCCTCAGGGACCACTTCATGACCAACCCCACGCTGGTTAAGCTCCCAAACGGCCTGACAATTCACCTCAAAGAAATCCACACCGCCCCCATCATCAGCCATTGGGCCTGGTACCGCGTGGGTTCGCGCGATGAACAACCGGGACTCACCGGCATTTCGCATTGGGTCGAGCATATGCTATTCAAGGGATCGCTGAACTTCCCTGCCGGCATGCTGGACAAGTCCATCTCTCGCGAAGGCGGTTTTTGGAACGCCTATACGCACCTGGATTGGACCACCTTCTTTGAAACTCTGCCCGCCGGCAAAATCGACCTGGGGCTGCGCCTCGAAGCCGACCGCATGGTCAACAGCCTTTTTAAGGAGGAGGAAGTTGAATCGGAGCGCACCGTGATCCTCTCCGAACGCGAAGGCAGTGAAAATGAACCTCTCTTCCGGCTGGGTGAAAGCGTTCAAAAGGCTGCCTTCGATCAGCATCCTTACCGGAATGAAATCATTGGCTCAGTCGAGGACCTGCGCGCCATCCAACGGGACGATCTTTACCATCATTATCAGGCGCATTACCACCCTGCCAACGCACTCATCGCTGTGGCCGGCGACTTTGACACCGCCAGCCTGCTTAAACGGCTTGAAGAACTGTACGGCGGCATCCCTGCAGGTCCGGCGGTTATCCACCCGGCACAGGCCGAGCCGCCCTTCCAGACTGAGCGACGCGTGGAAGTCAGGGGGCCAGGCAAAACAACCTTCATCCAGATTGCTTACCGCTCTCCGGCGGCTGGCAGCGCGGACTTCTTCGCCTTTACCGTGTTGGACAGCCTGTTGACCGGCCCAACCAGCCTGAACATGTTTGGCGGCGGCGGCACCTCGAACAAGACCAGTCGGTTGTACCGGGCACTTGTGGAGAAAGAACTGGCCATCGGCGTCGGCGGCGGCACCCAGGCCACCATTGACCCCTTCCTGTACGAAATCACCATCACGGTGCGGACCGGCCAGAGTGTGGATGCCATCCTAAAAACGGTGGACGCCGAAATCGGGCAATTGCAGCAGGCCCGGGTTCACCCGGACGAAATTGCCCGCGCCATCAAACAGGCGCGCGCCATTTTTGCATACGGCAGTGAAAATATCACCAACCAGGCCTTCTGGTTGGGTTACGCCGAAATGTTTTCCTCCTATCAATGGTTCACCGAGTACATGCTCAGGCTGGAAGCGGTGACGCCGGCTGAGTTGCAACGCATCGCCGCCTTATACCTGCTCCCGGAACGACGCGTGGTGGGCGTTTACATTCCAACCGGAGAGGAGAACCTCGTAGGATGAGAAGACTCCCGGACGTTTCCTGGAAAACCCTTCCCGGCTCGCAGGATATCACCCGTTCAGTCCTCCCCAACGGCATCATCCTGTTGACGCGCTCCAATTTCAACAGCCCATCGGTCGTCATCAATGGATATTTGCCCAGCGGGAGCATCTTCGACCCGCGGGAAAAATTGGGGCTGGCCTACTTCACCTCGGTTGCCTTGATGCGTGGCACCCAATACCGCAATTTTCAACAAATCTACGACCGGCTCGAGTCCGCCGGCGCGAGCCTTGGGTTTGGTGCCAGCGTACACAACACCAGTTTTGGCGGCCGCGCGTTGGTGGAAGATCTGCCCCTGTTGCTGGGCACGCTCAGCGAAGCGCTGCAAGCGCCGTCTTTCCCGCCTGAACAAATCGAACGGCTGCGCGCCCAACTGCTCACCGGTATCGCCATGCGCGACCAGGACACCTCAGATCGGGCATCCATCCGTTTCGATGAATTGCTGTTTCCCAATCATCCCTACGGCCTGCCAGAGGACGGATTTACTGAAACCGTTCAGGCAATCCAGCGCGAGGATATCCTCGCCCACCACCAACGCGTGTTTGGTCCCCGCAACATGGTGCTGGTAGTGGTTGGAGCAGTTTCTGCCAGCCAGGTGTATGACTTTGCCAGTCAGGCACTCGGCAACTGGCAAAACCCATCCCAGCCGGCCATGCCGGCGCTGCCGCCAGTAACCCCGCTGAACGGGCCAGTCCGCGAGCACATTACGCTGCCAGGAAAGAGCCAGACCGACCTGGTGATGGGCGGGTTTGGCCCCAAGCGCAGCAGCCCCGATTACCTGGCCGCGTCCCTGGGGAACAATATCCTGGGGCAATTTGGCATGATGGGTCGCATTGGCGACGTGGTGCGCGAACAGGCCGGGCTGGCCTACTACGCCTCCACCAGCCTGAATGCCTGGATCAACACTGGATCCTGGGAGGTTTCGGCTGGAGTCAATCCTGCTAACCTCCAGCGCGCCATCGACCTGATCCTGGCGGAAATCCGCCGCTTCATCACCGAACCGGTCAGCCTGGAAGAATTGCAAGACAGCCAGGCCAACTACATTGGTCGCCTGCCGCTCTCGATGGAATCCAACAATGGCGTGGCCGCAGCCCTGCTCAATATTGAACGCTTCCAACTCGGCCTGGATTATTACCAGCAGTTCCCCGCCATGGTTTCCGCAATCACGCCTGAAGCCGTGTTGCTGGCAGCGCAGCGCTACCTGTTCCCGGACCGTATGCTGGCCATCAGCGCCGGGCCTGATTTGATGGAATAAGGCCGCCTGTAGGATGGAACTTCGCACCGGCGTGGACGTGGTCGAAATTGAACGTTTTGATCGGCTCAATCCGGCCATCAAGGCTCGATTCTTGAAGCGGGTGTTCACGCCCCAGGAACTGGAAACCTGCGGCAGTTCGATCGCCAGCCTGGCAGGGCGTTTTGCCGTGAAGGAAGCCGTGGCCAAAGCATTGCAAACAGGCATCGGCCCGGTGAGCTGGCAGGACATTGAAACAGTGGAGGGGCCGGCCGGCGAGCCCGTGTTGGCTTTACACGGGGGCGCGGCCAGACTGGCCAAACAGCTGGCGCTTACCCACTGGTCTATCAGTATCAGTCATACGGCCACCATCGCGGTGGCGGTTGCCATTGCCATGAGCGATCCGGCCGCGCACAATCCATCTGAATAAGTCATAATGCAGGCAGAATGAGTTAAAATCAGGCAGGACAATGAAAATCCTGTCGATCAGTGACGTTGAACTTGGGATTATTTACAGCTCGCAAATTGCCGAGCGGTTTTCCGATGTGGATCTGGTCATCAGCTGCGGCGATTTGCCATATTACTACCTCGAGTACGTCATCAGCTCGCTGAATGTGCCGCTTTATCATGTGCGCGGGAACCACGCCAACAAAGTCGAATTCACAACAGCCGGCGAACGGACCGAACCCTGGGGCGCCATCAATCTGCACCGCAAGGTCAAACAGGATGACACGGGTCTGCTGCTGGCCGGCGTGGAAGGTTCCATCCAGTACAACCTGGGCCCGCATCAGTATTCACAGGCGGGCATGTGGGCGATGGTTCTACTGATGACCCCGGCACTCTTTCTCAACAAAATGCTGTACGGTCGCTACCTGGATGTATTTGTCACCCACGCTTCTCCCTGGAAAATCCACGACATGGATGATTTGCCGCATCACGGCGTTAAGGCCTTTCAGTGGTTTGACCGGGTTTTTCAACCGCAAGTGCATTTGCACGGTCACATCCACGTCTTCCGGCAGGATACAGTCACCCAGACGCAACTGGGAAAAACGCTGGTGATGAACACGTACGGCTACCGCGAGTTTTACATCAATGTGCCGCGTAAACCAAGGCGCGGATCCAATTGATTGGTTACTGGTGCAAGGAGGCATGCCATGCCTGAAGATAACATTCCTGGTTCTCTATCCGCAGCCATTTCCAACACCGCTCGATCCGATTTCGATCAGGCCTTGCGCAAGGGATTCTGGCGTTCGTTCTTTTCCTGGTTTAACGGCAAGGAAAACCGCCTGCTGCCTTTTGATGAAGTGCGCCGCCTGCTTCCCTACCAGGGCCAGCACTACCTGGGCATGCGCATGGTGCCCCTGCGCCAGATTATCGGCAGCGTTGGCCGCTACCAGGATTTTGACCGCGCGTTCCTACCGCGCCGCTCCGGGCTGAGCAACCGTTGGGTTCGGGTCGATATGGCGCACCTTCAGGATGTGATCCTGCCGCCGATTGAAGTGTATAAAATCGGCGACGCCTATTTTGTAAAAGACGGCAATCACCGCGTCTCGGTAGCACGCGAACGCGGCCAGGTGGAGATCGATGCTTATGTCATTGAAATTGACACGCCGGTGGAGATTGACGAAAACACCAACATCGATGACCTGATTCGTAAGATAGAACAGAAGGAATTCGAAGACCGCACGCATCTGTCCACCGTGCGGCCCGACGCACAGGTCGAGCTTTCATTGCCCAGCGCATATACCAAGCTGATCGAGCATATCGAAACCCATCGCTGGTTTATGGGAGAAAAATTTCACCGGGACATCCCGATTGAAGAAGCAACCGCGGGTTGGTATGACGAAGTCTATTTACCCCTCGTTCAGGTCATCCGCGAGCAGGGCACCCTTAAAGAATTCCCTGGGCGGACGGAAGGCGATCTGTACCTGTGGATCATTGAGCACAACTGGTATTTGCGCGAGGAATTAAACCGGGAGGTGAGCCTGAAGGATGCCGCCCAGCACTTCACGGAAACCTTTGCGTCCTCGCCGCTCAAGTACATTTCCAATCTTCTCAAACAAATCGGCGGCGTCTATGCCGATTCCGCCGACACGGCCATCGTGCCCCGGCCCAACCCGCCCGATGAGGACAAAGGCTCATCCTTGCCGGAATAAAATCTTGCGCCGCCCAATTTTGAGCGGCGCATTGATTTCAGGTGTGTTCCAGTAGACCAATCCATAAATGATTGGGCAGAACCATCTGGCTGCGGCGGATTTCAATGCCGTCCATGCGTTGGCTGTCCTGCACTGCGCTGGGATGCACAAAGCAAACATCCGGTTTCTTGCCATATTTTCGCTGGTAGTAATCCGCGGCGCGCACGACCTTGGTGTGTAGATCGCTGCGGGTGTCATTATCGAACCATAACATGCCTGTTTCCATGAGTTCCTCCTATGCCTGGCCGGGTAGCCAGAAATTGACCCATTGATCGCGGATGCACACGCAGAATTGCTGGGACGGATGAAACTGTGCCGTGTCCGGCGCTTGCCGGTTTGCCAACCAGCCGGCTTGAAACGGATCGGCGATTTGGCCCAGAATGCGGGTTTGGAAGGATGGCAAAAACCGGTCGCATTCCTGCGCAAGTCCGGCGTCAATGCCAGCCAGCGTCCACATCTGATTGTGCGGCCCCTGCCGGGCAACATATTGCAAGCCGATTTGCACATCAAAATCGCTCCGGCTGAAGGTTGTCAAATCGTCTATCAGGATCAACATCAACTCAGAGGGACGCCGGCCGTTCATGCGTTGGTCCAGCATCCGGCTGCACTGCAGAATTGCCGCACCGGCTTCCCGCTCGTATGCCGGGATGATGGCCAGGTTCGGTTCGCCCGGAAATCGTTCGAAATGGGTCCATTTTTCGGGTTGCCCCGAAAGAATGAGGATTTCAAGCTGGCGATGAGGCGTATGAGCCAGCGTTGAAATGGCCGCCAGCTGCAAAAGCTGAGTCACTCCATCCTGTCTCGACCCGCCGATCAGGAACGAACCCGGCCGAGGATTGGTCCAATCCACCAGGATGGGTAAACCATCCTCGCATACGCCCATGATCGCTGTATGGTCCGGTTGAAAGCGGTGTTGCTGGATCAACGCTGCCAACGATAAATTGACAAAAGGATTAGCCGGGAGACTCCGGGGTTGAGGCAACCGGTAATCTCCGGTTTTTACCCTTACATGTTGAACTGAATCGATCGTTGTCATTTTTCACCGCCGTAGAATATAAGTTCTATGTAATGATTATACTCAAATAGAACATAATTTCAAGTCCCAATTTCTTGACTTATGCCGGAAGATTATTTATACTATTTATATAATTATAGTAAATATTATCTCCAAGAGGAGTGAAGATGAATTCTTACGCACACCCAGGCGTGCTGGTGGAAACAGAATGGTTGGGCAATCACCTCGCCGATCCTGGCATCCGCGTCGTTGAATCCAACGAAGACTACCTGCTGTACGATACCGGGCACATCCCCGGCGCCGTCAAAATTGATTGGTTCACCACCCTTCAGGATCCAATCCAACGCGATTTCATCAGCAAAACCGCCTTTGAACAACTATGTTCACGGTTGGGCATAGAAAACGATACCACTGTCATCTTTTACGGCGACCGCAACAATTGGTTTGCCTGTTACGCCTTCTGGTTGTTCCAGTACTATGGGCACGAGCGTCTCAAGATTCTTAATGGCGGGCGGCTGAAGTGGCTAAAGGAGAATCGCCCAATCCACATGGAATTCCCTGCTTATCCCGCTACAACCTACATCGCCCGAGACCCCGATCCATCCATCCGAGCGTTCCGCGACCAGGTATTGGCGCACGTGCAAAAGGGCGGTCCACTTGTGGACGTGCGCTCGCCGGGCGAATTCAGCGGCGAACTCTTGCACATGCCCAATTATCCGCAGGAAGGCGCCATGCGCGGCGGACACATTCCCGGCGCCAGGAATATCCCCTGGTCGCAGGCCGTCAGCGAAAGCGACGGGACCTTCAAGAGCTTCGAGGAATTGCGCCAGATCTACCAGGTCGCCAACGGGTTCAATCCGCAAGATGAATTGATCGCCTATTGCCGCATCGGTGAACGCAGTTCACATACCTGGTTCGTCCTGACCTACCTGCTGGGCTTTTCCAGGGTGCGCAATTACGACGGCTCCTGGACCGAATGGGGCAACCTGGTCGGCTCGCCCATAGAAAAGAGCTAGGGGAGTTCCCGCATGGACCGCAGCGAGATTCTCGAGCTCCTGCTGGATCACTACCACAACCCGCGCAACAAGGAAGAAACACCGGATGCCAGCGCAACCTGGCACGGCGGCGTGCCAGGTTGCGGCGACGTCATCACCGCCTATCTGACCATCGCCGATAACCGCGTTCAGCGGGCAACCTTCACCGGCGAAGGTTGTACCATCAGCCAGGCAGCCGCCTCGCTGCTCAGCGAACAACTCGTTGGACAGAGCGTCGATGCAGTCGCGGAACTGAATCAAGCGGTCATCGTTGAAATGCTCGGCCAGGACCTGGTGCAAACCCGTCCACGCTGCGCCACGCTGGGTTTGGACGCCTTCCGGGCCGCGGCTCAGGAATTCCTTCGCCATCAGCGCCTGAATGCGTTGACCGGCGGGCAGGGCTAACCGCCCCCGCGCGGGTCCAGCCTGCCCAACCTGCTACGCCACATTCCAGTCTGCCTTGCCTGAAAGAGGCCACTGGAATGTAGCATTTTTTTGCGTTTTAAGGTATCCTTATAAACGTTTCCAGCACAAAATCTCATTCCATACATCCTTGCGGATCGTATTTCACAGGGAGGCCAGAGTGATTAAAGAAACCGTCAAAGATGCCGAAACGCGCATGAAAAGCGCCATCCAGAACCTTGAAGACAGCCTGGCGACCATCCGCACTGGCCGGGCCAGCCCGGCTTTGGTGGAAAAAATGCCCATCGATTACTACGGTTCACCCACGCCGTTAATGCAGCTCGCCACCATCAGCGTTCCGGAACCCCGGGCATTGCTCATCCGACCTTTTGACGGCAGCTCTCTGAAGACAATTGAGCGGGCCATCATCGCCTCCGACTTGGGTTTGACCCCCAACAACGACGGCAAAGTGATCCGCCTCAACCTTCCGCCCCTCACCGAAGACCGTCGCCGCGACCTGGTCAAGATCGTGCACAACCGGCTGGAGGAATGCCGCGTATCGGTCCGCAACGTGCGCCGTGACCTGATGAAAGACTTGCGCGAATTTGAAAACGAAAAAATGATCTCCGAAGATGATCTGAAAAAAGGCGAAGAAGAACTTCAGAAGCTGACCGATAAGATGGTTTCACTCATTGAAGAGATCGGGAAGCGCAAAGAAAAAGAAATCATGGAAGTGTAACGGAACCCTGAGCTTCCTGACTTCCCCATGAGCCAACCCATTCCCGCCAAATCGACCCACGAACAGCCGCCCGTCCATATCGCTATGATCATGGATGGCAACGGGCGCTGGGCAGCGCAGCGCGGCCTACCCCGGCTGGCTGGTCACCGCGCCGGCACTGAAAACCTGCGCCGGGTCATTAAAGCCTGTGCCAATCAGGGCATCCAATATTTGACGATTTATGCCTTTTCCACCGAAAACTGGGGCCGTCCCAGCGAGGAGGTGGAGGGCTTGATGCACATTCTTTCGGAATTTATCGATAGCGAGCTGGAGGAGTTGCACCGTTCGGGCGTTCAAATCCGCCACATTGGCCGGATCGACCGGATGGACGAAAAAATTCGCGCAAAGGTCGAGCGTGCCGTGCAAATCACCCGGGAGAACCAGCGCTTGATTCTGTGCGTGGCCTGGAACTACGGCGGCCGCGATGAGATCGTGTACGCGGTTCAGCGACTGATCGAGGAAGGCCGGAAAGCGGAAGAGATTGATGGCGATCTCATCGCCCAGCATCTCTTCACCGCCGGCATTCCCGACCCCGATTTGATCATCCGCACCTCCGGAGAGATGCGCACCAGCAACTTCCTCACATGGCAGTCTGCCTATTCCGAGTGGTATTTCACGCCCATTTTGTGGCCTGATTTTGACGAACAAGAGCTGCAAAAAGCGCTCGAGGATTTCAACCAGCGCGATCGTCGTTTTGGACGATTATCCACATCCGGGTGTTAACGTCTATGTTATCCCAGCGCCTGATGGTTGCAATCCTGCTCATCCCCATCGGGGTGACGTTTATTGCGCTGGGCAGTTGGCCGTACGCGATTCTCATCGTCGCCACGCTGGGTGTGGCAGCCTTTGAATACTGGCGCATTTTCAAATCCGGCGGATTTTCACCGTCGCCTTCGTTATTGATCGGCGGCGCGGTGCTGCTGGCTCTGACGCGCTACTGGTTCAACTTCCGCGAAGCTGATGCCGCACTGGCCTTCCTGGTGATGGCTGCCATGGGATTGCACACCGTCCATCACGAGCGCGGGGATGAGCACTCAGCCACCGATTTCACCATCACGTTGGCCGGCATTCTTTATATCGGCTGGTTGGGCAGCTACCTTGTTTCGCTGCGCAACCTGCCCGACGGCATGTGGTGGACGCTGCAGGTCGTTATTGGCACAGCCATGGCTGACGCCGGCGCGTATTTCATCGGCAGCCGGTTCGGCAAGCACCCTCTGGCCCCGCGCGTCAGTCCGAAAAAGACTTGGGAAGGCTATCTGGGCGGCGTGCTGGTCGGCGCGCTGGGCAGCGCGCTGATGGGCGCGCTGTGGGGATTGGCCACGCCTGCCCTCACGCCGCTACGCGGGTTGATTTTGGGGTTTGCCCTGGCCGCACTCACGCCGCTTGGCGACCTGGGCGAAAGCATGGTCAAACGCCAGTTTAACGTGAAAGATTCCAGCCACCTTCTACCCGGGCACGGTGGCATTTTTGACCGAATCGATTCATGGCTTTGGGCGGCCCCCATCGGATATTATCTGATCCTCTGGCTGTGGTAAATCTGGCAGGCGTGCCTGCCAGTCAAATCGTTTTCGATTACCCTATAGGAGGCGAAATGATCCATTCTAAGCCAACGCGCAACCTGGCACTCGACCTGGTGCGGGTAACTGAGGCCGCTGCGCTGGCCGCTGGCCGTTTTATGGGGCGCGGCGACAAAATCGCTGCCGATAAAGCTTCAGTGGATGCCATGCGTTTGGTGTTGAACGAAGTGGAGATGGATGGCATCATTGTCATCGGCGAAGGGGAAAAAGACGAGGCGCCCATGCTCTACAACGGCGAGCGCCTGGGCAACGGCGAACCGCCCCAGGTGGATATCGCCGTGGATCCCATCGACGGCACCCGGCCGCTGGCAAATGGACTGTACAATTCGATTTCGACCGTCGCGCTGGCGCCACGCGGCACCATGTTTAACCCTGGCCCGTTTGTCTATATGGACAAAATCGCCGTCGGGCCCGAGGCGCGGGATGTGATTGACATCAATGCGTCCGTCGAAGACAACTTGAACGCCGTGGCTCGCGCCAAAGGCATGGACGTGCACGATTTGACCGTTATCATCCTGGACCGGCCGCGGCATGAAAAGCTGATCGCCGAAGTCCGACGCCTGGGGGCGCGCATCCGCCTGATCCCGGATGGCGACGTGGCCGCCGCGTTAATGACGGCCATGCCCGAAACCGGCATCGACATTCTCTTCGGCATCGGCGGCACGCCTGAAGGCGTGCTGGCAGCCTGCGCCTTGCGCTGTCTGGGCGGCAATATGCAGGGGAAAATTTACCCGCGCAACGACGCAGAGCGGCAAATGGGCATTGAAATGGGTTATCAACTGGATAAAGTTCTGCGCCTGGAAGACCTGGTTTCCTCCGAGGATACTTTCTTTGCCGCGACCGGCATCACCGGCGGAGAATTGCTGCACGGCGTGTCCTACACGGGTGCTGGCGCTACCACCGACAGCATCGTCATGCGCGGCCTCACTGGCACCGTGCGCCGTATCAGCGCGCAGCACCGCTTTGCCAAGCTTGGCCGCATCAGCGCCATCCCATATTAATACCTGATCCAAAGTAAAACCGGGCGTTGGAAAAAATCTCCAACGCCCGGTTTGTTATACACAGTGATTTACTTGATTTCGTACCCGATGTTCGCGTCTGCGGTGATCACCAGTTGGCCGGCAGCCACGGGCACTTCGCCGGAGGCCGACATCACAGCCCCGCCCTTGCCCTCGTAAACCGGCGTCGGAGAACCGGAATTGTACACGCTGACGTTCAGGACGATGCCAAGATCCACGCCAGCCAGGCGGGCCATCTCTTCGGCTCGAGCTTTGGCATCCTGGATGGCCAGTTCGCGCGCTTTTGCTTCGGCGGACTTGCGGTCGGCCACATCAAAAGTGATGCTGTTGATGCTGTTGGCGCCAGAGCGAACGACCGAGTCAAGGATTTGCCCCAGGCTGGCCAGGTCGCGCACGGTGACGTTGACCGTATTCTCAACCACGTATTCTGTTCCGGTCGGTTGACCGTTTTGATCGTAGTTCTGTACCGGGTAGACATTGAAAGCGCTGGTCTGAATATCCTCAGCCGCCACGCCCAGCTCCTTAAGCTGCGAGGAAATCTCCGCCGCTTTGGTATTGCTCTGGTTGAGCGAATCGCTCAGGCTGGCAGTCTGGGTGCGCACGCCAATAAAAATGTAGGCCAGATCGGGCACTACATACACTTTACCCTGCCCCGAAGCATTTAATTGCCGCGGATAAGGGTTCATTGATCCGGTTGCGGCCGGAGCGCACGAACTGAGCAGCACCGCAGCCAGAATGACAATTACAGCCAATGACACATACTTAAACATGGTTTTTCTCCTTTGGGTATCCTATACAATCAAGACGAATTATTGCCTGAATAGTTCCCGGCTCGGATGAAAAAGCAGACAGCCAATTTCCGCTGTCTGCTTTGCTCATTCAACCGCCGGACTACGGCAAATATTCGATTTTGACGGAGCCGATCACATTCTCCAGCGAGATGACGATGTCCGCCCGTCCATTGGCCGCCTCGGGCGAGGTGATGCGGTCTTCCGATTTCAGGAAATCCTCAGGAAAATCCCGGCCGGAGATCACCGTGTCCATCTGAAATTCCACTGAAGCGCCGCGCGGCACGCGAATGATCAATTCACCGATAATCGAACTGATCTTGCCAGTCAGTCTTTGATCCTTGGGCAGGGTGACCACCGTCTTGCCAATAATCGTCTCCACGGCAAGGTCAGAAACGTTGGTATTGCGCAAATCGACCCCTTGCTCACCCGCAATTAGCGTAAAATCAAATTCCATTGGGATGGCGCTGTTGAGAATCAGCTCAGAGGGTTTCCCCTGGTAGGTGCCAACCACCGGAACGCGCGCGCCCGATTGTGGTTGCAATACGTAGCGCCCTTCACCGCCGCTAACCGTATAACTTTGGTCCATCTGCAACGAGTTGGGCGCGTATACTGTCCCGGCAATCAATTGGTCGCGTTCAGCCCCACCGGTGACGGTAACATCGCCAGCGATCACCGTGATGTCGACGGATGCACTCTGCGCGTTTTCAAGCAGTTGGTTGACGGCCACCGGGGCCTGGCCCATGCTGGCCGGCGTCGAGAAGCCAATCCACACCATGCCAGCCACCAGAGCCACCGCCAGCAGCACAATGAATACCGCTCCCACTGTCGAGGTGCGGCCCTGCATCAACAAATCCAGCCCGGCTGCCAAAATCAGCACCGGCCATAACCGCAGCAGAAGATCCAGGCCGCTCCACGGAAGCGCGTTCAGGTTTCCGGCCAGCAGCACCCCGCCCAATCCGAGCAGGATCGCAGCCCCCACCCAGCTTTTCCCCTTGTAGATTTGATCCAACCCGCTGAGGATGAACAATACGGGCCAGTAGGTGACAAAATAATCCCACATATTCCCCGGCACTGCGTTGAGGTTGGTCAACAACAGGATGGCGCCCACGGCCACCAGCATCAACGGCCAAAAAATACTCCGGCGTTCGCGTGACATTTTTTCTTCCATTTGTTCTTTCTCCTTATCTGTCTGTGTCTTCAAACGCCTATTTCTTCATCGCGCGCCAGACGAGCAGCAGGCCGGCGCCAATCAACAGCACCGCCCAGATCACGCTGGTGACTTCAAAAGATGAGATCAAAACGATGAGAGCAATCACCGCCAATGCCGCCGCCGGGTACCACGCCCAGCTCAATTTGCGACCGGTGGAACGTTCGGGCAGCAGGGCCACCATGCCGAAGGTCGCCGCCATGCCGGCCAGGAAAACCCAGCCGCTGTCAAAATTCTGGATGTTATCCAACACGCTTACCAGCGCCAGGGTGGCCATGGTGCCCGCCGGGATCAATGCCCACCAGTTGAGCGGGCTCAGCCCATACACGGCAAAGAAAGCCGCACTGATGCCGCCCAGGATGATCAAGCCGCTGATCCATTTGGCCGCGCCTGGAGCGACAGTATCCAGGACGATGGCCGCGCCGATGCCCAGCAGCACCACCCCGGGGATCACCGCCCACCAGCGGCTGCGGTCCTGGTAGAGCACATAGAGGAAACCCACGCCTGCCACCGCGAACAGGCCGCCCCAGAATACGCCTGCAATTTCCCATCCGGTCAGGGTTTGAACCAATGCCAGGATGCCCACCAACACAAGCAAGATGCCCACCAACACGCGCCAGGAATTTTGGTTTTTCATTGAATTCTCCTTATCAGGGATTTAATCTATCCCGCGGTTAGCGGATTTCAATGCCGCCCATACCGGCCTCAATATCGATATCCACCTTATTGGCGGCCGTATCGAAATCCGGCGACTGGTAAACGCTGCCGGTCAACGGGAAGCGGTTGGTGTCGATCTTGTTGCTGGACATGCCTGTATCCAGGCTGATGCGGGCGGCCACGCCCTGCGGCACCGAAAATTCCAATGAAGCCATACCAGCCTTGGCTGTTACGTGCGTCGTGCCAGCCCGCATTGGTAACGTCACCCGCGTGGAGCTGGCTCCGGTATCGACACGTAATTCCTTTACCAATGTATCGCTCAAATCGAGGATCGCCTCGCCCGCACCGGTTGAAAACCGCAGGCGCAGGGGGATGTCGCGGTTGAGCGAAAGATCCCAGCCAAAACCTTTGAAATCAGCGCCCGGAATGGCAATACCCAGGATGTGTTGTGGCATGGAAAGCTTTGCTAACAGGATGGATCCACTGCGGCTGATCTCTTTCTCAAGGCCACCCGTGAAGGTGCCGCTGAGCAGGTTGCCGCCCAGGTTGCCGGAGTTGACCAGGATGCGTCCCGCGCCGTGGCTGAATTTTATTTCAGCTTCGCTGGCTCCATTTAACGGGATGATTACACGCTCTTCACTCATATCCGCCTTGAATAGGCGCGGCCCTAACAGGAACCAGACCCCGGCCAGGATGAGCAGAACAGCCCAGAAAACCGGCCAAAAGTTGAAGGTGAAAATACCCAGCGTGTTCATCAGCAGCAAGACGCCTGCCACCAGAACAATGCTGCCCCAGAATAAATTATTGCGTTTCATGGTGTCTCCCTGAAATAGGCTTTCAAACCCGCTGGTATTACTTGCGCACCAGGGCGCGAACCAGCAGCCACAGACCAACGACAATCACCAGGACAGGCCAGAACGGGCCAAGCCAGGTCAAGCCGCCGAAGAATGACGCGAAAATGATAAACAGTACCAGGCCGGTGGCCAGGGTGTTCAAACCGCGGCTGATGCTTTCGCGCTGATTGTTGAGCAATCCGCCCAAAATCTCCCCCACTCCGGCTCCAGCCGGGATGAGCGCCCAGGCATACGACCAGGAAAGATGGTTCCCGCCGCCGGTGTTCACCAGCAAAATCGCGCCCACGGTCGCCACCACGCTGCCGGGAACCATCAAATTCCCGTCGCGGGTAATCGCGCTCAGAAGCATCAACAATATACCCGCGCCGATGACAATCATCGGCCAGGTGGACAATTGCTGCGCCCAATCGCGCAGTGAAGGGACCAGTTGAACTGCCAGCAAATAAACCCCAATGAGAAGAACGATGATCCCAAAAGCCATCCCCGAACGCTGCTTGCTTTCCATCTCGACTGAATTTCCTTTCATGCAAGGATAATCAACCACACAGGGTGATTGAACAACGGCTAATAAAAAATACGCACACAATCTGGGAAAGTTGCTTCCTACGGTTAATTTAACCGCAAAACCGCTCCGGGGGCACTAGACTAAAGTAGGGATTAGTACTGGATGAAATAACAGCCTTCGACCCGGCAGCGCGTGAGGTTGGTGTTATACTTAGGCGCATATTTTGCGATTTGAATTTGATTGGATACAAAATAGAGAAAGCAAGCATTCATGCGATGGGTTCGCGATTATCAGCCAGAGCCTGAGAAGAATACCCTCTTCCGACGGGCTCTGATTATCACCCTGGGTGGAAATATTCTGCTCGCCGCGAGCAAGGGCATCGCTGCCAGTCTATCGGGCAGCGCGGCATTGTTTGCTGACGCTGCCAATTCGATCTCGGATGTGGCTTATTCATTACTGATGGTGTTGGGCCTGTGGATGGCCCAACGGCCGCCCGATCTTAGCCACCCGCAGGGACACAGCCGTTTTGAGCCGCTGGTCGGCCTGATGGTGACCCTGTCGATGGCCTTCGCCGGCTATCAAGCCGCGCGCAATTCAATTACGCGCCTCATCGAGGGCGGCTCGACGATCGAGCTGGGCCTGCCGGTTGTGGTGCTGCTGGTTGCCGCGGGCGTCAAGGCCGGCATGTACATCGCCATCCGCAACATCGGGAAAAAAGTCAATAGCCCCACCCTGGCCACCACCGCCGCCGACAACCTGAGCGACGTACTCACTTCCGCAGCGGCCTTTCTGGGCATCATCGGAACCACCGTCTGGCCCCTGTTGGACCCCATCGCGGGCATGCTGGTGGCCGTGTGGATTTTCCGCGCGGTCTTCAACGCTGGCCGCGAAAACTTGAAGTTTCTCACCGGCGCAGGCGCATCGGAAGAATTGCGCAAGCAAATCGTTGACGTGGCCGAATCGGTTCCTGGCGTGGTGCGCGTGCATCACACGATGACCGATTACGTCGGTCCCAAGCTGATGGTGGATCTGCACATCAACGTGGATGGGGCCATGACGTTGAGCGAAGCCCACCTGATCTCGGATGAAGTCATCCAACGCCTGCAACAACTCCCGGATGTGGACCGCGCCTACGTCCACATTGAACCCGACGGCTGGGACGATTAATTTCCGCCTGACCCTGCCCAACTCCAAGGCGAACCAGCATACTGCAACGGGAAAATAATGGGGCGTTTCTGGCATGCTTATTGCTTCGATTCTTCCACCGGCCAAACGTTCCGGCCTTTGATGTATAATCACTTCAGCTTATAGAAATCGGATTGGATGCCACCTTGTTTGATCTTCTTTTCCATCCACTATCCATCATTGCGGGTCAGGAACAGAGCAGCCTGTCCGGGTTGTTCATCTCGCAGGCGCCGCGCAAAGCAGCCCGAAACCGCAGCGGGGATATATTCATGATCCTGCTGGGGCTGGATGGCAACTCTCCGCTGCCCTCTCCCGCGTTGGACAGTCTGTTGTTGCAGACCGCCGAAGCGTACTACCGCTCGCAACATTCGGTCACTTCCGGTTTGCGCGAAGCCGCCGACTCACTGAACGAATTCCTGCTTAACCGCAACCTGAAAAGCGCGCGCGAAGGTTTGCAGGCGGCCGGCCGGTTGACCATGCTGGTCCTCCACCGCGACCAGGTGCTGCTGGCACAGGCCGGGCCGGCGCGCAGTTTCATCGTGTCCGGCAGCCGCGTGGATGAGTATTCCGATACCAGCCTGGGACGCGGACTGGGGCTCAGCCGCACGCCTGCGTTGCGTTATTATTCGCCCCGCGTCGAATCCGGCGACCTTCTTCTGATCAGCCCCAACCCGCCGCCCACCTGGATTCCGGCCACGTTGACCAACCTCAACCAACTGGGCGGCGAAGCTCTCCGCCGCCGGTTGACCGCCCAGAGCGGTCCGGAGGTGCAGGCGGTTGTGTTGCAACTGCAAACCGGCGATGGCGAAGTACGCCCGTTGCGCGGCCAGCCCCCGCAAACCGCGCCGGCAGCCGCCGCGACAACCGCGGCCGTTTCGCCGGTTGCTCAGGCCGTATCGGCGGTTCCCGCTGCAACAGCGCCCGCTGAACCATTGATAGCAGACTCCGTTGCGGCGCCAGATCTTTCTGACGATGTTGTGCAATTACCAAATGAAGAACCCCTGCCCCAAACCGCCAGCGCAGCCCGCCTTGACCCGAGTGCATCCGCGGCAAGGCGGGACGCGCGCCGTGCCGAACGCTCGGCCGCGCTCAATCCAGATACCCGCCGCCGCCTGGCTGGCGCATGGAAAGGCTACAACGCCTTCAAAACGCGCCTCAGCGCCGGTTTGATTGCATTTGGCGAGCGCGTGATGCCCGGCAACGGCGAGCGCGGCGGCATCTCCACCGGCTCGATGCTCTTCATCGCCCTGGCCATCCCGCTGATTGTCGTCGCCCTGGCCATGACGGTTTATTTCCGCAGTGGACGCGGCGAACAACATGCCACCTACCTGGCCCAGGCCCAGAAATTCATCCAGCAGGCCGGCGAACAAAGCGATCCATCCCTGCAGCGCGCCAGTTGGGAACAGGCCCTCTACTGGGTGTCGCAGGCTGAAAATTACGGCCGCTCGGAGGAATCCTCCGCGTACCGCCAGCAGGTGCAAACCGCGCTGGACTCCATGGATGGGATCAGCCGGCTGGCTTTGCAGCCCGCACTCACCGGCGGTTTTGGTACGCCCGTCACCATCACCCGCATCATTCCCTCCAGTACCGATCTCTACCTGTTGGATGGCAGCCAGGGCCGCATTCTGCGCCTGTTCCTAACCGGTCAGGGCTACGAAGTCGATCCTCAATTTGACTGCTCGCCCGGTGAAAAAGGGGCAGTGATCATCCGCCCGCTTATCGACCTGGTGGCCGTGCCACTCACCAATTCCTACAAAGCCACCGTGATGGGCATTGACGATACTGGCAACCTGCTGCTGTGCGGGCCGGGCATTCTGGCCTCCAATCAAACCACCCTGACCCCGCCGGACAACGGCTGGGGGCAGATTGTCTCCATTGCGTACAGCCAGAATGTGCTCTATGTGCTCGATTCGAAAAACAATGCCGTCTGGCGCTACGACGGCAGCGACCTGGTCTTCCCGGACATGCCCAGGCTGTTCTTCGACCGTGAAGTGCCCCTGCTGACCGACGCGATCGATCTGAGCATTTATCAGGATGACCTTTACGTGCTGCACCAGTCTGGACAGATGAGCCGCTGCACCTACAGCAGTTTTGACTTCTCGCCCACCCGTTGCACCGATCCCGCGCTGTACGAAGATTCGCGCTCCGGCCGCGAGGCGAACCCAACCGCGTTCACCGACGCGCAGCTCATACACATGCAGGTCACCCAGCCTCCCGAAGCCTCGCTCTACATCCTGGATGGCAAAAAGGGCCCGGCCATTTACCAGTTCAGCCTGCAACTTTACCTGGCCAGGGTTTTGCGCCCGGCGGTAGATTCCGATGTTCGCCTGCCCGACCAACCCGTCACGGCCTTTGCCATCACGCCCGGGCGCCTGGCCGTGCTAGCCTTCGGTAACCAGCTTTACTACGCTTCCCTACCGTGAACCTATTGCTGCAATCACGGATGCCGGGACTCGGCTTGCTGGCCCTGGCGGGCAGTGGTGAATATTTACCCGGCATGCAGCCGGTGGACCGCTGGCTGATGGACTGGCTGGGGCGGCCGGCTCATGTAGTCTGCCTGCCCACCGCCGCCGGTACGGAAGGCGAAGCCCGCATCGGGTACTGGAACAATCTTGGTATAGCGCATTTTCAACAGCTCGGCGCAGCCAGCGTGCAGGCGTTGCCCGTCATCGACCGCGCGTCCGCCAGCGACCCGGTGCTTGCCACCCAGATCCGCGAGGCCAATTTTGTGTATCTTTCCGGCGGCAAACCCACCTACCTGTTTGAAACGCTTCAGGGCACATTGGCCTGGGCAGCCATCGAGACGGTGCTGGCCGGGGGTGGCGTGGTGGTGGGGTGCAGCGCAGGCGCGATGATTTTCGGCGGGCATATCCCG
>JAPKMQ010000120.1 GCA_026645875.1 Longilinea sp.
CGGGACGGTTGTCTTTTTTGAACGCGGACGGCAGTTGTACCGGATCGAAATGAACAGCGGCGCTGCGCGGCCGATCACGCCGCTTTTTGACAGTGCAGCCTCGCCGGCAATTTCACCGGACGGCCGCTGGGTGTTTTTTGTTGCCAGCCAGGCCGAGGAGAGCGCGCTTTACCTGGTTGATTCTCAAGGCGCGCACCCTCCAGTTAAGTCAGCATGGGGAGCTGATTTCTACATGGACCCGGTCTGGCATCCGCAGGGAAATCGCCTGGCCTGGATGGAATGGGACCACCCCGACATGCCCTGGGACGGCGCGCGCATCCGGCTGGCTGACCTGGAAGGCGACCCACCGCGCATCACTCGGTCACGCATTGTGCTGGGCGGCGCGGATGCGCCAGCCTCGCAGCCGGCTTTCTCGCCGGATGGACGCTGGTTGAGCTGCCTGGCGGGCGACGGCGAGTGGGACCAACTGACACTAATCTCGCTTGAGCACGGCGGCCAGCGCGCGCTGGTGCAGGGCGAAGGCGTGGCGCTGGCGCCGCCGGCCTGGGTGCAGGGCATTCGCACTTATGGGTGGCACGGCGACAGCCACCGGATTGCCTACTTGCGTAACCAGGCAGGCGTCAGCAGCCTGTATACGGTCGACCTGGACGGACGGAGCCAACCAGCCAGCCAGGGCGCGTTCAGTTGGGCAGCGCAGATGGCCGTCTCGCCGATGGACGGGCAAATTGCGCTGATCGCCTCCGGCCCGGCACAGCCGCCCTGCCTGGCGCGCCTGGACGCGCATGGGATGTCGATTGTTGCCGGCAGCGGCACGGAGGAAGTGCCGGCGGTATATTTTTCCACCGCGCAGCCGCTGAGTTGGCCTGCCGATGACGGCGCGTTGATTCACGGCCTGTATTACCCGCCGACCAACCCGGATTTCGCCTGGCAGGGGCTTCCGCCGGCCGTGATCCGCGTGCATTCCGGGCCGACCATGCAGGCTGTGGCGGAATTCAACGAAGAGGCACAATACTTCACATCGCGCGGCTTTGCCTGGCTGGAGTTGAATTACCGCGGCAGCACGGGGTACGGCCGCTCCTATCAGAGCGCGTTGAACGGCCGATGGGGCGAACTGGACGTGCTGGACACGGTTTCGGCGGCGGACGGACTGGCTGCCGCAGGGTTGGCGGATGGCCGGCGACTGGCATTGTACGGCTCAAGCGCGGGCGGTTACACCGTGCTCAACACGCTCATCCGCTACCCCGGCAAATTCCGCGCGGGGGTGGATGCCTACGGGGTCAGCAACCTGTTCAAGCTTGAAGAGGATACACACAAGTTTGAACGCTATGCCAATGCGCGCCTGATCGGCCCGCTGCCGCAGGCTGCGCAGAAATACCGCGACTGGTCGCCGGAATTTCACGCTGATTCGATCCGCGACCCGCTGGCGATCTTCCAGGGCGCGGATGACCCGGTGGTGCCAAAGAGCCAATCGGACGCAATCGCCGCCGCGCTGCAACGCAACAGGGTTCCGCACCTCTACCGTGTCTATCCTGGTGAGGGGCACCGCTTTCGCAAGAGCGAGACGCGGCTGGATTTCATCCTGACCATGGAGCGGTTCCTGGTGGAACAATTCTCTTTGGCAAATTAAGATATGATGATCATCAGATGTGCGAATTCCCAAACGGCCTATAATATCGAGCTATAACTTAGCTTTTTTGCCCGGTGCAGCCAGATGGCAGGGCTAACAACAACGGGAGATCCCATGAGTACGATTGCTACAACCACAATTGCTGAAAAAGAAAAGAGCAATGCCGCCGCCAGTTCGGTGATCGCCGCGGTAGGCCTGACGACCTTCAAAATCATCGTCGGCCTGATGACGAACAGCCTGGGCATCCTGGCCGAAGCCGCCCACTCTGGGCTGGACCTGGTGGCTGCACTGGTGACGTTTTTCGCGGTGCGCATATCCGGGAAACCGGCCGACAAAGCGCATACCTACGGGCATGGCAAGATCGAAAACCTGTCTGCCCTTTTCGAAACCTTTTTGTTACTGGCAACCTGCGTCTGGATCATCTATGAAGCCATCCAGCGCCTGTTCTTCGCCACCGGAGTCGAAATCAAACCCTCCATCTGGGCTTTCATTGTGATGGGCGTTTCGATTTTCATCGATTACAACCGCTCGCGCATGCTCTCCGCTGCAGCGAAGAAACACAACAGCCAGGCACTGGAAGCTGACGCGCTGCACTTCAGCACCGATATCTGGAGCTCAGCGGTGGTCATCCTGGGGTTGATCGGGGTGACGGTCGCTGCGAAAGTGCCCTCGTTGGCGTTCCTGCACAAAGCTGATTCGATCGCCGCGATGGTGGTGGCGTTGATTGTGGTTTATGTCAGCATCCAATTGGGGATTCGCACCATTCACGGGCTGCTGGATACGGCGCCGGATGGCGCGCAGGAGAAGATCGAGGCAGCGGTGAAAAGTGTTCCCGGCGTGATGGGTGTTCACAAGATTCGCATGCGCGCTTCCGGACCGGATCGCTTCGCTGACATTCACGTCCTTTTTGACCGGACGATGCCGCTCGAAGACGTTCACCCGTTGACTGAGAAAGTTCAGGCCGCCGTTGTCAAGGTGTTGCCTGGTACGGATGTGACCGTGCACCCGGAACCGGCTCCGCAGGTGGATGAGAGCCCGGCGCAATCAAACGATTAACCATATAAAACACCCCCGGATTATCCGGGGGTGTTGTTTTTCCGAGATTACAGGATTACTCCGGTTTTTCTTCCTTGAGTTGAACCCCGGCGAGCTGTTCGAGGATGGCGATCACGGCCGAGTTATCGAGGTCGCCCATGCCCAGCGTGATCATGGCGTTGAAGAGTTGCGCGTTGACCGCGGTGGCAGGCAGCGCGACGCCGTACTCGCGGGCGGTATCCAGGACGATGTTGAGATCCTTGGCCTGCATGCGTGCCTTGAAGCCAGGCTGGCGGTTGCCGGCAAACAATCGCGGCGGTTTCACGTCCAGCGTCCAGCATTGTGCTGCTCCGCCGCGGATGGCCTGGATCACCTTGACCGGGTCGGCGCCGGTTTTTTGCGCCAGAACCAGCAGTTCGCCCATCGCCACCATTTGCGCGGCGACCATGATCTGGTTGGCAGCTTTGGCCACCTGACCACTGCCGGAATCGCCGACATGGGTGATGGTTTTACCCATCGCCTCAAAGACCGGGCGCACCGTTTCCAGCGCTTCGGCTGGGCCGCCGACCATGATGGCCAGCGTGCCATTGCGCGCACCGATATCGCCGCCGCTGACGGGCGCGTCCAGGGCAGCTACGCCAGCCTCAGCCAGCCGTCGGGCGACTTCACGCGCCGTGGCCGGCTTGATGGTCGAATTGTCCACCCAGATCAGGCCGGGGTGCGCCCCCTGCAGGATGCCTTCAGGGCCGAGCACCACCTGCTCGATGTCCGGCGAATCCGGCAGGTTGGTGAAAACCACATCCACCTGGCGGGCAACTTCTGCCGGGCTGAAGGCGGCGGTGGCACCTTCAGCAACCAGTTCATTTACTGCTGCGCGGCTGCGGTTGTGCACCACCAGCGGGAAACCTGCTTTGAGAATGTTGCGGGCGATGGATTTGCCCATCAGGCCCAGACCGATATATCCAACCTTGAGCATGTTGCCTCCTTGATTAATTCCCTGCAGGTATCATACGTCAAGTGAAGGCTGCCTGACAACCTTGCAAACATCACTAATCTGGCAAAAGAAAAGCCCGCTTTTTTTGAAGCGGGCTGAGGGTTTACAGCGGAAAATTACAGGCCGGCGGCTTTACGAAGAGCTTCGGCGCGGTCGGTGCGTTCCCAGGTGAAGTCGGCGTCTTCGCGGCCAAAGTGGCCGTAGGCGGCCGTCTTGCGGTAGATTGGGCGGCGCAGGTTCAGGTCGCGGATGATGGCGCCGGGGCGCAGGTCGAAGTGCTTTTGCACCAACTCGGCGATCTGATCGTCGGGGATGATGCCGGTGCCGAAGGTTTCGACGTTGATGCTGAGCGGGTGAGCCACGCCGATGGCGTAGGCCACCTGCAGTTCGCAGCGTTCGGCCAGGCCGGCAGCGACCACGTTCTTGGCCACCCAGCGTGCCGCGTAAGCCGCGGAGCGGTCAACCTTCGTCGGGTCCTTGCCCGAGAAAGCGCCGCCGCCGTGCCGGCCCATGCCGCCGTAGGTGTCGACGATGATCTTGCGGCCGGTGACGCCGGCGTCGCCCATGGGACCGCCGATGACGAAGCGGCCGGTGGGGTTGACGAAGATCTTGATGCCGTTATCGCGCAGACCTTCCGGGATGACCGGGGCGATGACGTGCTCGAAGACGGCTTCTTCGATGTCGTGGTGTGAAATTTCGGGGGCGTGCTGGGTGCTGATCAGGGCAGTGTCGACGCGCACGGGCTTGCCGTACTGGTATTCGACTGTCACCTGCGATTTGCCGTCCGGGCGCAGCCAGGGCAGGGTGCCATCCTTGCGGACCTGCGCCAGACGCTGGGTGAGCTGGTGCGACAGATAGATCGGCATGGGCATCAGGGTGGGGGTTTCGTTGCAGGCAAAGCCGAACATCATGCCCTGGTCGCCAGCGCCGATGTCGTCAGTTCCGTCCGCGGACTTTTGGCCTTCCTTGGATTCGAGCCCTTCGTCCACGCCCATGGCGATGTCGCCGGACTGGCGAGCGATGGCCACCTGCACGGCGCAGGTGTTGCCGTCGAAGCCTTTTTCGCTGTCATCGTAACCAATATCGAGGATGACCTTGCGCACGAGTTGATCGTAATTGATGGTGGCGCGGGTGGTGATTTCGCCCAGCAGCATCACAAAACCGGTCTTGGTGGCGGTTTCACAGGCAACGCGCGAGGCGGGATCCTGTTCAAGACAGGCGTCCAGCACAGCGTCGCTGATTTGATCGCACAATTTGTCCGGGTGGCCTTCCGTCACTGATTCAGATGTGAACAGGTACTTGGCCGAATTCATGAAAGTTGTGTTCATCCAGTGTCCTCCAAACACAAAAAAATGCCCCATCCGGATTGGAGGGGCATACGTAATGCAACGATTCGCTACCCTCTCATCTTCCAGAACTTGCTGCCGGAATTGGCACCTTGAGAAACTCAGTTGAGTTTGGCAGGTTGCCGAGGCTTCGTCGGGCCGGTCCCTCCGCCTCTCTGGATAAGAGCGCCATCTGGGGCTATATCACTTGGCTACAGGGCAAGAGTTTATCACACTCCTGCCGGGCTGTCAAAGGATGTCGCGGTTTCACGGCAAAACATGACAAAAATCATCCGAAAGTTAACCAATTCCGTGCAAACCTACTCGTCCGCGCGGCGCACCTGGAAGGTGTCAAAATCGCGGGCAACCTCAGTGTTCGGAAAGACTTCCTGCGCCTGCTGCTGCACGTCCTTTTCACGGTATCGGCGCGAGATGTGCGTGAGCAGCAATCGGCCCACGCCGGCGCGCACGGCCAGTTCGGCGGAGCGGCGGGCAGTCAGGTGGCCAAATTGTTTGGCCATATCAGCTTCCTCGTCGAGATAGGTGGCTTCGATCACCAGTGCGTCCGCGCCGCGGCAGATTTCCACCAGGCTGTCGGTCTCGCCGGAATCGCCAATCACCACCAGGCGTGTGCCGGGGTGGAACTCGCCCAGCACTTCGTCGGGTAGGATGACGCGCCCATCCGGCAGGGTCGCTGGGCGTCCCTCCACCAGGTCACGCCGCCAGGGACCCTGAGGGATGTTCAGGGCTTCGGCTTTTTCGGGTAAAAATGGCCGGCGACCTTTTTCCTCGAAGATATAGCCCAGGCTTTCTGCGCCGCGATGGTGCACCGGGAAGGCTGTGATGGTGAAATCCTCGCCATCGAAGAAGAGGCCGGGCTCAATGGCGCGCAGGCGTACCGGCATGGGCGGGCGCGTGCCGCGCAGCACCACGCCGTATAACAGGTCGCGGATGCGGTCCAAAGCGCTGCTCGCGCCGACGATTTCAAGCTTGTCGATTGACTCCCATCGCATGAAAGTGGAAAGCAGCCCGGCCAATCCGAGGATGTGGTCGAGGTGGCCGTGGGTGATTAAAATGCGGTTGAGGCGCTTGAACCCGATGCCGGATTGCAAAATCTGGCGCTGGGTGCCTTCACCGCAGTCGATCAGGAAACGGTATTCATCGTGCTTGACCACCAGCGCGGGCAAATTACGCTTGGCCGATGGCGCAGAAGCCGACGTGCCGAGGAAAACGACTTCAAACAAGGGCTTGATTGATCCTTTCGCGAGTGTGCCTTATTTTACCGCAAGTTACCCATGCCCGTTGGGGCAATTATTGGACAAAGCAAGTGTACAATTAGACTATTAACCAACGATTGAGGAGTATCGCCATGGAACTGTTGAGCGTTAAGATTGAAAAACCGGAAGAGATGAATTTTATACTGGGTCAATCCCACTTTATCAAGACCGTCGAAGATATGCATGAGGCGCTGGTCGGCGCCGTGCCGGGCATCCAATTCGGGCTGGCCTTCTGCGAAGCCTCGGGCATGTGCCTGGTGCGCTGCAGCGGCACCAACGCTGACCTGGTGGAGCTGGCCAAAAAGAACGCGCTGGCGATTGGCGCGGGCCACAGCTTCATCCTCTTCCTGGGCGAGGGATTCTACCCGATCAACGTGCTCCGTGTGATCCAGGACGTGCCCGAGGTGGTTGGGGTCTTCTGCGCCACGGCCAATGCCGCCGAGGTGGTGATCGCCGACAACGGGGAGGGACGCGGCATCATGGGCATCATCGAAGGCTCCAAACCCGCGGGCGTTGAGACCGAGCAGGACGTGGCCTGGCGCAAGGGTCTGCTGCGCAAGATCGGTTACAAGTTGTAAAAAATGGACGGGCGCGACTCTTGCACCGGAACTTTTGGGTTGCCGCGCTCGTCTTAAAACCAGCGGGTGTTTCGCCCGTGAGGTTTTGTTGCCACGATTAAGGAGCGAACGTTTATGAGAAAAATCATCCCGGTGTTTTTGCTTTTTGTTTTTCTGTTGTCAGCCTGCGGCGGGCTGCCCCTGCCCTCCGGTTCCACCGCGCCGACATCACCCTCGGATAGCGAGATGGCCACGCGCGTGGCGGGCATTCTCACCGCCATGCCGACCGTAACCGGCGACGCGATGACGCAGCCGACCCAGGCCCAGGCGCTGCCGACCATTGCCCCCACCGCCACTCAAGCGCCCGCCACTGAAATGCCCACCGAGGCCCCCACGGCCACGCAGGCTCCCCCGCAGGCCACGCCAACTGAGAACCTGACCCCCGTGGCGACCTTTACGCCGCAAGGTGGCGCCACCCAGGCGCCCACCGCGCTGCCTTCGGGCGACGATCCGCGCGTCAAGCTGGGCAGTCCGGCATGGACGGATACAATGGACGGCAGCAACAACTGGCCGACTGGCGACAACGAGTTCACCAAGATCGATTTCTCCGGCGGCAGCCTGCTGTTCACGCCGTTGAAGACCACCGCCGGCTGGCGCCTGACCTGGCCGAAAATTGGCGACACCTACATCGAGATGTCGGTGCGCTCGGGAACCTGCCAGAGCAACGACTCTTACGGTATCATCTTCCGCGTGCCCGAATTGAACGATGCCGATCAGGGCTATCTGCTGGGCGTGAGCTGTGAGGGCAAATACTCGCTGCGTCTGTGGAACGGGCGCGAGGGCGCGAACGGCAAGATGACCACGCTGATCCCGTGGACGGCCAGCGACAAGATCGTGGCCGGCGCCGACCAGCTCAACCGCGTGGGCGTGATGATGATCAACGACCGGCTGCTGGTGTACCTCAACGGCAAGCTGATCACGGAAGTCAAGGACGGTACCTTCAAGGAAGGCTACTTTGGCATCTTCGCCGCGCAGGGCAAGGCCGAAAAGGAATTCACCATCCGCGTTGAGGAAATGAGCTACTGGAGCAACCCGCAGCCGTAAAGCCGGGCATGATAAAAAAGCAAAACGGGCTGGAGAAAAATCCAGCCCGTTTTTTGCGTTTGTCATCCTGAGCCGAAGGCGAAGGGCGCTTTGTTTTCTACAGGATTTTTCCCACCACCTCCACGCCGTTGAGCGCCATGTGATAAAGGAAGGTGGCATGCAGCATCTCGCCGGGGTGCGGGAAGAATCCGCCTGCCAGGGCTATTTCGACCGGGGTGTCATAGGTGTCCACACTGCCGGCCGGCACGATCACGCGGCGCTGCAACTGGCGGGCATTGGCATCCAGGCGCAGGTGCATGGCGATCTGGTAAACGCACAGGTCGGTGCAGTCGCCGACGACGATGAAGGTGTTAATCTCGGGATGATCCTCTAGCCAGGCGTTCAGGCCGGTATTCAGCCCGGAATGGATCGAATTCTTCTCAATGATCGTCATCTCCGGGTAGAAGGGCAACGACTGGATGGCTTCCACGGTTTCGGCTTCGGCCGTGCCGCGCACGCAGTGTGGCGGAAAGGCACCAAATTCGACCGCGTCGGGCTCATGCGTATCCTGGGTGAGGACGATGTGGCGGATGCCGCGCGCCCAGGCGCGCTTGAACAGCGCCACCGCGGCGGGAACGATGCTGTTGACGCGCGGGCTGGCCAGCGGCCCGATGGTACAAAAGCCTTTGATCAGATCGACCGAAATGACAGCCGTTTCGCCAGGGATGGGTGCAGTATCTTCAAGCGTTTTTTCAGGCAGGGCAGCCAGCCACTCTTCAAGGTAGGCCAGGAAGGGCTGTCCGGTGAGGGTGAGGGGTTCAGGCATGCGGT
>JAPKMQ010000121.1 GCA_026645875.1 Longilinea sp.
GACCTCGTCCACCGAGAGTACCTGACCTTCGCGCGCATAATAACGACCGCGGTCCAGGCGCGCCACCGGCACCAGCCGTTCCATCGCCTCGATCCAGCGCCGCGCCCACCAGTTTTTGGCAAACGTACCGCGCTCGCTGCGTGCCTTGATGCCGCCGCGCGCCTTGCGCGGATTCATGCCCCAACCGTTGCCAGTGGCCTGGCCGTTGGCATTGTTGCCATTTTTCACGCCTGTGGCGTTCTTCACACCGGCGCTATTCTTTCCACCGTTGCTCTTTTTTGCGCCGTTGCCGGGTTTCCCGCCGTCGCCGTAGGGAGTCTTCTTCGCCATGCCTACTCCTGGCGCCGCAGCGCCACCAGATCCTTCAATTCATCCGTCGAAAGCTCGGTCAGCCATTGCTCGCCGCCGCCGATGATGGCATCCGCCAATCCTTTTTTCGACTCGATCATCTCATCAATGCGCTCTTCCAGCGTGCCGGCGGTGATGAACTTGTGCACCTGCACGTTTTGCGCCTGCCCAATGCGGTAGGTACGGTCGGTGGCCTGGTCTTCCACGGCGGGGTTCCACCAGCGGTCAAAATGGAAAACGTGGCTGGCGCGGGTCAGGTTCAGACCGATGCCGCCGGCCTTGAGCGAAAGGATGAACACCGGCGGCGCATTCTCATCTTCCTGGAAGCGGCGCACCATCTGATCGCGCAGTTTGGCCGGCGTGCCGCCGTGCAAAAACAGCGCCGGGCTGCCTGTCATTTGCGGCAGCACTTCTGCCAGCAACTTGCCCATTTCGGCAAATTGCGTAAAGATCAAAGCGTGGTCGCCGGCAGCAATAATTTCTTCCAATAATTCACCCAGGCGCAGCAGTTTTCCGCTGCGCTTGATCAGTTCCCGGCCGTCGCCGCCCCGCAAGGCCGAAAGCCCCTGCGGCGAGGCGATCGCCTCACCGGGAAAGGCCTCTTCGTCCGGCTCGAAGCTGCGCGGCGGGGTGATCTGGTGCAAATATTGCGCCGGGTGGTTGCAGACCTGCTTGAGTTGCAGGATCATGGTCAACACGTTCCCGCGCCGCTGCATGCCCTCGCTTTCGGCCACTTTCTTCATCGTATCCTTCACAACGGCTTCATACAGCGTGGCCTGCTCCTCGGTGAGCGGGCAGTATTCTTTCATCTCGATCTTTTCAGGCAAATCCTGGATTACGCGCGGATCGCTCTTGACGCGCCGTAAGATGAACGGACTCACCAGGCGGCGCAGCCGTTCGGTGGCGTCCGGGTCGCCAAAGCGTTCAATCGGCACCGAGAACTCGCGCCGGAAGGTTTCCTGCCCGCCCAGGAAGCCCGGGTTGAGGAATTGCATGATCGACCACAGTTCCGACAGGCGGTTTTCCACCGGCGTGCCGGTCAGCGCGAAGCGGAAGGAAGAGGGCAGCTTGCGCGCGGCCTGGGTTTGCTTGGCCGAAGGATTCTTGATGTTCTGCGCCTCATCCAGGATTACGCCGTACCATTGCAGCGACTGGAGCAGTTCGGCGTCCATACGCAGCAGTGCATAGCTTGTCACCACCAGATCTGCGTCGCGCGCGGCCTGTTGAAATGCCGAATTGCGCAACCGGTCAGGGCCTTGATGGATCAATAACTTTAAATCCGGGGTGAAGCGCCTGGCCTCACGCTCCCAGTTGGTGACCACCGAGGTCGGGCAGATCAATAGCACCGGGCCGGGCAGCTTGAGCAGCGATTCTTTTTCGTGCGCCAGCAGCGAAAGCGCCTGAACCGTTTTGCCCAGGCCCATGTCATCCGCCAGCACCGCACCCAACCCGAAGCGCCGGAAGAACGCCAGCCAGGAGAAACCGTAGCGCTGATAGGGGCGCAATTCGCCGCGCAGGCTGGCCGGCTGGCTCAATTCGCTCAGCGTTTCCTGGTCCTGCAGACGCTCCAGCCAGTCTTCCACCCAGCCTTCCGCGCTCACCTCGTCCACTTCCAGGCCATCGGCGGCGGATTTGCCGCCCAGGGCAAGTTGCGCGGCTTCCACCAGGCTCATCTCGCCGGTCTGGCGCTGTTTCTCCCAGAAGTGAATGGCGGCTTCCACCTGTTCGGTGTCGAGCTGCACCCACTGACCGCGCACCTGCACCAGCGGCAGCTTGAGCGCCGCCAGGGATTCAAACTCCTCGCGCGTCAGGGTGGTGTCGCCCAGCGACAACTTCCACTCGAAGCGCACCAGCGTGTCGATGCCCAGTTTACCCGAGGCAACCGCGCGCGCCGATTTCACCGGCTTCAAATGCAGGCTGACGCCCAGCCGGGCGTCGCGCTGATTCCACCAGGGCGGCGCGATCAGGCCAAAGCCGGCCTGCTCGAGCAACGGGGCTGCATCGCGCAAGAAGGCATACGCGGTCTTGGTATCCAACCGGACGCTGACCGGTTGGCGCGCCTGCAGGCTGGAGAGCACCGGCGGAAAAACGCGCGCGGTGTAACCCAACCCGGCCAGCAGTTTTTCCTGCGGCTGTTCAAAACGGCGGCCCAACTGCACCAACGCCGAGCTGCCCGTGCGCCACACCTCTTCGGCGGGCAGCATCAGGCTGGGATCGTCGCGCGACTGCAGCAAATAATGCAACTCCCAGGCAGGTTCGTTCGGGTCAGCCGGCTGCACTTCGGGCGCTTCCAGGCGGTAGGCGATGCGGTACGTGCGCGTGCCGGCCGCTTCCAGGTTGCGGCGCCATACCCGCAACGCGCTCTCCAATGCCTCCAACTGCCCGGCCGAAGCGTTAATCCGCGCATCCTCCTGGAAAAGCGCGTGCAGCCAGCGCTCCAGCAAATCGTCGCTGTTGGGCTGAATCTGGCGCGCTTTGGCTGCGCCCCATGAGCGCGCCAGTGAGTCGGTCATGGTGTTCAAAAAGCTTTCCAGCAGTTCGCGCGGCGCAATGCGGGTGGCTTCGCTGCCGGGTGTTTCCATCATCTCGGCTTCGGCGCGGCAGATGGGCGGCATGGCCCCGGCCAGTTGTGCCAGGCGCTGCCCGTCGCGCGGTCCGTCCAGCACGGGCTGCCAGCGCGCGTGGTACAGATTGCGGCGCTCATCCACTTCCACCAGTACTGGCAGAAACTTCTGCTCGGCAAGCAATTCCATCACCAGGTTGGTCACGTTGCGCCAGTAGCGGGTATCCTGTCCCAGCACGTAGCCGGCGGCCAGGTTTTCGGATGGCAAATTGGCCAGCACGCCAAAGGCCTTGTTCAACGGCAGCCAGAGCCCGGAAACCGCCCACGCTGTCAGGCTGGGGCGTGCCTCGGTATCCAGGACCCAATCATGGCTTAAATCCGGGCTCGGCAGGGGGCGCTGCTGAACCGACGGCATCTTCAGGAAGACAGTCCGTGTAGGAGCATCTTCCAACGGCGTGCCCGAAGCAACCCGCTCGCGGAGCAGAGCAGGCGGCAGGCAAAATGGATGCTCGCGGAATTTTACGCGCTGCGAGAATCGTCGTTGTTGTTGCGTTGGCGGCAAATCCTCGGAGGTTTCGGCCCAAAAAACCAGGCCCCCCGGGTCAGCCGAACGCTGTGGCGGCTGCCAGTGTGCGTGTAATACCCACATAAATTGTTAGCGCTGATGATCCTGAAACATCAATATATGAAAATCCGGCTGAATCATTATTCAACGCGGTGGACGGTTAAGTTGGAAAAAATGGCAAAGATCAGCCAGCAGGCTGGTGTTTTTGTAGATCAATACAATAATTATACTTGATCTTTTGAATTGTACCAGAAAACCCGGCCTGTCAAGGTTTACGAAAACGCACCAATGCGCGCACCAGCGCGGCCAGCATCTCCAGCGTCCGTTTGATCCCAGCCGGGTCGCCGCGGAAAGGGTCACGCTCGCTGGCGTCTGGCTGGCGGCGGGGCACGCGCAGGTGCGCATTGATCTCCAACTGGGCCGCCGGAACACGCAGGCGTTGCGACACAAAGCGGGTGATGGTTTCCTGTCCCGCGACCCCCACAGCCGAAAAGGTATCATCCAGGTCCAGGCGGCGCAGCCAGGGTCCGCCTTCCCGCACCCCGTGCTGGCCCAGCACAGATAAAATCAAGGCGCGCTCGTGCGGGCAACTCGCACTGTTCAAGGTGCCCAGGGCCAGCCCAAAATCGCGGTAGGCCGCCGCGCCATGCACGTCAATCACGAATCGAATGCGGTAGCGCCGCACAATTCCAGCCAGGAATTGCTTGTAAGGCACGCTGGTGTCAAAATTCGCATCCACTGATGACTGGAAGCGTAGGTACAGCACGTGCGCGCCGGTCTGTTCGGCCACCAGGCGAACCATTCCAGCGGTGAAATCATCCTCCGCCTTCAACCGGCCGTTGCGTTGGTGCGCAGCGCCGTGCGGAGCAGAAAGCAAGATCGGCAGCCGGCCAAAAGCATAGCCAAAATCGCGTTCACCGGCCGGCGGCGGGGTCTTGTAATGGATATCGGCTTCAAGTTCCACCAGCCGGGCCAGCAAATCAGGCATGGGCAGGGACCATCGGGCAGCGCGTTATGCCGGCTTTACGCATCAATCACCGGTCAGACCGTGCTGGTGTAGTTGCCCACCACGCGGAATGTGGCGCGCTCGGGCGTGCTGCCCGCGTCGCAGAACATTTGCACGCACACTTCCGTCATCTTTTCGCTGTGCGCCTGCTCGAAGGCTTCGCGGCTGCGCCAGACCGAAATGATCTGCCAGCGCCGGGGGGTATCCTGTGACTGAATGAGAAAGGTCTGCAACAAACCCTGCGGCGGATGGCGCAATTCCTGAGCAAACCGGCTCTTGAGAATTTCGTCGTTTTCATCGGAGACATGACCAGTCAGGATGGTGATCAACATAGCACACCTCCTTCAAAGGTTGGTCCTTTAGCAGCCAAACGCAAGTCGTTTACCTGCTGCTATTCCATTGTACTGCGATGAACAGCGGTTTGAGCCGTTATTCGAGCTTGCCCGTGTGAATTGCCCGCTTGACCTCGGCAATGGCCTGCGTGATTTTGATTTCGCGCGGGCAGGCCTCGGTGCAATTGAAGGCCGTGCGGCAGCGCCACACGCCCATCTGCTCGTTCAGGATCTCCAGGCGTTTTTCGGCGCCCTGGTCGCGCGAATCGTAGATAAAGCGGTGCGCGTTGACAATGGCCGCCGGGCCGACGTATTCGCCGTTGGCCCAGAACGACGGGCATGAGGTGGTGCAGGCCGCGCACAGGATACACTTGGTGGTGTCGTCAAAGCGCTCGCGATCCTCAGGGCTTTGCAGGCGCTCCCGGCCGTCCGCGGGCAGCGGGTCATCGTTGATCAGGTAGGGCAGCACCGATTTGTAATGGTCAAAAAACGGCTCCATGTCCACGATCAGGTCCTTGACCACGCGCAGCCCAAGGATCGGCTCGATGGTGATCTCGGCGGCGTTCAGGTCGCGCAGCAGCACCTTGCAGGCCAGGTAATTGCGCCCATTGATGCGCATGGCATCCGACCCGCACACGCCGTGCGCGCACGAGCGCCGGAAGGCCAGCGTGCCATCCTGTTCGCCGCGGATCTGCTCCAGCACGTCAAGCACGCGTTCGGTTGGGTCGGCATCCAGTTCAAAGTGTTGGTAATGCGGTCTGGCATCCTGTTCGGGATGAAAGCGGAAGATTTTTAATTTGTAATGCATGGCCGGCTCCTTGGACTCAGTAAACGCGTTCTTTGGGAGCGTAATTCGTGATGACGACGGGTTTGTAGCCCAGCCGGACGGAAGCGCCGTCCATCCATGCCAGGGAATGTTTCAACCAGTTGGCATCATCGCGCACCGGGAAATCCTCGCGGGCATGCCCGCCGCGGCTTTCGGTGCGGGCTTCGGCCGCAATGGCCGTCACCAACGCCAGGTCCAGCATATTACCCAATTCCCAGGTGTTCAGCAAATCCATGTTGAAGATCTTGCCGGTGTCGCTCACACGCACCTGCTGGAAGCGCTCGCGCAGCTCCTTAACCTTCTCGACGGCAGTCCGCAGCCCTTCGGCCGTGCGAAACACGCCCACGTCGTCAAACATCACCTTTTTCAGTTCGCGGCCGATGGTGACGGCCTTTTCCTTACCGCTGCCCGCGTACAGCTTTTCAATCTGCTGGCGTGCCAGCCCGGTCGGGTCCTGAGGCAGGGGCTGGAAATCCACCCCGGCAGCATATTCCGCCGCCTGGATGCCGGCATGCTTGCCAAACACAATCAAATCAACCAGCGAATTGGTACCCAGCCGGTTGGCGCCGTGCACCGAAACGCAGGCACACTCACCAGCGGCATACAGCCCGGGCAGCACCGTGCCCTGATCGTCAATCACCACCTCGCCCAGCTTGTTGGTGGGAATGCCGCCCATGGCATAATGCGCGGTCGGTTGGATCGGGATGGGCTGCTGGACCGGGTCGACACCCAGGTAGGTGACACAGAAGTCGGTGATATCCGGGATCTTGCTCAAAATTTCCTGGGCAGTCACCCGGTAGGGCGTGCCGTCCGGGCGGGTGCGGCCGTCCAACTCGGCATATTTGTTCACCGTCTCCGGGCGCACATCTAGGAGCATGTAGCTGTTGTTGACGCCCTTGCCAGCCTTCATCTCCAGATAAATCGAACGGCTGATCACATCGCGTGAGGCCAGGTCCTTGATGTGCGGGGCATAGCGCTCCATAAAGCGCTCGCCGTCCTTGTTCAGCAAAATGCCGCCCTCGCCGCGCACCGCCTCTGTAATGAGGATGCCCAGCTTGTAAATGCCGGTCGGATGGAACTGGAAGAATTCCATATCCTCGGCCGGGATTCCGCGCCGCAGCGCAACCGCCACGCCGTCGCCGGTGTAGGAGTAGGCGTTGGAAGTGATTTCCCACACGCGCCCATGCCCGCCGGTGGCGAACACGACCGCTTTGGCCTGAAAGACGTGCATTTCACCGGTGGCAATTTCCACCGCCACCACACCCGCGGTGCGTCCGTTTTCGATCAACAGGTCCAGCACCTGGTATTCATCAAAGAACAACGTGTTGTTCTTGATGCACTGCTGGAACAGCGTCTGAAGGATCATGTGCCCCGTTCGATCAGCCGCGTAGCACGAACGGCGCACCGGCTTGCCGGTGACGTTGTTGGTGTGCCCGCCAAACGGCCGTTGGGCGATGCGCCCATCTGGAGTGCGCGAGAAAGGCAGCCCGAAATGCTCCAGGTCGTAAACCGATTGCACCGCCTCGCGGCACATGAACTCAATGGCGTCCTGATCACCCAGGTAGTCGGAGCCCTTGACCGTGTCAAAAGCGTGCCACTCCCAGTGATCTTCCTCCAGGTTGCCCAGCGCCGCGCCGATGCCGCCCTGGGCCGCCCCGGTGTGCGAACGGATGGGATAGAGCTTGCTCAAGACGGCCGTCTTTGCGTTTCGCGAGGCGTACAAGGCAGCCATCAGCCCAGCGCCGCCCGCGCCGACGATGACCACATCGAAGGTATGCGTTTGCGTCATAATGATCTCCTGTGGCTTATTGCAGCGGGAATTGCTGGTTGACACCGCCGATCAGCGCGATGAAACCAATCACGGTAATCGACAGCCAGAAAATGAACAGCCCCCAGTTCAAAATCAGCCGACCGGTGGGCTTGTGAATGAAGTCGTTCAGCACCTGCCGCAGGCCGTTGACACCGTGCGCAAACGCAAAGGCCAGCAGCAGACCATCGTAAATGCGCCAGCCGACATTGGCCCAGCGATCGGCCACGTAGCCCAGATCCATGTTGTGGACGCCCACCACCACATCCTGCAGGATAAGATGCCCCCACACCAGCGGGATGAGCAGGAAGGCGCTGTAGCGCATCCACTTCCAGGCAATCGATTCATAATTGGCGGGCGTTTTAACACTGCGAATCGTTCGAGTCGTTGCCGTCATGTTCCCCTCCTACCCGCCAAAAAGCCCAAAATTATGGATCAACAAGTTGCGCACCATGACGAAGGTGGCCGGCAGCCACAAGATCAAAGCAATGATCAGAGTGGTGCGCGTCCAATTGCGCTGCTTCGTAATCGTCCAGGCGGCAGGCTTGAACATATCTATGTAGGCTATGCGCAGCCCATTTACACCGTGGAAAAAGACGCAAAACACCAACCCAATTTCGCCGATCCCAAATAGCGTCGACTGGTAGAGTTTGATGGCATCCATGAAAAGATTTGGCGCCAGGTAAACAAAGGCGATATCGAGAATGTGAATGGTGAGGAAAAGCCCCGTGCCCAATCCAGTGATACGGTGCAGGAGAAAGCTCCAGTGCCCCTCTCTCCCGCGGTAACCGGCATAGCCAGTCAGGGTCGTCTTGAGGGCAGACATAGCGGTTCACCTCCGATGGTATGTTGGGGATTGAAATTAATATGTGATAGGTAAATATTGTAGCATTTTTATTTGATTATGGAAATTAAATCAACGATGAAAAGCAGGTTAAAGCAGAAGCGTCTGGGTATTGACCGGGGTAAATTACTTCCGTCTATCATCAAAAAGGGCAGATTTTTACTTTTTTTGCTCTCTGAGGGGTTGACGGTTTAAAAATGGCGTGCTATACTTCGGGCACACTGGAAACAGTGATGCGGGCGTGGTTCAGTTGGTAGAATGTCTCCTTGCCAAGGAGAAGGTCGTGGGTTCGAGTCCCATCGCCCGCTCAAAGCCTCCAAACGGAGGCTTTTTTGTTGGTTTGGCCGGTCCGGTTGCAAGTCCT
>JAPKMQ010000122.1 GCA_026645875.1 Longilinea sp.
CAGTAGCCCAGGATTTCGTCGCGCCACACCCCCAACAAAGGCCTGATCAACGGGATGCCGCCATCCCATTGCGTTATGGATCGATAGCCCATTCCGCGCAGCCCCGTCAATCCGCTGCCGCGCAGTAGATGCATCAACACGGTTTCCACCTGATCGTCCGCGTTGTGACCCACAGCCACCGCATCCGCGCGGTGTGCCCGCGCGCGTTCAAAAAGAAAGGCGTACCGCATTTCCCGCGCGGTTTCTTCGGTTGATTCCCCCTCTTCTCTGGCCACCCCGGCCACATCGCCCGAACCGCTGACAAAGGGAACCTGCAAGCGGGCGGCAAACTGTTCAACCTGATCCCGTTCCTCTTGCGCTTCTGGGCGCAACTGGTGGTTGAAATACGCCGCGATGGTACAGTACCCCAACCGCGACAGCACATCCAGCAGGCAAAGGCTGTCCGGCCCGCCGGATACGCCCACCAGAACCACCTGACCGGCACTTAAGCCGCAATCATTGGAAGCGCTGTGCTGAATCCGCGTTAACATAAGCTGATTATAGTTTATGTTTTTTTTATTTTGATTTAGAATAGTAGTAACGAATCTCATTCCTCATCCAACTGGTCATAACTGGGCCAAAGCATGCGCCAGGGAGGGCTGTTATGCCTGAGAAAATTCTGATCGTCGATGATGACCTGGAAACATTGCGCCTGGTGGGGCTGATGCTCCAGCGGCAAGGCTATCAGGTTGCCTTAGCTCACAATGGCGCCGAGGCGTTGTCCATGGCTCGGAATGAACAGCCGGATCTGATCGTCCTGGATATCATGATGCCGGATATGGATGGGTATGAAGTCACCCGTCGCCTGCGAAATGAGACGGCCACCACGGTCACCCCCATCCTCATGTTCACCGCCAAGAGTCAAGTTGACGACAAGGTCAAAGGGTATGAATCCGGCGTAGATGATTACCTGACCAAACCGGTTCATCCGGCTGAACTGGTGGCGCATATCAAGGCGCTACTCAGCCGGGTCAAAGTGCGCACCGGACCAGCCCCCGCACTAGACCGGGGCTATACTCTCGGCGTGATCGCAGCCAAAGGCGGTTTGGGAGTGTCTACGCTGGCCTTGAATCTGGCACTGGCAGTTCACGAACGGACGAAATTATCGACGATCGCCGCAGAAATGCGCCCCAGTCAGGGCACATGGGCCATTGACCTGAAACTGACCAATCCCGAAGGCCTGAACAACTTAATTCACTGCCGCGCCGCGGACATCACCACCACCGTGGTTGAAAAAGAACTCGTCCGCACCACCTTCGGCGTGCGCCTGCTGCTGGCCTCCTCGCGCGCCCGTGAAACGGATCAACTCAACTACGGCCCGCAAATGGAAGCCATCCTGCAACAACTCTCAATGATGGCTCAAATGGTGATTCTGGATATTGGCACCAGCTTTCACCCCATGCTGGACCGGATTCTGTCGCAGCTAAACGAGATTATTGTCATCACCGAACCACAACCATCCTCGGTTGAGCGCACACGCCTGTTAATCGATGACCTGGTTGCACGCGGCTTTGGAAAACCCAAGCTTTTGACGGTCATGGCCATCAACCGTGTGCGCGCCGATGTGGTTCTTTCCGCCAACCAGATCCAGGAAAAAATCGGCCAGTCGATCGCCATGATGGTTCCGCCAGCACCGGAACAGGCCTTTTACGCTGCGACGCGCTCGATCCCGCTCATCGAAATCCAGAAAGAAGGCCTGGTCAGCCAGCAATTCTACCGCATGGCCGACATGCTGGCGCAAAGGCTTCAAACGCAGGGCTGATGACAGCGCGTTTTGACGAACAAATACAACTGGCTGCCCAGCTGATCGCTTCTGCCCGTCATGTCGTGGCGCTGACCGGCGCGGGCATTTCAACCCCTTCTGGCATCCCTGATTTCCGGTCGCCCGGAACGGGTGAATGGGCGCATCTCGATCCAATGGAGGTTGTTTCGCTGACGGCGTTTCACCGGCAGCCTGAGCGTTTTTACCGCTGGTTGCGCCCCTTGGCTCAAAAGATGGCGGTCGCCGAACCCAACCCGGCCCATCGCGCACTGGCCGAGCTTGAAAAATTGGGCCGGTTGCAGGTGGTGCTGACCCAGAACATCGATGGGTTGCACCAAAAAGCCGGCTCAATAAATGTCGTGGAATTGCACGGCTCCTTGGAAACACTGCTGTGCCTGAACTGCCGCAAGTCGTTCCCATCGGAGCGTTTCTACCCGGATTTCATCGAAAACGCGGTCATTCCGCGTTGCCCGGTCTGTGAAGGGGTGCTGAAACCCAAGATTGTGTTCTACGAAGAAACGCTCCGGCCCTCGATCTGGGATGCGGCCGTAGTGGCAGCCGCCCGCGCTGATGTAATGCTTATCGCCGGCACCTCTCTTGAAGTGTGGCCCGTGAACAGCCTGCCTTTATATGCACTGGACAACGGCGCCCATTTGATCATCAACACGCTTTCACGTACGCATCTGGACGACCGGGCGGAAATCTTGTTAAACTGTGAAATCTCTCATGCACTCCCGTCAATTGTTCGTGCTATACTGGAGATGTAATCAGCGTGGCCACCGACAACCAGCAATTCAAGCAACTTCTCACAATCTCCCGCGACCTGGCATCCACACTTGACCTGGATGTTTTACTGCGGAAAATCTTGCGTGTGGCGGTCAACCTGAGCAACGCAGAAAGCGCACTTGTTTTCCTGTTTGACGAGACCAAAGGGGGTATCGTTTTACAAATTTCTTCCAGTTTAAAGAATTCAAGCACGATTCTGAGTAGCGACCTTTCATCCGATAGCATCGCCGGGCAAGTGGCTGCTGAGGGAAAACCGGTCATTGTGCCACAAATTAGCCCCGATCAGCGGCCAATTGTCTCTGCCGATCCGCTGTTGCCCACTCCAATCAGATCGCTGATTGCTGTACCACTGGTAGCGAAGGATAAAGTTCAGGGGGTTTTACAAGTGGTCAACAAAAAGCAAGGATTATTTAACGATGCAGACGTGGATGTTCTCACGGTTTTAGCTGCACAGGCAGCTATTGCCGTCGAGAATTCCCGCCTTTACCAGCAAGCCGATCTCATCAATGAACTGGTCCACGAGCTGCGAACGCCGCTTGCGTCCATTCTTACCATCACCTACCTGCTCAAACGCAGCGACCTCACCGAAGATCAGCGTCTGCAATTCACTGAATCAATCGCAGACGAAGTCACCCGGCTAAACAATTTGGCGAGTTCCTACCTGGAATACTCACGCCTGGAGACAGGCCGGTTGACTTTCACTGCCAGCCTGATCGATCTTTCTGCTGTCTTGCAGGAATGTGCCCGCATCCTCCAACCCAAAGCCCGTGAAGCCGGCATTCAATTAACTCTCGCGCTTCCAGACCACCCACTGACCTTTGAAGGGGACGAAAATAAGATCAAGCAGGTTGTCATCAATTTGCTCAACAATGCCATTAAATACAATTCTGCAGGTGGCCATGTGAACATTGACGCCTGGGGAGACGGCCAGACCGTTGGTTTTTCCGTTCAGGATGACGGCATCGGCATCCCCGAAGAGGATTTGCCGCATGTTTTTGAGAAGTTTTACCGGGCGACGCCGATCCAGGAAGCTTATCCAGGGACAGGCCTGGGGCTGTCCATCTGCAGCCGAATCGTGGAAATTCACAGCGGTACCATCCGGGTGCAAAGCCAGGTGAAGGCGGGTTCCACCTTCACTGTCGAATTGCCGGTCCGTGCCCGAGATTATCTCTAAGCCGGCAGTTGCTGGAAAATTGAGGCAGGCCCCACAGCCATACCCACCAAACCCGTGCCAACGTGTGCACCCAGGGCTGGCGTAATGGGAATCGTGGGCAGCCATTCCACATCAAAGCGTTGATTGATGCGCTCGCGTAGCCATTCGGTGCCGGCCAGGTTGTTGGCATGCAGCAGTTGAATGCGCAGCCGGGTGCTCTCGCCAAACCGCTTTACCAGGAAATCCGCCTGGTAGGATATGGCACGTTTGAGCGTGATTTCCTGGCCCAGTTGGCTGTATTTTCCGGTTTCCAGGTCCACGCCAATGATCGGCTTGATATTTAACAGCGAAGCCAGCAGGCCTTTGATGTGGCTGATTCTACCACCGTGGATCAGGTATTTGAGCGTTGCCACGGTAAACATGCCTTCCGTTTGCGCCCGGAAATCGGTCAGGAAGCTCAAGATTCTATCCAGCTTCCACCCGCCTCGGGCAGCTCTTGCTGCGGCTTCCACCTGCCAGCCCTGCGGACAGGAAAGCGTGCGCGTGTCGACCAGGGTCACATGCGCTTCGGGCACCAGTTCGACCGCGCTTCGGGCAGAATTCAACGTGCCACTCAACCCGGAAGAGATGTGGATGGACAGGATCTCAGGATCGGTTTGAGCCAGCGTCCGGTACAGTTCCGCGAATTCACCGACGGACGGCTGCGAAGTGGTGGGCATCTGATCGGAACTCTCCAGCAAATCGTAAAAATCATCCGGTGTAATATCCACCCCACTGGCATAGGTGCGCTCTCCCAGCGTCACCTTGAGCGGCGTGAAATGGATGTTAAACTCCTTCGCCACCTCAGGCGACAGGTCCGCTCCCCGATCGGTCACGATTTGCATAGTCACTCCCCTTCTCAAAGATTACCGGCTGCCCCGCCGGCCAAATTGACGTTCCAGCAAGTCCACGGACAGATGAATCATCGTCGGGCGACCGTGCGGGCAGGTGCGCGGCGATTGACAGGTTTCAAGGTCTGCCAACAACTTCTTCTGTTCATCCGTCGACATAACCTGGCCAGCCTTCACCGCGGCACGTTTGCACACTCGCGCGGCGATGCGACTTTCCACTTCCTCGCGCAGCGGGCTTTCGTCTTCCTCAAAGTCTTCCACCAACACCCGCACCGCGGCAGCCGGATCGCTTCCCAGCAGCACGGATGGAATGGCCCGCACCCGGAAAGTCGTCGGGCCAAAAGGTTCCACCTCAAAGCCCAGATGCTCCAGTGCGTCCAATTGGCCCATGAATACGCCGGCCTGCTGAGCCGGCAGGGTGACAATGGCGGGCTCGAGCAGCGCCTGTGCGGGAATGCGCTGAGCAGCGGCTTGCTTCATCAGTCGCTCAAATAGAACGCGCTCGTGCGCGGCATGTTGATCGATCAAATACAACCCATCCGGACCTTCGGCGACCAGGTACGAAAGCCCTATCTGGCCAATCAGCCGCAACAGCGGCAATTGCGCGGAAGAAAGCTCTTCGGGTGAAACCGATGGAGTGGTTGTCACCGGCTCCACAATTTCACCGGGCAATTCCGGCAGCCGGATGGCGTTCTGCAGTTCAGCCGACATGTTCCATGCCGGGTCAATCGCCTGGGGCTGACCAGGCGCGGTTTTCCACTGCCTCATGCCAATGGAAGGCACCGGCGAGTATGCCAGCAACGCCCGGCGCGTGCCGCGCTGCACCAGGCTGAAAATGCGTTCCGGGTCTCGGAAGCGCACTTCGGCCTTGGCTGGGTGCACGTTGACGTCCACCTCTTCGGGCGGCAGGTGCAGGAAGATCACCGCCAGCGGGAACCGCCCCACCATCAAAAGCGTGTGGTACGCCTGGACCAGCGCCGTGGTCAGCGGCACCGATTGGACCCAGCGTCCGTTGATAAAAAAAGTGATGTCGCGCCGGTTGGAGCGGGTCAGCGCCACCGGGCTGATAAAACCGTCCATCCTGCGGGCATCCTCATCCGAACTGACCTCAAGCAACTGGCGGGCAATTTCCACGCCGTAGAGCTGCGCCAGGATTTCGCGCCGGTCGCCGTTGCCGCTGGTCTGCAATGCCGGGCGGTTGTCGTGCCAGAGCTGGAAGCGCACCTGCGGATAAGCCAGCGCATAGCGCGTCACCAGACCGTCAATCTGGCTGCGTTCGGTGGAATCCTGTTTCAAGAACTTCAATCGTGCAGGCACGTTGTAAAACAGGTCTTCGACGCGGATCACCGTTCCGGCTGGGACGCCGGCGCCCTCCAACTGCCCGGTCTGTCCGCCTTCCACCAGGACGCGCGCGCCGAGACTTTCAGCGGCAGGCCGCGTGGTGATGGCGAACCGCGAAACCGAGGCGATGGATGCCAGCGCCTCGCCGCGGAAGCCCAGTGTGGTGATGTGAAACAGGTCCTCGGCAGTGCGCAGTTTGCTGGTGGCATGCCGGGCTACCGCCAGCAGCACTTCATCCCTGGCGATTCCGGCGCCATCGTCCGCCACCTCGATCAATCGTTTCCCGGCCCCTTCAATGCGGATGGCAATATTCCGCGCGCCGGCATCCAGCGAGTTTTCCACCAGTTCCTTCACCACCGACGCGGGGCGTTCAACCACCTCTCCGGCTGCGATTTGGGATGCGACTTCTTCCGCTAATAGGTGAATCGGCATGAAAGCTCCTGAGCGGATTGATTATACAAAGAACGCCAATCCCTGTTATGGGAGTGCAGTCCTATTATGGGTCATGCTTTGCGCACTGGGTTCTTTGAAAACCGCCCGCATTCGATTATACTGGCCTGATGGGCGAATTGACCTTATTTATCGATTTGGACGATACCCTCTACCCGGCAGACAGCGGGGTCTGGCAGGACATTCGAAACCGGATCGACCTGTATATGCGGGATGTGCTGGGTATTCCGGCGGCAGAGGTGCCCGCGCTGCGGCATGAGCTTTTCGGCCGGTACGGCACAACTTTGCGCGGCCTGGAAGCAACCATGCACGTGGATACGGCCGATTACCTGCGCTTCGTCCACGATGTCCCGTTAACTCGCTACCTCGGTCCCAATCCAGAATTGCGCCGGATTCTCGCTGGCTACCCGGAGCGGAAATTCATCTTTACCAACGGCGACCGTCCGCACGCCCTGCGGGTGTTGGAGATTCTTGGGCTATCAGACATCTTTGAAGGCATCATCGACATCACCATGCTTTCTCCGTATTGCAAACCGATGCTGGAAGCCTTCGACATTGCCCTGGAACTCGCCGGTAACCCGCGGCCGCAGCAGTGCGTGTTTATCGACGACGCGCCGCGGAATTTGGTCGCTGCGCACAGCCGCCATTTTCAAACCATCCTGGTAGGCCCGCCGGATCCAGCGGCCTCTTTCGCGCCGGCTATCCCGCGGTTGGTGGAATTGCCAAGCGTGCTCCCCGTGAACGGTGGGCAGATTGTGGAGGCCTTGCATGAATGACATCCCCTGGTACGGCTGGTTAATCTTTGCGTTGCTGGGGTTGCTCCTGGTTGCCACCAACTGGTCCCTGGTTTCGGCACTGCGAGCCAGGAAAAAAGACTCAGACGCCAGCACCGCCCGGGTGATCCAGCAAATGGGCCAATCCATTCGCAACCCCTGGCAAAAAGAGGATGAGATGCTTGCGGAGCTTTCACGGAGGGCCACCGAATTGCGCACGCCATCCGACACACAAGCAAACCCGATACAACCGGATCAAAAAGGATAATTTTTTATCCTGGTTTAATACTTCCGTGATAAATTCGTTGACAGAATAACTTTATTGAGGAGATAGGAATGTCCTCTCGTATTGCGCGTAACATCCTGATTGCAATGGTCTCAGCCATCCTGCTGCTGGGCAGTTTTTCGGGCGGCGTGTTGGTTGGCTGGATTTTGCCGAAATCCTCAGCCGCGGCCGCACCGGCCATCGATTTGAATTCGCCGCTTCAACCGGCCACTGAAATTCCGACCGGCGATTCCGGCGGAAAAGAATCTTTTGCTCCCTTCTGGGAAGCCTGGGACCTGGTTCATTCGCTGTACGTCGACCAGCCTGTCAATGACACCGAATTGATGCGCGGTGCGATCCGCGGCATGCTGGACGCGCTCGGCGATCCGCACACCTCCTACATGTCGCCGGATGAATACTCCCAGGCGAATTCTTCGCTTCAAGGCGAATATGACGGCATCGGCGCGGTGGTTGACATCACCGGCGATTACCTGAAAATCATCAGTCCCATGCCCAACTCACCCGCCGAAAAAGCCGGCATCAAGATCGGTGATCTTGTCATTGCTGTCGACGGGGAAGATATGACCGGCGTGGATGGCAGCGTGGTGCTGAGCAAGGTCAAAGGCCCGGCTGGCACAACCGTTGTCCTGACGATCCGGCGCGAAGGTGTGGAAGAGCCGATTGAGATCTCTGTCACGCGCGCGAAAATCGTGCAATCCTCGGTGACCAGCAAAATGCTGGATTCGGGCATCGCGTATGTGGCGCTGAGCACCTTTGGCGACAACACCACCCGCGATCTGCGCACAGCCTTGAAAGAGCTTCTGGCCCAGGAACCTAAGGGCTTGATTCTTGACTTGCGCTACAACGGTGGGGGATACCTGGAAACGGCCGTGGAAGTGACCTCGGAATTTATCAATACCGGGAATGTACTGCTGGAGCAGTACGGCGACGGCACCATCACGGAATATAAAGCCGAAAAAGGCGGCCTGGCCCTGGATATTCCCATGGTGGTGCTGGTGAATGAAGGCTCTGCCTCTGCTTCTGAGATCACCGCCGGCGCGCTGCAGGATGCCGGCCGCGCCCGGTTGGTTGGCGTGACGACTTATGGCAAAGGCACCGTACAAAAATGGCTGGCGCTCC
>JAPKMQ010000123.1 GCA_026645875.1 Longilinea sp.
TCCCTATACCGACAGCACCTGGAGCCCCTTGCGGCCCGAATCGGTTGTGTACCGCCTGTATTACGGCACCACCTACTGGATCACTGGCGTAACCAATGACAATGCCGGCGACCTCTGGTACAACGTGTATGATGAAAAATGGAAGATCACCTATTACGCCCGGGCGGCACACTTTCACCTGTTTGAGCCAGACGAATTGCTTCCCATCTCCCCGCAGGTTCCTGCTGAGGCCAAGCGCATCGAGATCCTGCTGGAAGACCAGGCCGTCATCGCCTACGAATACGACCGGCCGGTTTTTATCAGCCGGGCGGCCACCGGCGCGCATTTCAGCGACGGCGATTTCCGCACCCAGCCTGGCCGCTACCTGATGAACCGAAAACGTCCCTCCCGCCACATGGCCGACGGCGATTTTGCCGCGCCGGCCAGCTATGACCTTCCCGGCGTGCCCTGGGTCAGTTACCTGACCGACAGCGGCATTTCCTTTCACGGCACCTACTGGCACAATGATTTTGGCAAACCGCGCAGCCACGGTTGCATCAACCTGCCCACGCACAGCGCACGCTGGGTGTACCTGTGGACTCACCCGGACGTACCCTGGAGCGAGCGATTGTTCCAGGCAGACCCCGGCACAATCGTGGATGTGATCGAGCGTTAATAAAATCCATAGGAATCCCTGATACAATTAATTCGCAGTCAATTGTTGAAAGGATTTCGTTATTGGTGAAAATACCATGAGAAAAGCGCTCTTTGAAGGTCTGATCGCGGATGAAAACGATAACCTCGTCACCGTTGCGTACGTGGGCGAAGAGCCGTGTTACGTCGTCAATGATGCCGGTTTTTACCGCCATATTTCCTCCGAGGAAGTGGACCGCCAGGTACTGCACATGTTGGGCGAGCAGATCGAAGGCCATGAAGAAGAAATCAGCCAGCAAACGGCCAAAATGCTCGGCCAGGAAGATATTTTTACACAGGCGATGCTGCTAAACCAGATTAAACAAATGGACCGGCAATTTGAAGCCCTGTTGCAAACCGGCATACCGGCGGATGCGCGCGCCTACCTGGGCATGATGGGATTTAAAGTGGTCATCGACATGCACGGCGAGATCCTGCGCGTCGATCAACCCTCCGCGCCGGCCAGGGATGATGAGTGAACGAATTTTATCCGATTGAATTCGCACATCTGGCAAGATCATGGATGGAATTACACGGTAGGCAGGCGGAGAAAGAAGATGATGGCATCGGATAACATTGTGGATGTAACGGAAGCCAATTTCCAATACGAAGTCATTTCCTATTCTGAAAACACACCTGTCGTTGTAGATTTTTGGGCGGAATGGTGCCGGCCGTGCAAAACGCTGGGCCCGCTGCTCGAAAGGCTGGCACATGAAGCTCAAGGCAGTTTTCGCCTTGCGCGCGTGGACGTGGATGCGAACCCCAACCTGGCGTTGCATTACGGCGTGCGCAGCATCCCCACGGTGAAGGCTTTCAGCCAGGGCGAAGTGGTGGGTGAATTTAGTGGCCTGCAACCTGAAGGGCGCATCCGCGAGTTTTTATCCCGCATCACCCCGCCCAGCCCGCTGGCGCTGGCCCTCGAAAAAGCACTCAGCCTGCTGCAGGACCGCCAGTGGGCGGAAGCAGAAAATCTGTTGCGCGACCTGCTGGATCAAACGCCTCAGCAGCCGGAAGCACAGCTAGGACTGGCCATGGCGCTATTGGGCCAGGGCTACGGAACCGCGGCGCTGGAAATCCTGCGCAATTTCCCCGCCAGCCGTGAGTACGCGCGCGCCCAACAACTACTGCCGCTGGCCGAGGCCCTGAAAAATAGCGAGGACGGCAGCCTGCCAGGCGCAACCGACCTGGATATCGCCTACGCGCAAGCCATCCGGCTGGCTGGCCGTGGGAACCTGCCCGCTGCGCTGGACGGGTTGCTGGATATCCTTCGCCAAAACAAGACCTACCGGCAGGGCGCAGCACGCCAGGCAATCGTGGCGCTGCTGGAACTGCTCGGTCCAAACGACCCGCAGTCGCGCGCCTATCGCTCCGAGCTGGCAGCCATCCTGTTTTAGCCGCCCGCGCCATAATTAAAAATGCCTGCGGCGGAATCATCCGCCGCAGGCATTTTAGTTTTCCGAACTATGCTTACTTCGACAGCGTCAGGGTTCCCCAGGTGCCGGGATCCAGGAAGCTGCGATCCTTGAGATTGGAGACCATGCTCTGCTGTTCCTTTGAGCCAGTTTTGTCATTGTCGGAAACCGAAATTCCAAAACCAAACTGGCTGCCAGAGGCCGGGGTGACGCCCAGCACCTTCCAGGGGATGGCGAACTCGACGCGGTAAATCCCCGCCGAGGAGACCGCGGCAATCTTCACATCCTTCAATTCGCCGGCCTTGCCGCTGGGGTACCAAAGGTAAGCCGAGGTGCTGCCGCCAATCTCGTCCTTGCCGGGTGAGATGCCGATCTGGTAATCATCATTGCTCAGGCTGCGCACGGCAAAATCGCCCCACAGGTCCGAGTCAAACAGCAGCTCAATGCTGTCGCCCTTGTAAATCTCGGCACCGCTGGCATTTTGGACGTAACTGTCGTCCAACACCTTCACCGCAACGTACAGGTAGGTATTATCCCAGCCAACGCGGAAGGAGCCTTCCAGGTCGTCGCTGTTCTTCCAGTTGCCCCCGCCGTAAACCACGAACCGCGCCGGGTAGGCATCGGTTTTCCATTCACCCCAATCGCCGTCAATTTTCGGCGCGGTGCTTAGATAGCTGGCTTTGATAGAGGGACCAGGCCGGGTAACGGGCGTGGCGGTCGGCGGCACTTCGGTTGCAGTAGCTGTAGGCGCGGTGGTGGCCGTGGCTGCCGGCGGTGGCTGGGTGGCGCTGGGCTGCACCACCACCGACCCGCTGGTAGCGGTCACCAGGGCCGGCGGCGTCACCGTGGGCGGGATGCCCCCCGGCGCAAACAGCGCGGTAAGCGTCATATTTGGCGTTGGAAACAAATCCTGCGTGGGTTCCGGCTGGCCGGGCAGATTGCAGGCCGCCAGCAGGCTCACCACCAGGCTGAGAGCCAATAACATCGGAATTTTCTTGCTCATCCACTCCTCCTTTATCCGTCGCTGACACTTTCATTATAACAACCCGGCAATCAAATCAGTTATAATGATCGCTGGGGAAGCTGCCAAATGGAAAAATCTCCGCAGACCACATCCAGCCACAACCCTCAATTTCAAATTGAAATTGACGTCGTCGTCTTTACCCTGCGTGAAAATTTACTGCAGGCACTGTTGTGTTGCCCGCACGAGGCCAGTCAATGGCAATTGCCAGGAGTCTCGCTACGGGCCGAAACAAGCCTGGAGGAAACGGCAGCAGACTGCGTCACGCGCTTTACCGGGTTGCATGAAGCGTACCTGGAGCAGCTCTATACCTACTACAAGCCGGGCGGCAATGCCGCCGCGGTGGTCTATTTTGCCCTGGTGCCGGCCGATTCGCTCCTCAAGGATAAAGACGAATCTGCGGCCAATTGGTTCCCGGTAAACGCTCTGCCGGCGCTGGTGCCCAACCATGACGAGGTGCTGGTCTACGCGCTGCGCCGCTTGCGTTACAAACTGGAATACAGCGCGGTGGGGTTTGAACTTCTTCCTGAATATTTCAGCCTGTCGGAATTGCAATCCACCTATGAATTGATCCTGGGTGAAAAGCTCGACAAACGCAACTTTCGCCGGCGCATTTTGCAGGCCGGCATCATCGAAAACACCCCGCGCCGGCGCTCCGGCGAAGGCCGCCCGGCGCAGCTTTACCGATACCGCCCCGATGCCGTCGCCGAGGTCAAAGCTCGCCGGCTGTTCCCCTGACTCTGGTTATTTCTTGAAATAATTCAATTCGCGCCCCAGCAGAGGCGCGTTTTGTTATCTGTGCGGTGTATGGATTTCCATCAAGCTGGCAGCCTTATACGCCGGTATCATCGAAGGCCGGGATGAAGCTCTCCAGGGCAGTCTCGCCGTCCTGCACGAATCCATTTTCGACCCCAATCGAAAGCGCATATTCGATCAATTCATCATAATCAGATTTCGGCAGCGTGCGGTTGATCTCCGGGTAGCGTTCCAGGTCGGCGAGCGGCGTGTACTGGCTCATGATGCTGATGAAAATCGAATTGCCGTAGGTCTGGTGCAGATAAGCAATTACATCCTTTGAATCCTGCAAATAACCGGGCAGAGTCATATGCCGGACGATGACCCCGCGTTTCAGCATGCCGTTTGCATCAAAAACCGGTTCGCCAACCTGCATCTGCATTTCCTGGATGGCTGCCGAGGCCACCTCGAAATAATCCGCGCAGTTGGAATATCGTTTCGAGATATCACTCGACTTGTATTTGAGGTCCGGCAGATAGATGTCAACAAACCCGCGCAGCAGTCGCAGGGTTTCCACCTTTTCATACCCGCCGCAATTGTAGACAACCGGCAGGCGCAGACCCTGCTCCCGCGCCAGCTCAAGTGCCCGGATGATTTGAGGCACATAGTGGCTGGGCGTCACCAGGTTGATATTGTTCGCGCCCTGGCCCTGCAGTTCCAGATAGATCTCAGCCAACCGCTCGACGGATATTTCCTTGCCGGTCAACCCGCGCGCAATCGGCCGGTTCTGGCAGTAAACACACCCCACCGGGCAGCCGGAAAAGAACACCGTACCGGAGCCCTGCTCACCGGAGATGCAGGGTTCCTCCCACAGGTGCAGCGCAGCCCGTGCCACCACCAGCGCATCTGTTTCGCGGCAATAGCCCTTGCGTCCCTCTGCACGATCGATGTGGCAATCCCGCGGGCACAGGGTGCAATCCGACATCAATTCTTTGATCTGTTGCTCATTCATCGTCATTCACCATTAGTGGTACCATGCACGGTTGGTCCTTTCAGGAAAAAGGCTTACCCGTCCAAAATCCATTTTCCTCACCGATGTAAGATAGCCACGCACTCCACGTGATAGGTTTGTGGAAACAGGTCGAAGGGTTTGACTTCTTTCAGCTCATATCCAGTGGCAATCAGGCGCTTGACATCCCGCGCCAGCGTGGAAGGATCGCAGGAGACATAAGCCAACGTAGCCGGCGCCAACGTAACAATCGCGTCCAGCGCGGCCCGTTCCAGCCCGGCGCGCGGCGGATCGACCAGCACGATATCCGCCTTGAGGTCCAGCGCGGGCAGCACATCCTCCGCCGCTCCGACGTATAGTTCAACGTTGTCGCAGGCATCCAGGTTGGCGGCGTAATCCTCGCAGGCCGATGCGGACAGCTCGATGCCCACGCAGCGTCCGACGTGCGGCGCCATGAACGCCGAGAACAGCCCCACGCCGCAATACACGTCCAGCAGCGTGGTTTCCTTCCCCAGCGGCAACCGTTCCAGCAGGTGCTGCACCATCGCAGCGGCCTGGGCGGTGTTGACCTGGAAGAACGATCCCGCCGAGACGCGGAAGGGTTTCTCCAACACTTCAAACATCAATCCATCGTCGCCGGCCAGCACCATCGAACCCGCCGGGCCCAGGTAGGCTGCTGAAATCGGGAAATCGACACTGAACTCGGGCATGGCGTCCCCGCTGCCTTCCAATGCCAGCAGCAGTTCGTCCCCTGCCCCGGCCCGTAGGATGATGCGTTCCAAACCGGGCAAGGGCTCCAAATCGAGCAACGGCCAGGTCTGCGCGAGAATTTCCTGCGGCAGGTGGCATTCGCTGATCGGCACCACTCGGTGCGAACCCGCCTCCTGGTAGCCCGGTTTTCCCTGTTCATCCAGGTGAAACTGGACGGTGTTGCGGTAATACCATGCTTGAGGCGATGGTTGAATCGGCTGCATGGGCGGCTCGCTCACGCCGGCGATGCGCACGAACTGCTCCCGCACAATCTGCTCCTTGACACGCAGTTGGGCACTGTAGGGCATGTGTTGGTAATGGCAGCCGCCGCAGGTGCCAAAGTGCGCGCAGCGCGGCATAACCCGTTCTGGCGACGACCGCAGGATGGTTATCAGGCGGCCACGCGCATGGCCTCGTTTTTCTTCCACCAGCTCCACCAGCACGCGCTCCCCAGGCAGAACAAACGGCACAAAAACAGCCCGGCCGTCTGCCAGCCGCCCAAATCCGTCGCCGCCGTACACCATGCCAGTGATTTCAACTTCTTCTGCCATCGCCTCTCCATCCGCAAATCATTCTGCCTGGATTATATCATCCGCGCGTTGACAGGATGATTGGGAGAATCACTCCCTGGGCGATTGCTAATCATCCCTTTCTAATGTATATTTAATGGATAACCTACATGTATAATTTAGACAATTGGGGGATTGATCACACACTTGATCAATCCGGATGAACTTCTGGAGGAGAGAATGAAACGGTTCCGATCAATCGTTGTTCCCGCGCTCATCCTTCTTGTTCTATTTACGCTGGCCGTTTCCAGTAACCTGCCGGTCAGTGCCGGCGCCCTGCCGCAAAGTGATGAACAGATCATCCGCGGGGCCCGGTTGTATGATAATTGGTTCGAAGAATTGGATGTGCAGCCCCCGGTCGGCGACATGCCGCTGTGGGCGTCGCAGACTACCAATACCCGCAGCGGGCCGGACACCTGGCGGTGTGTCTCCTGTCACGGGTGGGATTATCAGGGAAAGGACGGCGCTTTCAGTTCTGGAAACAATTTTACCGGTTTTCCAGGCGTGTTTCCGGCGCTGAATAACGATCCCGCCCTGGCAATCGCGGGGAGCGCCGATCCCGGACATGATTTCACCGGATGGTTGAGCAGCGCGGATATTGCTGCGCTTGCGGCCTTCATTCAAAGCGGTACCCTCGATGACAATCAATTCATCGAGCCGGTTTCCCGCAAGGTCCTCAACGGCAACATTGATAACGGCAAAGCCAAATATGAAAGCACCTGCGCTGCCTGCCACGGAGCGGACGGAACGGCCATGGTCTTCCGCATGGAAGGGCAAGACGTCACTCTGGGGACGCTGGCGGTGACGGACCCTTGGCGCTTCCTGCACCGCACGCGCTTTGGCACGGCCGCAGCGCCGGACATGCCCATTGGATTGTCGCTGAAGTGGACGGCCCAGGACGGCCGCGACGTGCTGCTTTTTGCACAAAGCTTCCCCTCCGGCCTCCCCTCCGGCGGTCAGACCCCCTCCATGGGCGGTCGTGAAGAAACGCCGGTGGCACAGCCCGGCGGACCCGCGCAGGGATTTTGGGGCGGCCTGCTGACCGCGCTGGGGGCCATGGCTACCAGCCTGGGGTTTGCCATCCTGCTCGGTGTGGTGCTGGTCGGTCTGATTTTTGTCTTTGTTTGGATTGCCCGCGGTAAAAAATAACTCCATTATCGTCAGAGAGAACCTTAACGCCAAAGAGAAAAGGAGCAACGTATGGAGAAAAAGAGACCCTGGTGGCAGCGGCCTGGTATAACCATCGCAATTGCCCTGGTGCTGCTGATCGTGCTGGGCGGCGCGGCTGGGGGCATTTACTTCACCCAAATCCCGCCTGAACAGCCCATCCAGTTCCCCCACAACTTTCATGTCGGTGTGGGCGCGCAGTGTACCTACTGCCACACGGGCGCCGCCACCGGCCCCACTGCCGGCCTGCCCAGCCCGGAAAAATGCTGGGGCTGCCACCAACAAGTGCAAAAACAATCTCCCGAATTGGATAAACTGGCTGCTTTTGTTAAAGCGGGCGACTCCATTCCCTGGGTTCCAGTTGCCATCCAGCCTGACCATGTCCACTTCAATCACCGCCCGCATGTGGCCGCCGGGGTGAGTTGCGAGACCTGCCACGGCGATCTCAGCCAGATGACCGTTGCAGAACCGCAAAGTGGTCAAAATATGGGCTGGTGCCTGGATTGCCACAAGAAAATGGCGCCGGAAAAATGGGTGCGCCTCTCCGACTGCGCCACCTGCCATTATTGATTCAGGAGATGATCTAGCATGAGCGAGAAAATATCTCGGCGCAAATTCCTGCAAATTTCCAGCCTGGGCGCTGCCGCGGCGGCGGTGCTCACCGGCTGCGGACCGGCATCGCGGTACGTTGTGCGCAAGCCGTACGCCAACATGCCGGAATACAACCAGACCGGCGTCAGCACCTATTACGCCACCACCTGCCGCGAATGCGCGGCCGGCTGCGGGCTGATCATGCGCACCTTTGAGGGGCGTGCCATCAAGGCCGAGGGCAACCCGCAGCACCCTGTCAACCGGGGCAAGCTGTGCCCGCGCGGGCTGACCTCGGTGCAGGGCCTTTACAACCCCGACCGCATCCAGTCCCCGCGCAAAGCAGCCGGGCGCGGCTCGGGCAACTTCATCGACATCCCCTGGGATGAAGCCCTCAGCACCGCCTCCAATCTGCTCGGCGGAGACCCGGCCGGGGTTGCCTTTCTGTTGGGGTACCAGCCCGATCATCTGTACGATCTGGTCAAGGAAATCACCGCTGCCATGGGCGCGCCGGCCCCGGTGCGC
>JAPKMQ010000124.1 GCA_026645875.1 Longilinea sp.
GTGAATTTTGTTAGCGACACCGATAGCAACTATACAGCGGATGACAGTCCAAATTCACTCACCGATAATTTTCGCAAGGATTGCAAAGGCAACGTGATCCGTTCAGAGCCGTACTTTACTGAAGATGAAGTGGAAAGCCGTTTGTTGAACACGTCTCCACACGAAAAAGGCTACGTGGCCGTGGAAGTTTATTATTGTTACAACCAGGTCTTTAATATTCCGTTATTTTCGATCTTTGTCCCGAATCCCATCCAAATCCACGCCTACACCCTCATGCCATTGCCCGGCAGCATTCCCACCCCAACCCCGATCCCTTGAGATACGCCATGGCTAAAAGACGCGCAGAGAATAAAGGTCAAGTCATTGCCGTTTTTGCAGTATCCTTACTGGCATTGTTATTTTTTGTCGGTCTGGCGTTGGATGCCGGCTCGGTTTATGTCACGTACGGAAGTCTGAAACGCACGGTTGATTCCGCATCGATCGCTGCCGCCAATGAATTCAAGCGCGAAGCCAATGTATCCATGATGACGGAAGCAGCTGAAGAAATCTTCAACCTGCTGAATGTGGACCAGGTGACCGTGATTGTCCGTCTGTGTGACGAGGACCAGGACGGGAACCGCGATACCGATTTGCAAACAACCTATCCTGAATTCTACGCGCGCTGCCCAGATACCGCCTCCGGCGATGCCCCGCGCAAACTGGTGTATGTTCGCGCCACGCAGGAAGCACCTCTGTATTTCTTATCCCTGATGGGATTCACGAACATCCCATTGACCACCTACACCATCTCGGAGGCTGCGCCTCTGGATGTAGTCATTGTCCTGGACACCTCCGAGTCGATGGCCTCTGCGACCACCGGCTACAGCCCGTTTGATGATTTCGATCCAAATGCCTGCAACTCGGCTAACAATTGTCAGCCAATGCGGGATGCCAAGGACGCCGCCAAAGCGCTGATTGACACCCTGGCAGATGGTTACGACCAGGTGGCCGTGGTGACCTTTGATGATGAATCCCACCTGATTTACCCCCTGGGGCTGGGGCTGGATGCAGCCAAAACTGCCATTGACGGTATTGGGGTTCGAAATGACCCTCCGGTCGTTTTTCGAATCTGGCCAACCTGGTATGACCATGCCGGATCCTACAATCCAATGAACTCAGAAGATCTCGACGGCGACGGCGAGGATTATGACAACCCGGCCCGGTTGGGATATACCTGTCCCTTTGCCGGCAATCCGGCCTCCGATCCGGCATACCTGCAGGACCGCTGGTGGTCCGTGGATGAAGGCGGGCCGGATACATTTGGCTGGGGCGGGGTTCCCTGTGACCGGGATGACCGCTTTGACTCGATGGATTGGAACAGTGACGGCATCTGGACCCAGGACGACCATGACATCGGCTTCACCTGGGCAACCATGGATACCGTCGCGCCTAATCAACCGGAAGACTACCATTTCACCGGCCTATCCACTTGCAGCGGCTGCGGGTTGCGGCAGGGCTCCAACCAGTTACGCAACGGTGGCCGGTTTGGCGCCGTGTGGGTGATGGTTTTTCTTTCGGACGGCGCTGTGAATTTGAGTGATGTGCATGCATCAAATGAAGATATTTCTTCCGCCCTGGTCAACGGTTTTTGCGGTGGAGAGATGAGCGAGGACTTCTGGGCGTCTGGCTGCCGTGATTTTACTTTCACGCCGCGTTATTGCTTTGACGATAATGCTTCCACCTGCCCGCCCGGATCCACCTACACCACCACCACGCCTAATTATTCCGTCCTGGATTATGCCCGGGATATGGTGGACAGCGCTTCATTGACGCGCTCGACCAACACCAATGAGCCAAATGGTAACGATATTGCCATCTATTCGATCGGCTTGAACGTGGATGGGGGTATAGCTGAACAATTCCTGCGCTACGTTGCGGCTGTGGGAGATGACGGCGATCGTACTACCGATCCGTGCAGCGCGGCCGCGGCCAACACCTCTTGCGGGCAATATTATTTTGCTCCGTCAGGCGCACATCTTCGCACCATTTTTGAAGATATCGCCACCCGTATTTATACGCGAATCAGTCAATAGGTAACCTTATGATACCTGAAACCGCACCTCAAGCAAAAAAACGCCGGTCCTTGCGGGCCGGACAGGGACTGGTTGAATTTGCCCTGGCGGTACCGATTGTCTTGCTATTGATCTTCGGTATCATTGAATTTGGGCGGATTCTGCAAGCCTGGCTGGCGCTGCAGAATGGGGCCCGTTTTGGCGTGCGGTATGCCATTACCGGTAGTTTTGATCCCCAGTATTGCGAGGGAGCAGCCGACGCATTGAGTGGTATTTATTTCCCGCGCCAATTGTTAGGGGATGATTACCCGAACAGCGGCAACCGGATTAATTTCAACACGCTGGATATCGCCGCTGATGGCACTTACAACTGCAGCGTATCGAACGCCGTCATCGAAGCGCAATCCTGGCATCGGGCCGGTCAAACCGAGCAGGAAGCCGAAACCCTTAACAACGTGATGATCGACTGGGCGCGCATGCCCTCCATCCGCGATGTGGCCTTGCAGGGCGCAATGGGCCTGGCCTACGACCCGGACGAGCCGGTCACGGGCAGTTATTCAGATTATCTGACCGATGCGTATTCGGGCTCCACGTTTACCCAGAACCATCGCGGCACCCCGCGGGATGCCGGTTTCTTCTTTATCACCGTTTGCTCCAACCGCGTCCTTGAAAACCATCAGGGCCATTTTGTCCTCGACTCAAATCCCTATTTTTATGACGGCAATACTGCTGAAGACCGCGACCGCTACCCGGTGCTGTGCCGGCAAGATAATGAAGCCGGTACGTCCTCTGTCCGCTTTGTCGATGATGCCGGCGGCCCTGGAGACCGCGTCCGCGTCATTCTGACGTACCGTCACCCTTTGATTACCCCCATCTTAAATTCCTGGTCAACGCTCCGCCTCACCGCGCAGCGCGAAGGCATCGTTGAAAAATTCCGCACCTACCGGTTGACTGGTCTGGTCGGCGCCATCGGTCAAGCCGCTATCAATACCAACACGCCGCTGCCCGCCACCTTAACGCCGACTGTAACGCTGACGCCCACGGTTACCCAGACCCCCACAGCGACGATCACGCCTTCCCCGACCACCACCTCCACCGCTACAGAAACGGCAACCCCCACCGCCACGCCAGAGACCTGCTCCTATAATGGCACCGGGATTCTCGGCACATATTACACTGATGACAACCAGGATGCCTGGAATAACTTTGTCATGTACCGGATTGATCCCAACATTAACTTTAATTGGGGAGCCGGCAGCCCGGATCCAAGTATCAGGGCGAATAATTTCCAGGTGATGTGGCTTGGATACGTGGTTCCGCCGGTTGAGGGTTATTACACCTTCTATGGCACGGCAGACGACGGCATCCGCGTCAATGTCAGCGGCGCCACCATCATCAACGGCTGGTTCTTCCAATCTGCCAAAACCTATACCAGCGTACCGGTTTATCTCTCCTGTAACCGCTACGATAACCCCGTGGTGATGGCCTATTTTGAAGGCACCGGCAACGCGACCGCCAGGTTGGAATGGTCAGGAGATGACCTTGCGCGCCAGGTGATTCCACAGGCCAATCTCTACCCCATGGATCCGCCTGACATCAGCACGATTACGCCCACGCCTTCACCCGTGCCCACCAGTACGCGCACACCGACCCGAACGGCGACAATCACGCGCACCCCCACCATTACGCGCACCCCGACCATAACACGGACGCCCACCATTACGCGCACTCCGACCCGGACGGCAACGATCACACACACACCCACCAGAACGTTGACCCCGACCATTACCCTGACTCCCACCATCACGTTGACGCCCACGCGCACACCCATTCCATCCCGCACGCCAACGCGCACCAACACGCCCATTCCGTCCCGCACGCCAACGCGCACCAACACGCCCATTCCATCCATCACGCCAACGCGCACCAACACGCCGATCCCGCCGACCAGCACGCCTCGGCCGCCGACGAATACCCCGGCCCCGCCGACCAACACGCCTCGGCCGCCGACGAATACCCCGGTGCCGCCAACCAGTACGCCACGACCGCCGACGAATACCCCGGCCCCGCCGACGAATACCCCGGTGCCGCCGACCAACACGCCGCGGCCACCAACGAATACCCCCGTCACGCCGACCAACACCCCGATTGTGCCGACGCCAACGCGCACCAGAACACCTTCGCCCACGCCGATCGTGCCCACGTCAACCCGGGTTAACCCCGGCGGATAATTGAACCTTTCGTATGCAGAGCTCCCTGTGGCAATTACCGCCCACAGGGAGCTCTCTTGTTAAGCGTTCGAGTAGATTCACAGCCCGGATCGCAATTTTCTTCCATTCACCTCCCAATCATAAGATTAATCGTTTCAATTCAGGAAGAATATCAGTGAAAAACATGCTTTTCGCTTCAAGCGGCCGCTTGTGAAGTTGGTTACAATGAATGCTGCGGATCATCTGTCATTCGCCAGAAAACATCCGCGCAACAACGCTCAAATCTTCTCGAAGAGAGGACCCGTATGCCCGAAGAAGATCCCCGAATCATTGAACTGCGCTCCATGCGCGAAAAGTCCCGCCAGGGCGGCGGCGTCGATCGCATCGCCAAACAGCATGCCAAGAACAAGCTCACCGCGCGCGAGCGCATCGATCTGCTTTTGGACCCCGGCACATTCCAGGAAACCGAGCCGTTCGTTACCATGCGCGATGATGAGACCAACCACTCCGAGAAGACCCTCGGCGACGGCGTGGTCACCGGCTACGGCCTGGTGAACGGCCAGCGCGTATATGTGTACGCCCAGGATTTCACCGTGCAGGGCGGCGCGCTGGGCGAAATGCAAAGTCACAAAATCTGCCGCGTGATGGACCTGGCCGTCCAATCCGGCGCGCCCATCATCGGCATGATCGATTCGGGCGGCGCGCGCATCCAGGAAGGCGTGCTCAGCCTGGGCGGGTATGCAGAAATCTTCAAGCGCAATTCGCAATATTCGGGAATCGTCCCGCAAATCAGTCTCATCCTGGGTCCGTGTGCCGGCGGCGCGGCCTATTCGCCCGCACTCACCGACATGATCATCATGGTCGAAAAGCAGTCCTACATGTTCCTCACCGGCCCCGAAGTGATCAAATCGGTCACTGGCGAGGTGGTGGACTTTGAAAGCCTGGGCGGCGCGCAGACGCACCATTGCGTCAGCGGCCTGGCCACCCTGACCTCCGACAGCGAGAAGAATGCCCTCGCGCTTACCCGCCGCGTGCTCTCCTACCTGCCGGCCAACAACGTCGAAAATCCGCCGGCCGTTCCCTGCGACGACGCCCCCAACCGCATGGACGAGGAACTCAACCACCTGGTGCCGGTCGATCCATACCTGCCCTATTCGATGCACGAAGCCATCGAGCATGTCGTCGATGCCGGCTCCTTCCTTGAATTGCAGGCTGGTTTTGCCCGCAACGCCATCGTTGGCCTGGCCCGCATGGGCGGCATGAGCGTGGGCATCATCTCGCAGGAGCCCAGTGTGATGGCCGGCTCGATTGACCTGGACGCCGCCGACAAGATCACCCGCTTCGTGCGCTTCTGCGACTCCTTCAACCTCCCGTTGGTCACCTTTGTCGATTCGCCCGGCTTCCTGCCCGGCGTTGACCAGGAACACCGCGGCATCATCCGCCACGGCGCCAAAGTACTGTATGCCTACTCCGAAGCCAGCGTGCCAAAAATCAGCATCGTCACGCGCAAAGCCTACGGCGGCGCGTACGTGGTGATGAGCAGCAAATACCTCGGCACCGACATCAACTTCGCCTGGCCCAGCGCTGAAATCGCTGTGATGGGCCCTGAAGGCGCGGCCAACATCCTTTACCGCAAGCAGATCGATTCCGCCGCCGACCCCGCTGCCGAGCGCTCCCGCCTGACCGAGGAATACCGCCAGAAATTCCTCAATCCCTACGCTGCTGCCTCCAAGGGCTACGTGGATGACGTCATCGAGCCGCGCGAAACCCGCGCCCGCGTGATCGCCGCGCTGCTGGCCCTGCGCGACAAGAGCATCACCGCCCTGGCGCGCAAGCACGGCAACATGCCGGTCTAAGACGGAGGCAGGCTGAATATGTCCACTTTGACTGCTGGGTTATTGATTACCCTCATCGGCATGGGCCTGGTGTTCGTCGCGCTCCTGCTGCTGTGGGGGCTGATGGACCTTATGGTACGCCTCACCAACCGGTTCTTCCCCGACCGTGAAGAATCCGGCGCCGGTGAAGACGAAGACAGCGGCGACGAACCAGCCGCGCCTGCGCCGCTGGAGCTTTCCGATGAAGCGCTGCGCCAGCAGGCGACCGCCGCGGCCGTCGCCGTCAGCCTCTCGCAAAAACCGCTTGTGCGCGTTGCCGCCGCTGCCGTGGCCGCTGCACTGGCAATGCAGGCGCGCCAGAAAGCACTGGCGGCTTCACCGCAATCCGGGTCAGCCAGCTCCTGGCAATCCATCCACCGCGCCAACCGGTTATCCCAACGGCTGAACCTGTTCACCCGCAAATCAACAAGGAATTAACTCCATGATCATTCGCGTAAAAATCCAGGACAAAGAATACGAAGTCGAAATTGCCGACCTGAACGGCCGCCCGGTGCTGGCGACGGTGGAAGGTCAAACCTTTGAAGTCTGGCCGGATGAACAATTCGCGGCCGTCCCGGCGGCTGCCGCCTCGCCGGCCATCGCGCCTGCAGCCGCGCCCGCCCGCCCCGTGATTGAAAAACCCGCCCCTTGCCCGCCCGCCCCATCGGTTGGCAACGGTGGCGCTTCTTCGGCCAACGCCGTCACCGCCCCCATTCCGGGCGTCATCGTGGCAATCGCCGTCAAAGAAGGCCAGAGCGTTGCCTCGGGCGAGGAACTGTGCACCCTTGAAGCCATGAAGATGAAGAATGCCATCCGCGCTTCGCGCGCCGGCAAGGTTGCCGCGGTCAAAGTGGCCGTCGGCGATCATGTCCGCCACGGCCAGGTGCTGGTGGAATTCAGCGAATAACAGGGAGCTGGAATGGACTTTACCCAGGTCATTCAATTCCTCACCAAAGGGTTCACCAGCTTCACCTGGGCCGACGGCGTGATGATCGCGATCGGCTGCCTGCTCGTCTACCTGGCCGTCGCCAAGGAAATCGAACCCGTGTTGCTGCTGCCGATCGGTATCGGCTGCGTGTTCGCCAACCTGGGTATGTCGGCCTACCAGGAAGAGGGCTGGCTCAAGGTCATCTATGACGCCGGCATCAAGACCGAGCTGTTCCCGCTGCTGATCTTCGTCGGCGTGGGGGCCATGATCGACTTCCGCCCATTGCTGGCCATGCCCAAAATGGCCATCCTCGGCGCGGCCGGGCAATTTGGCATCTATGCCACCTTGCTGTTGGCGCTCGCGCTGGGCTTTAGCATGCCCGAAGCTGCCTCCATCGGCGTCATCGGCGCCATCGACGGTCCCACCGCCATCTTTGTCACTACCAAGCTGGCCCCTGAAATGCTCGGTCCGGTCGCTGTGGCGGCGTATTCCTACATGAGCCTGGTGCCGATCATCCAGCCGCCGATCATGAAACTGCTCACCACCCGGCGCGAACGCCTGATCAAGATGGAATACGCGCCCATCCCGGTATCAAAGGTCGCCGTGGTGATCTTCCCGGTGGTGGTGACGGTGATCATCAGCCTGATCGCCCCGGACGCTGCTCCGCTGATTGCCTCGCTGATGCTGGGCAATCTGATCAAAGAATCCGGCGTGGTTGACCGGTTGAACAAGGCTGTACAGAACGAAATCATCAACGTTTCCACCCTGTTCCTCGGCCTGGCCATCGGCGCGACCATGACATCCGAGGCCTTCCTCTTTAACCCCGCCGCGCCAACCGGCGAACAATTCCAGTACCAGACCCTGATGATCCTCGGTCTGGGCCTGCTGGCCTTCGTCGTCGACACCATTGCCGGGTTGGGCTTTGGCAAACTGATGTGCGTGCTGAGCGGCAATAAAATCAATCCGCTCATTGGTGCTTGCGGCATCAGCGCCTTCCCCATGGCAGGCCGCCTGGCCGCCAAGATGGCGCAGGAAGAAGATTTTTCCAACTTCATCCTCATGCACGCCATGGGCGCCAACACCGCCGGGCAGCTCGGCAGCGTCATTGCTGGCGGCCTGCTGCTCGCGCTGGTTAAAGGCCTGGGCTTCTAGCAAACGTATCCGCCAAACCAAAAACGGCGCTCCTTGCGGAGCGCCG
>JAPKMQ010000125.1 GCA_026645875.1 Longilinea sp.
TCATTGACATGCTGCGTCTTACGTTGAGGTATTCGGGTAATACTGCCTGACCATTCATTCAAGCCGACGCCGCGCCGCGAAGCGGCTTAATTCAGGCGGTAGATTGACACGCTCACCTCTCTCTCGCGGACCGAGTCGGATGTAACGGGTACGAAGTCCTCGAAGAGGAAAGTCCTCGTAGAGGAAAGTCCTCGAAGAGGATACGTTCCGGTTGGTTTTGAGCCGGGTAAAGATAAGCTTGACTGGTAAAGCGCCCTCCGTTGCAGGAGGGCGCTTTTTTGATCAAAGCAATAGAAAAGGCGGGAAGGATTACCTGGTTCTGGACACCGACGGACTCATCACGCCGGAAGCGCATCATCCGGTTGTGGGTTAACGGTCGGCCGTGCCCACAAGAACCCCAGCGAAACCAGGCCGCCGACCGGCACCAGCAGGAACAGTAGCCACCATACGTTGATGCCAGCGTCACGAAGCCGCCGCGCTCCCACCGCCAACAGGGGCAGCAGGGTGGCAATCAGGAAGATGCTAACGAACGTCTCGCCGGCGTATGCCAACGCCGAGGCAACCAGTGTGATGAACAACATAAACCACCAGAACTCTGATCGCGACGCGCGGCCGTTAAATTCCGCGTACTTTTTGAAACATACGAGAATTGACTCAAAGAATGTCATCGGGGATGTTCCGTTTTGGGCAGTCGAATTGATTGCATTTTCCATTTTTAACTCCTTGCGGATTCGAGAGATGGCTGTCTTCAAAAGCGCAGACCAATTTGATGAATTTAGTCTGGTTTCATTTTCAGCATTTTCCCGCTCTTCCGCAACTACGGAATTCCCCAGTTTTAGAATCAATTCCGTTCTGGAGCTCACCTGGCACTTGGTAAATATATTCTTCAGATGGAATTCAACAGTATTCTCAGTAATATGCAGGGATAAGGCAATTTGCTTGTTGCTTTTCCCTTCCAGCAATAGTTTGACCACTTCGCGTTCACGATTGCTCAAGCCAGTAAATGGATCCATGCGGCAGCAAATCCCTTCGTTTTTATTCGACGATATTATCATAAAATTGATAATAATTGTTATTATATCTGCCTGCACCAAAATTTCAGCATGCAGTGATGAATTGCAAGAAATTTGCTAAATTTTTGCGATTAGCATAAGTTCCGGCAGGTTATTGCCATTTCCTTCAAAAGCGCTCATTAATATTGGGAGGTGCTTTTTGTAATGTAGGCGGCAGCCAGCGGACGCCAATGACCATCAGATTTACCCTGCCCTCTTTGCGCATGGACGCAGCCTCTGCCCAGGGTTTTGCCCGCGGAATCCTACCCAAATAGCCGGTGAAGGGCTTTACAGGATGGGGTATGATCAAATCATCCCCGTACTCCTGTGAAAAGCGAGAAACAACAGCATGAAAGCACTTGTCGTTTTTGAGTCCTTCTTTGGCAACACCGAAAAGATCGCCAACGCGGTGGCCGGTGGGCTGGCTGCCCGCGGCGAAGTGACCGTGCGGAAGGTCGCGGACCTGCGGCCCGAGGAATTGAAGACTTTCGACCTGGTGGTGGTCGGTTCGCCCACGCGCGGCTTTCAACCCTCCGACGGCACCAAAGCGCTGCTCAAAGCGCTGCCGGCTGGCACGCTGCAGGGCGTGAAGGTGGCGGCCTTCGATACGCGCATGGACGTAAAAGAGGTCAACAACGCTTTCCTGACCTTCATGGAAAAAATCTTTGGCTACGCCGCCGAGCCGATCGGCCGGGCGCTGGTCAAAGCCGGCGGGACGCTGGTTGGCAAACCGCAGGGTTACTTCGTGCACGGCTCCGAGGGTCCGCTGTGGGATGGCGAACTTGAACGCGCCGCGGCCTGGGGAGAGCAGCTAGTCGGCTGACCTACGCCTGCGTCTGCGCGGCCGGCTTCATGGTAGAATTCCCAGCGATGGACGACAAATCACTCTCAACGCTTGAATACCGCAAGGTGCTGGAAAAGCTGGCCGCTTACGCCGATTTTAGCGCTTCGGCCGAACTGGCGCGCGCGCTGCGCCCCACCGACAAACTGGATGAAGCCGTCGAGCGGCAGGCCCGCACCAGTGAGGCCCGCCGCCTGTTGAGCATCCGCTCCGAGACCACCATCGGCGGCGCGCTCGACATCCGCCCGCAAATCGAGATCGCGGCGCGCTCGGGCGTGCTGACCGGCGAGGACCTGCTCAACATCAAGGGCACGCTGATCGCGGCCCGCGAGCTTGCCCGCGCGCTGGAACGCCAGGCCGAGCATTACCCGCGCCTGGCGGAAATTGCCGCGCGCATGCCGCCCCCGCCTGGCCTGATTGAAACCATCACCCGCGCCATCTCTGACCGCGGCGAGGTGCTCGATTCGGCTTCGCCCAAACTGGCGTCCATCCGCTCGGAGATGCGTGTGGCGCACGAGCGCCTGCTGGGCAAGCTGGAACGCCTGATCAACGACCCCAAGAACGCGCCCATCCTGCAGGAGCAGATCATCACGCAGCGCAACGGGCGCTATGTCATCCCGCTGCGGGCTGACTTCAAGGGCCGCATCCGCTCGATCATTCACGACCAGTCCTCCTCCGGGCAGACGCTGTTCGTCGAGCCGCTGGCGGTGGTGGAGCTGAACAACACCTGGCACGAGTTGGAGCTGGCCGAGCGCGACGAAGAGCGCCGCATCCTGGCCGAGCTGACCGACCAGGTGGGACGCCACGCCGGCACCCTGACCGGTATCGTGCTGGCGCTGGCTGAGATGGATTTGTGCCTGGCCTGCGCCAAGTACGCCGACGACCTGAAAGCCGCCGAGCCGGTGCTGGTTCCGCCGCGCAAGATGCGCGACGGCTCGCACCCGGGCAGCACCATCCGGCTGTTTCATGCGCGCCACCCGCTGCTCGACCCGGCAGCGGTGGTGCCGATCGACGTGGCGCTGGACGAGGCCACCTACGCGCTGGTCATCACCGGGCCCAACACCGGCGGCAAGACCGTCACGCTCAAGACGGTTGGGCTGCTGGCGCTGATGGCCCAGTCGGGGCTGCACATCCCGGCCCAGTCCGGCTCGGAACTGAGCATTTTCGAAAATATTTACGCCGACATCGGCGACGAACAATCCATCGAGCAGTCGCTCTCGACCTTCTCGGGGCATATCACCAACATCGTGCGCATTCTCAAGAAGGCCGACCGGCGCTCGCTGGTGCTGCTGGACGAGCTCGGCGCGGGCACCGACCCGCAGGAAGGCTCGGCGCTGGCGCGCGCCATCCTGGCGCACCTGGTGGAGCAGCGCATCACCGCGCTGGTAGCCACGCACTACCCGGAGCTGAAAGCTTTCGCGCATTCCACGCCCGGCGTGGTGAACGCCAGCATGGAGTTCGACCTGCGCACGCTGCGCCCCACCTATCACCTGACCATCGGGCTGCCGGGGCGCTCAAACGCGCTGGCCATCTGCGAGCGGCTGCACGTGCCGGAGGAGATCATCGAAGCGGCGCGCAACATGCTCAACCCGGCCGATCTGAAAACCGAGGATCTGCTCGACGAGATTCACCGCCAGCGCGACATTTCGCGCAAGCTGCGCGCGGATGCCGACCGCCAGCGCACCGAGGCCGAAAAGCTGCGCCTGCAGTGGGCCGAGCGCATGGAGAAGGTGGAGGACGAGCGCCAGGCGCTGCTGGAACGGACCCGCCGCGAGGCTGAAGCCGAAGTGGCTGACCTGCGCGGCGAGCTGGAGGAGGTGCGGCGCGAGCTTTCGCGCGCGCGCCAGCCACTGGAAGCCCTCAAGCCGCTGCAGCAGCAGGTGAGCGCGCTGGAGGAGGCCGCCCAGGCCCCCGTGGCGCGCCGGGCTCCGGAGAAGATCGCCGGCATGCAGGCGCCGCGCCCGCTGCGCGTGGGTGACAAGGTGAAGCTGCGCTCGCTCAAACTGGACGGCGTGGTGACCGCGCTGGGTGAGAGCGAGGTGGAGGTGCAGATCGGCAACCTGCGCGTGCGTTCGCGCCTGGCCGACGTGCAGCGCCCCAACGAGGACGCGCCCGAGGCCACGGCCCAACCGGCCACCTCTTCGCGCGACACGTCCGCCGCGCGCCCGCAGATCTTCGCGCCCTCGCCGGGCATGGAGCTGGACCTGCGCGGGCAGCGCGCCGAGGACGCTTTGGAGGCGCTGGACCGTTACATCGACAGCGCCTACCTGAGCGGGATGCCCTTCGTGCGCATCATCCACGGCAAGGGCACCGGCAAATTGCGCCAGGCCATCCGCGACGCGCTGCGCCATTCACCCAACGTCGACCGCTGGCAGTCGGGCCAGGAGAACGAGGGCGGCGACGGCGTGACCGTGGCGCATTTGGCGAAAGAGTAGAGAAGGTATTCGGTATGCGGTACCCGGTATGAGGTATGCGGTATCTGGTATGCGGATGCATTCCAGTTCCAAACTGAATACCCAATACCGGATCAACGAATACCGAATCAACGATTCACGGCTCTTCACCTGCCTCCCCACAACCTCCTTTGAACCAGTTCTTTCTGCCACGCCTCCAGCGGCGTGATACCGGCGTGGGTTAACGCTGCCTGGGTGTCTGGATCAAGGCGCTGTGAGGCGGCAAAGACGCGCAGGATGCGCTCGTTATCGTCATCGGCAGCGATGCGATTGATGGACAGCTTGCCGCACTCGTCGCAGATGTGCACCAGCATCAGTTCGCCGCTGTTGCGGCGGTACTTGTTGCCATCATGCTTGAGCGTCAGCGCCACGGGCTGCATGCGTCCCTTGCAGGCGGCCAGCCGGTCGCCGGCGGCGTAGAGATCGAGGTGGCGCGAGGAAAGGCAATGCGGGCAGTGGTTGCGGTTGCGCACGCCGGAGAGCAGTTCGTGCGACTGCACCAGGCGGCCGCAGTGCAGACAGGTAAAGTCGCCAAAGGTGTCCTGTTGGCCCTTGGAGCGGGAGTAGGTTCGCTGCGCGAACGGAATGGTTGTCATGGGTCGTACCTCAATTTCAAATAGCTCTGGTAACGGTAAGGGCTGATCAGCCCGTCGGTGACAGCCTTGCGCACGGCGCAGCCGGGTTCCTCGGCGTGGCGGCAGTCCAGCCCGAAGCGGCAGCGGTCCAGGTGGGGGCGCATCTCCGGGAAGAACCAGGCCAGATCGGCTCCGTCCACGTCCCACAGGCCGAACTCGCGGATGCCGGGCGTGTCGATGACGGCGCCGCCGGCGGTCAGCGGCAAGAGCGTCGCGGCGGTGGTGGTGTGGCGGCCCTTGCCGGTGACGGCGTTGGTAGCCTGCACGCGCAATCCCAGGCCAGGCTCCAGCGCGTTGAGCAGCGAGGTCTTACCGACGCCGGATTTGCCCACCAGCAGGCTGCGTTTGCCGTGCAGCGCGGCGCGGAAGGCTTCGAGCCCGCTGCCGTCCAGCGTGCTGGTGAGCAGCACCGGGTAACCCAACGCGCGGTATTCGGCCGCGACCTGCTCGATTTCATCGGCTTCAGGGCGGCCGGCCGCCAGGTCGAACTTGGTGATGACCACCAGCGCCGGGATTTCGGCCGATTCGGCGGAGACGAGGTAGCGGTCGAGCAGGTGCCAGGCCAGCCTGGGGTTGGCGGCAGCAAACACCGGTACCACCTGGTCGAGGTTGGCGGCGATGAGCTGCTCGTGGGTGTGCGCGCCGGGCATGGGCGCGGCCGAACGCCGCGAGATCCAGTTACGGCGCGGCAGCAGCGCGTCGATCTGGCCGGCGGCATCCACGCTCACTTCGTCGCCGACGGCCAGTTCGCCGCCGGATTCGCGGCGCAGGCGCGCCGTGAGCGGGCAATTGCGGCTGCCGGTTGGTGTCGATACGGTAAAGGCACCGTTATTCTTTTGGGTAATCACTCCGCGCAGTTGCGCGGAGATTGTCTTCGTAGTTGACATGGTGACAAGGTTCCTGTGCAATCAAAAACGCCAGCCCGGGAAGTTTCCCGTGGCTGGCGATGGTTTCGAGTCTGACAGCAGTGTGCCGGTTTTGCTCCGGCGCGTGCAGGATCGAGAAGTCGCGCGGCGTATTAAAGAAAATCGCCACGGGGCATGAGCACCCGTGGCTGATTGCTAATCAGCGGGCGTCACGCAGAACTCTCAGAAGCGCACAGCAACCTTTGTATTCACACGATAAATTTTATGATATTTCGGCCTGGCGTCAAGGGCCGCGGACCTGGCCATTGGGATAGTTTTTTGGGGGAGGAAAAAGATGTTGATTCGGTATGCAGTATTCGGCATGCGGATGGATTTAATTTTCAACCAAAACCCCCTATACCGACTCAACGAATACCGTCTTATTCACATTAAAAAAAGCCCGACCGTGTATGTCCCCTTGCACGGTCGGCCTTTCTGCACAGAGCCCCTGCGATCTGTGCACCAGATATTCACAGGAATGCTTAATGATTATATAACAATTTTATGACAATGTGCAACAGATTTTCTTAAAGTTTACCAATAAGATAACAATACTGGTCATTTCCGCCGGCCGCCGGGGAAACGTCCTGCCATTCGGAGCCAGAGCGGAGGCGGCGCTTGCGCTGGTGAGAATCTTTGTTTAGGACGAATGAGCCGGGAATCCAGCAGGATCCTTCGCCGCTGTGCTTGCCAGGATGCAGCCAAAAGGCCGGGAGGATGAATGCTCAGCGGTTTCGCGCAGCGGCATGCTGGCGCGCCACGGCCAGGGCCTCCTGCGCGGCGTGCAGGTTGGCTTCGCTCTCGCCGCCCAGCATCTGCGCCAGCTCGGCTTCGCGCGCGCGTGCGTCCAGCATTTCCACCTGCGTGGTGGTGCGCTCGTTTTGCACCTGCTTGCTCACGCGGTAGTGCCGGTCGCCGAAGGCCGCCAGTTGGGGCAGGTGGGTCACCACCAGCACCTGGTGCTGCCGGCCAAGCTGCCATAGCTTTTCGCCCACCACGGTGCCCACGCGCCCGCCGATGCCCTGATCAATCTCATCAAAGATCAGGGTGGGCACGTAATCGGCCTGCGCCAGCACGTTCTTCAGCGCCAGCATCAGGCGCGAGGTCTCGCCGCCGGAGGCGATTTTGACCATCGGCTTGAGCCCTTCACCGGGGTTGGGCGCGATGAGGAACTCGACTTTGTCCAGCCCGCTCTCGTCAAAGGCCACAGAGCGCCCGTCGGGCAGGCGCAGGCCTTTGGAATGCTCTTCGAAACGCATGTCCACGGCAAAGCGTGCGCCGGCCATGCTCAAGTCGGCCAGTTCGCGCTCCACGCGCCCGCCCAGCTCGCCGGCGGCGGCCTGGCGCTGCTGCGAGAGCGCCCAGCCCAGGTGGGCCAGATCCTGGCGCAGCGCGGTCTCGCGCAATTCCAACTCGTCGATGCGCTCGCCAGCGTGGGCGATGGTTTCGAGTTCCTCGCGGGCGCGCACGGCGAAGGCCAGCACGGCCGGAATATCGCTGCCGTACTTGCGCTTGAGGTTGTGAATCAGTTCCAGGCGTTCCTCGATCTGCTCGAGGCGGCGCGGGTTGAATTCGATGCCCTCCAGGTAGGCGCGCAGCTCGCGGCTGAGGTCGGAGAGCAGCTCGGAGAGCGTATCGGCCTGGTCGCTGAGGCCCTGCTGGCTGGCGTCGATGCGGCTGAGCCCCGCCAGCGCCTGGGCGGCCTGCCCGAGCAGGTCGGCGGCCGACATGGCCTCGGGCGTGCCTTCGTCCAGCACGGCCAGCGCCTGCTGCGCCAGCGAGGCCAGGTTTTCGGCGTTGGCCAGGCGGGTGCGCTCCTGGCGCAGCTCCTCCTCCTCGCCGGGCTTCAGGTTGGCGGCGTCGATCTCGTTGACCTGAAAATTCAACAGGTCAGTCTTGCGGGCGGCGTCCTGTTCCGATTGGCGCAGGGCGGCCAGTTCGCGTTCGACGGCGCGCAGGGCCTGGTAGCTCTGGCGGTAGGCGCTCAGCGCGGCTTCGCTGTTGGCGTAGCGGTCGAGCAGCCCCAGGTGCGATTTGACGTTGAGCAGCGAAAGATGGTCGGCCTGGCCGTGAATGTCCACCAGGTAGGCGCCCAGTTCGCGCAGCAGGTTGAGCCCCACGCTGTGCCCGTTGATGCGCGCCACGGTGCGGCCCTCGCGGCGCAGTTCGCGCGCCAGCGCCACCGTGTCGGGCTCGTCGAGCAGATCCTCGCGCTCCAGCAGCGCGACGATCTCGGCGCGGCTGGCCGCCGGGATGCGGAACACGGCTTCCAGGCTGGCACGCTCGGCCCCGGCGCGG
>JAPKMQ010000126.1 GCA_026645875.1 Longilinea sp.
CATACGCGCGTCCAGCTCGGCATGCAGGCGTTGATATTCCTGCCCCAGGCGGGCCACCTCACCGGGGGTGGCGGGTGGGTTTTCCAGCGCGCGCTCCAGCGCGGCGATGCGCGCCTCGGTCTCCTCGATGTCGTGTTCCATCTGCTGCAGGCGCTGCAACCGGCGGCGTTCATTATTATTCATGCCGGTGCGCTGGCGCGGGCGTTCCTCGATCGGGCGCGGTTGCGCCTCCGCCGCGTGCGCGGGAGCCTGCTCCTGAGCGGCCAGCCAGGCCTTGTATTCGCTGTAGCCGCCGTCGAACAGGCGCAGCGTGCCCGTCTCGGGCAGCACTTCCCAGATCTGCGTGGCCAGCGCGTCAATCAGGTAACGGTCATGCGAGACCAGCAAAATGGTGCCGCCGAACCCGGCCAGGATGGTTTGCAGCGCTTCCTGCGCGGCCAGATCGAGGTGGTTGGTGGGCTCGTCCAGCAGCAGCAGGTTGGCGCCCTGCAGCGCCAGGCGGGCCAGCGCCAGCCGGCCGCGCTCGCCGCCCGAAAGCGCGCTGACCGGTTTGAAGGCATCGTCACCGGTAAACATAAATTTAGCCAGGTATTCGCGCACTTCGCCGGGGCGCAGGTGCGGCGCGATCGACTCGATCGCTTCCATCAACGTCTGGTCGGAGTGCAATCCCTCGTGCGCCTGGGCAAAATAGCCAATCTGCAGGCTAGCGCCCAGCTCCGCCTGCCCGCCCAGCGGCGGGATCTGCCCGAGCAGCGTTTTGAGCAGCGTGGTCTTGCCGGCGCCGTTGGGCCCGATGACGGCGGCGCACTCGCCGCGCGTCAGCGTCAGGTCGGGTACGCTGAATAGCGCGCCCGAGGGCTCGTCGGCGTAGCCCACGCTCAGGCTGTGCGTGCGCAGCACCAGGTCGCCGGAGCGCGCCGCCGGTTCGAGGCGCAGGTGCAGGCTGCGCGCCTGCACGGGCGGCGACAGGCGGGCTTCTTCCAGCAGGCGTTCCAGCCGCTTGCGGCGGCCCTGCGCCTGGCGCGTGTTTTGCCCGGCGATGTTGCGCCGGATGTATTCTTCTTCTTTTTCAATGAAGGCCACCTGCGACTGGTATTCCTCCAGGCGGCGCGCATAGCGCTCCTCGCGCTGGCGCAGGTAGGCGGTGTAATTGCCGCGGTACTCCTCGATGGCCGGCGTCATCTCCCAGATGGTTTCGGCTGCCTGGTCGAGGAAATAGCGGTCGTGCGAAACGATCAGCAGCGCGCCCTTCCATTCGCGCAGGTAGTTTTCCAGCCACTCCACCGCGGCGATATCGAGGTGGTTGGTGGGCTCGTCCAGCACCAGCAGGTCGGGCTCTGCCAGCAGCAATTTGGCCAGCAGCGCGCGCGTGCGCTGCCCGCCCGAAAGCTGCCCCAGCGGCCTGCGAAGGTCGTCGGGGGCGAAGCCCAGCCCGGCCAGCGTCTGGCGGATGCGCGTCTCAAAGGTGTAGCCGCCCTCGCGCTCAAAGGCGTGCTGCAATTTGCCGTAAGCCTGCAGCAGGGCTTCGTCGCCGGGGCGCGCGCTCATGGCCGCCTCCAGGCGGCGCAGTTCGGCCTGCTGCGCGCGCAGCCCGTCGAACACCGTCAGGCATTCCTCCCACAGCGTGCGCGGCGAATCCAGCACGGCCTCCTGTGGCAGGTAGCCCATGCGCAGCCCGCGCGCCCGGCGCACCTCGCCGCCGCTGGCTTCTTCCAGCCCCAGCAGGATGCGCACCAGCGTGGTCTTGCCCACCCCGTTGGGCCCCACCAGCCCGATGCGCGCGCGCTGCGGAATCGAAAAGGACAGCCCGGCGAACAGGTCGTTGGGGCCAAAGGATTTGGCAAGCTCGGCGGCGGTCAGAATGGACATGGCTTCTCGCGGTTGCGATTGTACCATAGCGGCGGGTGGCCGGCACACGACAACCCGTCTGGCGCGGGCTGCCTTACAGCAGCGCGGCCAACCGCCTGTAAATTTCCACCATGGCCAGCGTATCCAGCGCGCAGTAGTGTTCCAGGTCGGCCCGCAGGGTCTCGCGCTGCGCGGCGTCCGCGTCTCCGCAGGCCATCCGCCACCAGGCCATGCTGGCCTGACCGCCCTCATGGATGGGCAGACCCTGGTAGGACAGTTCCGGCACCATCACCGGCAGCACGTTCTTGATCGACCAACTGCCCTTAAAACCGGGGTGCAGGTAGATGCCGCGGTTGACAATTTCGCCCAGGTCGTACACTCGCGCGTTTACGCCCTCCAGAAAATCCGCGAAATCAGCATGCAGGCCGGCCATTTCGCGGTTGCGGGTCATCTCGAAGGTCTTGTTCCACACGATGACGCTGCCCGAGCCGCCCAGGTCGCCGGCAAGATGCTCGAGCAGCTCGCGCGCCGGGTCGCCGCCGCTGAGAGCGATATGCCCAAAGTGACGCAGCGGTCCCTCCGGTGCATCCAGGCAGTGCAGCGAATACTGGAACACGACTTGCTGCTGTGGGCGGTAGCCGGGGAAGCGCGGCACGGCCAGGTTGCAGGTTTCATAATCCAGAAACCAGATCGGAAAACGCAGGCGGGCCAGTTCGGCGGCCAGGGCAGGCCGGTCGAGGCGTTCGCGGCGGGTGCGCGCGCCCTCGGCGACCGCGCGCTGCACGGCGTTCAGGTCAAAGGCCGGCGGGATGGCCGCCGCGTCGCGGATGCCCATCCCCAGCAGCTCGGCTTTCTTCTTCTGGCCCAGGCGCGGGATGTCAAAGATGGAAAACTCAGGCAAACCGGGGTGGCACACCGCCGGGCAGGGGCAGTCCCTGGGTGTCAGGCAATGCGGCAATTCGTCCGGCTCGCGGGCCAGCGCGGCCAGCAGCGCGCCCTGGCGCAACTCGGCCACCTCCGGCAGCAGCGCGGCCACCGCTTCGGTGACGTCCTCGGCGACGAACAACCACGCCAGGTCGGTCACCGCCGCCTGGATGTATTCCTTATTGAGGTGCAGCACGAAGCAACGGTGCAGGTCGATCTGGCTGTGTAAAACGAGTGCCTGGAAGGCGATGTCGTAGAGATCAGTTTTATCCACGCCGGTCGAGCTTTTGATCTCGTACAGGTCATATTGGCCGCCGTCCGGCCAGTACATCAGCGCGTCGGCGCGCGCCTCAAAGGGCCCGTCGGCGTAGCGGCTCTGCCAGAACAGGTCGGCGCGCGGATGGGCCGCCAAATAAACGCTTTCGAGGGTTTCGCGCGCCAGCGCTTCAACGGCGTAGCCCTGCTCGCTCAGCAGCCGGTTAAAATCGGAGAGCGGGACCTCGATCCGGCCGTTTTTTTTGGCCCACAAATGGCGCGGCGCATCGAGGTAGAGCAGAAAATCGGATTTCGTCAGCCTGCGGGAATCGTCGTGAGTCATTACGGCCCTTTTTTGTCTTGTTGCCCGCCCTTCAAGGTGGCAAGGTCTTCCATAACTATACACCAACTCCACGGCTTTGTTTTTCCTCCCAAATCAACGAATTAACGAATACCTTTTTACGGCTCACCATTCACGCTTCACGGCACTTCCTTCTATGCTACAATCACCCGCATGGAATGGAACGTGATCGGCCACGAGTGGGCCGCCCGCCTGCTGCAGCAGCACATCGCCAACGGCGAAGCCCGGCACGCCTACCTGTTCACCGGCCCGGCCGGCATCGGGCGGCGCACACTGGCGCTGCGCTTTGCTCAGGCGCTCAACTGCACCCAGCCGCCCGCGCCGGGGCTGCCGTGCGGCGCCTGCCGCGCCTGCCAGCAGATTGAGCGCCAGCAGCACACCGACCTGGCAGTGGTGCAGGCCGAGCGCGTCGGCGGAGATTTAAAGATCGACGCGGTGCGCGAATTGCAGCGCAGCCTGTCGCTGGCGCCGTATGAATCGCGCTACCGGATCGCGCTGCTGCCGCGCTTCCACGAGGCCAACGCCAACGCCCAGAACGCGCTGCTGAAAACGCTGGAGGAGGCCCCCGGGCATGTGATTTTGCTGCTGACGGCCGATTCGGCCGAAGACCTGCTGCCCACCATCACCTCGCGTTGCGAAGTGATGCGCCTGCGCCCGCAGCCGCTGGTCACCGTGGCGGGCGCGTTGCAGGCTCACTGGGGCGCGCCGCCCGATGAAGCCCGCATGCTGGCACACTTCTCGGCCGGTTGCCTGGGCACGGCGGTGTTGAAAGGCAAACGCACCGACCGCGAAGCGCTGCGCGAGAACCTGCACGACGCCTACCGCACCTGGCTGTCGTTCTGGCGCGACGTGATGCTGCGATCCGCCGGCGCGCAGGCCGCGCTGGTCAACATCGACGTCGAAGAGCGCGTGCAGGCTGCCGCCGTGCAAACCGGCCTGGAAACCGCCCGCCGCCAGGCCGCCGCGCTGGAAAAAGGCCTGGCGCGCCTGAACAGCGCCAACCTGCAACTGCTCACCGAGACGCTGTTGCTGGATTGGCCGAGGGTTGGCTAATAGCTAACCGCTAATCCCCCAGAACAACACCAGCCCCAGCAGCAGCCCGATGAAACTGATCAGCGTCAGCGGCAGGCCAATGCGCACAAAGTCTTTGAATTTGTAGTTGGCCGGCGCGATCATCAAAATGTTCACCGGGTGCGCCATCGGGGTGATGAACGAGGCCGAACAGCCGATGGCCGTGGCCACCGCTACCGCCTGCGCATCCACGCCCATACTGATCGCCGCGCTGATCGTGATCGGCCCGGTCACCAGCGCGCTCACCTGCCCGCCCATCACCTGCGTCAGCAGCGCGGTCAACAGGTAAGCCCCGGCGGCCACGCCCAGCGGCCCGAAGGGCGCTGCCAGCGCGATCATGCCGCGCCCCAGCATCCCGGCCAGCCCGGTCTGCACCATCGCCAGGCTCACCGCGTACATCCCCGCGATCAGGAAAACCGCCTGCCATTCCACCGAGTGATAGGCTTCTTCCGGCGGCATCACCTTGAGGATCAGCGCCAGCACGGCCGCGCCCAGCATGGCCAGGTAAATCGGCACGCCGGCCAGCGAAACGCCCACCGCCGCGGCAATCAGCAGCAGCGCCAGCCCGGCCTGCCGCCGGTCCACCGGCTGGTCCGAGGGGTCCGGCTCAAGCACGATCAAGTCGGAACTACGGCGCAGAGCGGAGAACGGTCCCAGGCGCCCCACCGCCAGCAGCGAATCGCCCAGCCGCAGCGGAATGTCGCCCACGTCGGTGCGGTAGCTGCGCGTGGTGCGTTTGAGCGCGATCACCTCGGCACCGTACTGCTGCCGGAAGTTGATCTCCTTGAGCGTTTGGCCCTCCAGTTGCGAATGCGGCGCCAGCACAATCTCCAGCAGCGGGATGCCGCGCAGTGCGTTCGCGCCGCCTTTGGCGGGCGCGATTTCCAGTCCCAGCTCGCGCAGCGGGGCAATTTTTTCCTCGCGCCCGATCAGGTAAAGCGTATTCCCGGGCAGCAGCACCTGGTCGGCGGCCGGGATCAACGGGCCGGACGCGTCCTTGCGCAGCGCCGCCACCGCGACGCCGAAGCGCGCCCCGATGCCGCATTGCGAGAGCAGTTGGCGCGCCAGCGGCGAGCCTTCCAGCACGCGGGCTTCCCACAACCGCTCGCCGAGCTGGTACAACGTGCCCAGTTCGCCGCCGGTCAGGCGCGCCGCGGCCTGGTTGGCGGCCGGTTCGCGCTCGGGCAGCAGCCGCCCACCGAACAGTGCCAGGAAGGCAATCCCCAGCACGGCGATCAGGCCGCCGGTGGGGGTGAAGTCGAGGATGTTGAGCGGCGGCTGCGGCGGGTTGGCGATCTGCAGCAGGTCGCTCATGATGATGTTGGCGGTGGTGAAGTAGGTGGCCGCGCCGCCCAGCAGGCTGCCATAAGCCACCGGGATGAGCAGCTTGCTGGGGCGGATGCCGGTCTTGCGAGCGGCTTCCACTGCGCTGGGCAGCACCAGCGCGCCGGCCGCCAGGTTGTTCATAAACAACGATAGCAGCGCGGTCAGCCCGGCAAACAACCCGATCAGGCGGCCTTCGCGGTTGCCGGCGATGCGCACGATGTGCCGCGCCAGCCAGTTGGTCAGGCCGCTCTTCTCCAACCCGCGCGTCAGAATGAACAGCGAGATCAGCGTGATGACCACCGGCTGGCTGAAGCCGGAAATGGTCTTGACCGCGTCGCCGGGTGTGCCGGCCGGCCCGAGCATGCCCAGGCCCAGCAACTGCGCCGCGCCCAGCGCCAGCGCCATGAGCAGCGCCGCCAGGTCCACGCGCAGCCGGTTGAGCAGCGCCAGCAGCAGCGGAACGGCAACAATCGCGATCAGCAGCCAGTGCGTGAAGGTCATGATGGGAACAATGATATCATTTTTTGCCGCGCGCTTGCCGTGAAGAACGAACGGTGCATCTTCGGCAGAGGCGACCGGCCGGTCGCCCTGCCCCAACCGGGCGAAGGCATTGTTTTTAATGATGACCGCCACATGTCGTAGTATGCTGAATTATCCCAACGGAGTCGAAAATGGGCTTTGTCCCGGCCCACAGGAGGGAAAACCAAAATGCGCAGTCGACTTTTCCGGTCCTGTATCGCTTTGTTTTTCCTCGCGGCAGTGTGCGCACCGCTGGCTCCCGGCGGCGCAAGCCTGGCCAGCGCACAAACCCTGCCCGCGGGGGTTGAGGATTTCACCTGGGTGAGCGCTGCCAGCCCGGTGACCGCCAACCTAAACTCTGTAGCCGTGGTTTCTGCCAATGACGCCTGGGCGGTGGGCGAAAACGGCACGGTGCTTCATTATGACGGCGATTCCTGGGCGGTTTTCAGCGCCCCTGTATCGACGACCACCACCCTGAGTGCTGTATCGTTTTCATCAAAGAACAATGGCTGGGCGATCGGGCAGGATAGTGTTCCGCCTTATTATGGCGTCATTATCCGGTGGAATGGAACTGAATGGACGACTTATGAAGTGCCGTCCCCACCATGGCCGGTGGCGATGGCCGATGTCGCGGTTCCAAACGATACCAGCGCCTGGATCACGGGTGGTATTTTTGTCTGCTCGGCAGGACCACCCTGTGTTCCCGAATATGCACTCGGCTCAATTCTTCATTGGAATGGCAATTCCTGGGAGAACATCTCCATACCGTATGTGCGTTTTTCATCCATCTCCATGTTAAGCGATATCGATGGCTGGGCAGTTGGACTTGAACTGGTTCAAACAACCTTACGGTTGCGGAGCAGAATTATGCGCTGGAACGGTTCTTCCTGGGCCGCGGTGGACCATCCAATCACCGAGTACCCCGGCGGCAGCGTCCATTACATCCTCGAAGATGTCGCGGCGCTTAATCCACAGATTGCCTGGACGGCTGTTTCCGGACAGAATCGATTCTTACGCTGGGATGGAACCAGTTGGATGGAGCTCATCAGCCCGGTCAGCGGCAAGCCTTCCATCGCGGTCCTTTCAGCCGATAACGTCTGGGCGGTGGGGGCTGAAGGTGATATCGGACATTGGAACGGTCATTTCTGGACTCAAGTGCCCAGTTCCGTATCGGTAACGCTTTCGTCGATATCGATGGCATCGCCGTTTGAGGGATGGGCGGTGGGAGAAGGCGGCGTCATCCTTCACGGCAGCATGACCGCGATGCAAACCTATCTGCCGTGCGTCAGCAGGTGAGTTCCTTGGCCGGCCCATTTCCGGCGCCGTTTTGCGGCAATTGCGTGCGTGCATACATGTCGAAGTCAGTCTGTGGCATAATATTATTGCCGCGTTTGAACCTGCCAAAGGCCGCCGCTTGAAACCATCCGCCCGCCCCGTCCAACAGCTCGCTTTTCGCCACAACCGCCCGACCATCGGCGTGCTGGCCGGCTGGCAGTTCTACAACATCACCACCAGCCTGAATTACCTGATGCCGGTCTACAAGGGCATCATCCGCGCGGCTGCGGCGTGGGGGTGGGCGTGGAACCGACCGATTCAAACCACCCGGCCTGGCCGACCAATTCAGCCGAGGGTGATTTTGTGCCGATCGGGCCGTGGAACACCGACGGCCTGATCATTTTCACGCCGCTGCATTCGCTGGAGCGTTCAGCCTACGTGCAGAGCCTGCGCGCCAGGGGCTTTCCGGTGCAGTTCGTCGGCTCTGGCGAGCAGGGCCCCACGCTGGCGGCGGATAACGCCGGCGGCGTGCGCGAGGCGCTGCGCCACCTGGTGGGCCACGGCCACCGCGAGATCGCC